>JBNKTK010000005.1:0-22848 GCA_050298035.1 Mangrovibacterium sp. | reverse complement strand
TCTCGAATCGCAGTTGAGCGATAGTTTGAAAGACATACTTTTCAAGTATGCCGAAAAGATGACGAGACCTTTGGCTATCAGGTCATCCGGCTTATTCGAGGATTCGTTGTTGCAGCCGTTTTCGGGCGTGTACTCAACTTACCTCATTCCGAATAATCATCCGGATGTTATTGTTCGGTACAGTCAGCTCGAAACGGCGATTAAACTTGTTTATGCCAGTATTTTTACTGATTCGGCCATTTCATATTTCGATGCTGTCAACTATAAGATTGAAGAGGAAAGAATGGCCGTTATTATCCAGGAAGTGGTCGGTCATGAGCATAACGGACGTTACTATCCGTCAATTAGCGGTGTGGCCCAATCGTACAATTACTATCCGGTTTCGTACATGGAGCCGGAGGATGGTTTTGCTGTTGCGGCCATTGGTTTGGGAATGTACGTTGTTGGAGGTGAAAGTTCCTACCGGTTTTGCCCGAAGTACCCGAATATCCATCCAAGCAGTATCAACGATCAGGTGCGTGATTCACAACGGGAGTTCTATGCTGTTGATATGACCCGTGATAAGGTTGATCTTGTAAAAGATGGTGAAACCGCAGCCATATTGAAAGTCAGTGTCCGTGAGGCTGAAGCAGACGGCAATTTTGAGCACTGTGTCTCGGTATATGATATGGAAAATGATGATTTGGTGCCCGGCCTGAATGCGCGCGGTCCCCGGGTTGTGAATTTTGCCAACATCTTGAAATACAATTATCTGCCTTTTGCTGAGACTATCCGGTTCTTGTTGCGCTTGTTCCGCGAGGCAATGGGCTCACCGGTAGAAATGGAATATGCAGTTGATCTGGAGAAAGGTGACGATGGTGTGCCTACCTTCTATTTATTGCAGATTAAACCGCTGATCCGCCGTGAAGAAGAATTGGTCATCGATTTGGGGGAAATTAGCAAGGACAAAACGCTTTTGTTTGCCAAACGGGGTATGGGCAACGGTCAGATAAAAGGCATCCGGGATGTGATCATCGTATCGCCTGAAAAATTTGACAAGATAAAAACCAAAGAAATTGCCAAAGAGATAAGCCTGTTTAATAAGAAAATGGAAATAGCGGGCAAGGAATATATTCTTATTGGGCCGGGGCGTTGGGGAAGCCGTGATCCGTTTACCGGGATTCCGGTAACGTGGGCCCAGATATCGAAAGCCCGGATAATTATTGAGCTGGGGTTGCCCGATTTTCCGCTTGATGGTTCGCTGGGATCGCACTTTTTTCATAATGTCACTTCCATGAATGTTGGCTACTTCTCGGTTCCGCACAAATCACGTGATGCCATGGTGAACCTGGACATGTTGGAGCGTCAGGAAGTTGAAGAAGAACTCAACTACGTGAAACATGTCTGCTTTTCAGAAGAATTGGAAATTTTGATGGATGGCAGAAAACGTGAGGCCCTGATTAAACTTGCCGGTGAGTAGAAGCTTTTCCTGAGTTTATATCCTAATATGCTAAATCGATTTCTTACAATCCGGTAGGATCAGCCTACAAAAATGTAAGATTTTTCAAGTGTCGTGTTTATTTAGTCGTCTGTATCTCAGTATATTTTGAAATGAGGTATGGCTATTGTTTGCCTGTGGTCATCAATTACCTGACAAGACCAAAAGTTAAAGTTTAACCCCAAAATTGATGACTATGAAGATTTGTATCCCGGTGATTGGAAAAAATGTGGCTTTGGTCAATGTGTTGGCCGATGATTTCTACAAGGCGAATTTTTATTGTGTGCATGATGTCCTGGCCAATCAAAACGAAGTGTTCTCAAAATCGGAGTTAATGACACGTTTCGGGCTCGACCTGAAAAAAGGGAGTGACGACGATATTGTAAAGGCGATAATCAGCCCGAATGTGCGTCCGATGGCATACAAAATACTGGTCGACAACAACATTAAAGTTTACAGGCCACAGGGAAAGCTGGTTGATGACAATATCAGGCTGTACAAAGAGCAGCTACTGGATGAACACGATTCTGGGAGTATTGAAGAGCCATCTGCATGCGGGTCTTCCTGTAGTAGCTGCAGTTCTACCAGTTGCAAATAATTCGGGTTAATAATTTGACCTGAATCCGACATGAAATAAAAAATTTGAAATGATATTCAGATGCTTAGGATGCAATCTTAGGCTTGAATGTATTAGGAAACAGTGGGAAACAATTGTTTTCTATCGCTTTCAACAGTCTTCAAGATTTTTCAATACACAAGATTTCTGAAAAAGAGATAATTGCGCTTTAAAATTAGATCGAATTTACGTTAACTAAAAAACACATATACCATGACAATTGCATTCAGACCCTTTTCCGAGGTTAAAATGATTCTGGAAGAAGCCGGAACAGACGTTTCGTATGCCTATGATGATTTGGTTTTTGCTGAACATACGGCTTACCTGATCCAGTTTGATGATAAGAATAAATCAAATTTGAAGATTTATTTCAATACCGATTTACATGAGTTGGAAGCAGTCAGCCTGACCAAAAAATTAACACTGCTGGCTGCAAATCATAAAATGACAATTACACCAGCAGGCAAATTTTCGTTAAAGCAAAAAGACGAGACCGAAGAAATTGATATTTCATTTTTCCCGCTCGGGAATTGAATTATCTAGCTGTTCCATATTTCCCAGGCCTTAATGGCTTGCAGGTGCAGCATTTCAAGGCCATTTTTCACTGAAGCGCCCTTTTCTTTTCCTTTTTTCATGAAAAGGGTTTCTTCAGGGTTATAAACCAGGTCGAATAGCACATGGTTGCTGGTCAGGTGTTCGTACGGAATATCCGGACAAGTATCAACTTTTGGGAAAGTGCCGAGAGGAGTGGCGTTGATAATGATCAGGTGATCGTTCAATACATCTGCATCTATTTGGTTATAACGGATTTCCTTCTCAAATAATTCTTCCTCAATTGATGCCGATATGTAGTCAATTCCAAGTTTGCCAAGAATGTATTTGATTGCTTTTGACGCGCCACCGGTTCCCAGGATCAGGGCCTTTTTGTGAATTTCGCCAAGCATCGGTTTCAACGAGTTCCCAAAACCATAGATGTCGGTATTGAATCCTTTGAGCTTCATGCCTTCCTGCTGGCGAATGATTTTTACGGTATTAATTGCTCCGACTTCTGCTGCTTCAGGGTCAATTTCATCCATAAAACGCATGATTTGCTGTTTGTAAGGGATGGTACAATTTAAACCGGCAATGTGGTCATTCTTCTCAAAAATGGAAGGAAACTCGTCAATCGTATCCAACTCAAAATTCACATATTCATGCTCTTTAAGCCCTTCTTTTTCAAATTTCTCAGTGAAAAATCCTTTTGAGAAAGAATAACCCAGGCGGTATCCAATTAGTCCGTATGTTTTCATTATCAATTATTTTTCAATTTTTTTGTCAATCCTTCAATTACAAAAATAAGTGCAAAGCCAAAGGCTGCAAGCACCAAGGCATAAATAAGAAGTGGTTCCTGTCCTGTTTTTTCAAAATAATTCCAGGGCAAAACGTTTTGTTCGATCAATGGCTTTATTTCTCCATGACGGTCTGTAAACGTTTCAACGACCTCCTTCCATGGCCAAACCTTGTTTAGCGAGCCAATCATAAAACCGGCCAGCATGGCAATAGTGAGATTATAAAATTTTCTTAAAAGCCACGACAACACATTCGAGAAGATGACAATTCCAACCACGGCGCCCGATAGGAAAATGGCTATCACCGGTAAGTTAAAATCGGAAACGGCTCCCAAAATGAACTTGTACATACCGAGCAGCACGAGTATAAAACTTCCTGAAATCCCGGGAAGGATCATCGCACAAATCGCAATCGACCCGGAAAGAAAGATAAATCCGTAACCGGTATTTGCTTCGGCTGGCGTAATCACCGTGATGGTATATGCAATTGCGGCTCCTGCTATTACCGAAAGGAATGTTCCAACTTTCCATTCCTTTATATCTTTTGCAACGTAAATAGCAGAGGCGATGATCAACCCGAAGAAGAAGGACCAGATCAGGATCGGGTGGTGTTCCAGCAAATACTTCAATCCTTTGGCAAGTGACAATACGCTTATTCCGATTCCTAAAATGAGGCTGGCCAGAAAATTGCCGTTAATTGCGCTCCAAAACTGGTTGAACTTACCCGTTAACAGTAGTTTTAGTGAAACGAAATTGACGGATTTGATGGAGTCAATCAGCTCCTGATATATGCCGGTAATAAATGCAATTGTACCACCCGAAACACCCGGGACCACATCGGCTGCCCCCATGGCAATTCCTTTCAAGGTGATTAATAAGTAATCTTTTATGGTTCTCTTCATGGAATCTTTGTTCGTAGGAATATTATATTTTCCTGTTTGTTTTTTGGAACAGGCAAAAATAACGCAGTCGGGCTTAAAAAGAAGAAACTGACCGAAATATTTATCAAATAAAATTTGAACGATTCAATTTTATTTGTCAAACATGCTTAAATCCCATTCATCCAGGGATTGTAAATGGAGGAGCCTGTCCGGCTAAAGAACAACAACGTTGTAGATCGTAAAAAAGCCCAACAAAAAAGTCGGGCTTTGCAATGAATTCAGGTATTGGTTCACGATTACTCGTGGTAAAAGGTACTATTCCAATAATTCGTAGTCGTGCATTTCTTTCATGAACGACACGAAATCGTTTTTGCGGTCGGAGTCCATCCATTCCATCGCGCTCCGTGGATGCTCATTTAACGCGCCTGTAATCAGGTAGGGAACGTGATAACCCCAATCGATTTTTTGTTGCCAGGGCAATACTTCTTCCTGAATTGCTTTTAGCAACGGCAGTAACCGGTATTTGGGGTTTTTCAGGAAAGCGATCAGTATTTCGATTGGGCAGTTTCCAGCTCCGCGTCCCATTCCGAGCAGTGTGGCATCCAGGTAGGTTGCCCCGTTGATCAGCGAAGTAATCGTATTCGACATGGCCAACTGCATGTTGTTGTGGGCATGGATACCGATTTCTTTGCCGGGAAGCGCTTCTTTATATTTTTTCATCAGGTACTCAACGCTTTCGCAATACATACTGCCAAAGCTATCAACCAGGTAAAAAACAGGGACACGAGATTGGGCAACATCAGCCAGGGCTTCTTCGAGGTCGCGTTCATTCACTTTTGAAACAGCCATCAGGTTAATAGTTGTTTCGTAGCCTTTGTCCATACAGTGGTGCGCCAGTTCAATGGCTTTGTCTACCTGGTGGGCATAACAGGCCACGCGCATCATGTCGATGGCACTGTCGCTGGCCATGGGGATATCATCAAGGTCAATACGGCCGATGTCAGCCATGGCCGAAATTTTCAGGTTGGTATTATTGTCGCCTACAATGCGCCGCAAATCCTTGTCTGAGCAAAACTTCCATGGGCCAACTTCTTTCCGGTTGAAGGCTTTTTCGCTGCTGATATAGCCAATTTCCATATAATCAACACCCGCTTCAACGCAGGCATCGTATACTCCTTTCACAAATTTGTCATCAAACTGCCACTTGTTCATCAGACCACCGTCCCGAACGGTGCAATCCACCACTTTAATTTCTTTTTTGTACATACTTTTAAGTCTTATTGTTTTTTGATTTGTCATGGAGTTCCATTTCTTTTTTGATATTGTGACGGACGATTGTTTGGTAAACCTCTTCAATCATCTCCGGCGAAAGGTCTAATTCTTCAGCCCAAGACCGTCGCTGCTTGTAAAGTTGTTCCTGCCTTTGTTGGGCAACAATACTTTCTTTATCTGTTTTGAAACGAACAATTTCGTGCACAAACTCCTGACGCTTTGCCATTAGTTCCATAATCTCCCGGTCGATGCGGTCGATTTCGTCCCTGACCTCGCTGATATTCTTACAGGATTTAGTGTCTTTCATCTATTTATGATTTTTGTCACAAAAATAATAAATAGAAGGAAGTACGAAAGAAATGATGATAATTTGTAAATTTTCTTGTGGCTGAAATTAAGTATTTTAAGAATTTCTTATTTAGATTTAATAAAAAAAACACATCGAAGTATTTGGAAATGTCGATTTAGTATCTATTTTTGCAACTAAATCAGTAGGATAAAAATAACAAATGAAAAATATTTCTTCTGCAATATCAAATTCATTCAGCGCAAACATGATGATGTGTATGTGTTGTTGTTCTTTTTTGCAGAAGGAAAGGAGTTAGAATTGGTATACACATATCGATATAAAAACGAGAGCCCTTCTGCAATGCAGAGGGGTTTTTTGTTTTAGGCCAATTCCTTCCTGAAAACAGTATTTAAAAACAAAGAAAAATATACGCATGAGAGAGAAAGCTTACCGCAGTGTTGTGAAATCAGTTTCGTGGAGAACAGTAGGAACAATTGACACCATGACGATTGCCTGGCTGGTAACCGGCAAATTGGATTTTGCTATAACAATTGGAGGCGTAGAGTTATTTACGAAAATGTTCCTGTACTATTTGCACGAACGCACCTGGAACAAAATCAAGTTTGGACGTCACGACAGTTCAGATATTGAGTATCAAATTTAAGTGTTATGAAGCGAAATTTTTTACCAATTGCCATCAATATAGCCAATGAGAAAATCCTGATTATTGGCGGAGGTCAAAGCGCCTGGAAGAAAATACAAATCCTGAAACGCTTTGATGCAACTGTTGAGGTTGTGGCCTTCGATGTGTGCGAAGAGATTAAAAACAGTGGTATTCCTTATTCATTGAAAGCATACGAAAAGTCTGATTTGGCAGGTTATCTCATGCTTTACTCATGCACAAATAATCCGGAACTGGACAGGCAGATTGCAGCAGACGGACGGGATGCCGGGGTTTTGGTAAATATTCACGATCAACCGGAGCTTTGCCAGTTTGTATCTCCGGCAATTTATCAGCAGGGAAATATCAGGGTGGCAGTAAGTTCAAATGCAACGGATGTGTTTGAATCCATCCGCTTAAGAAATGAAATTAAAGACTATCTGAAAAATAAAACAAAAACAAATGAGTATTAAATTGAATCCTTTAAGTGAGGCGCAGTCGAAAGCGCTGGAACAGTTGCTGGATGGGGCAGGACCGCAGCAATTGATATGGCTGAGTGGCTATTTTCATGGACTGGCCACGGGAGCGTATCAGCCGGTTGGTGCGAATGCTGCCGGAGTGGTATCTGCTCCGGAACAGGCGGCAACACCGGCAGCATTGAAGCTGACCGTTTTGTATGGTTCGCATACCGGAAGGAGCGAAGGACTTGCCAAAAAACTAAAAGGGCTTTTGGCGCAGAAATCAATTGCGGCAGATGTGTTCCCAATGGACGATTATAACACGAAACAATTGGAGCAGGAGCAAAACCTGCTGGTAATTGTGAGTACGCACGGCGAAGGCGAACCACCCGAAATGGCCGAGGATTTCCACCGCTTCATTACCGGCAAACGGGCGCCTAAGTTACCGAACCTGAATTATTCTGTTTTAGCATTGGGCGATAAGAGTTACAAACTATTCTGCCAAACCGGGATTGACATTGACAATGCCCTGAAAAAGACTGGCGCAAAGGAACTGGTACCTCTTGTGACTTGCGACGTGGATTACGAAGAAGATGCTGCGGCTTGGATGAATGCCGTACTGGAGAAACTGGGTGAACAAGTGCCGGCCCAGGCAAATGCCGGAACGTCAAATCTTCAGGCTACGGAAGCAGTTGTTTATAATCAGAAAAAACCTTTTCGGGCAACAATTCTGGATAAAGTAAAAATTACCGGACGCGATTCCGATAAGGAGGTTTATCATGTTGAAGTGTCCCTTGACGGATCAGGAATCTCTTATCAACCGGGCGACTCTCTGGGGATTTTGGCGGATAACCCACCGGCTTTGGTCAATCAAATCATTGATACATTACAACTGGATGCCAGCGAAACGGTTAAAATTAAAAAAGGCGAATTTCAGCTTGAGAGCGCGTTGCGTCACCAGTTGGAGATAACGGTTCTTAACCGTGATGTCATTCAAAAATATGCTGAAAAAACCGGTTTGGAGAAAGTTCAGCAAATACTGGACGACGAGAAATTGCTGGACGAATATTTATGGGGACATGATGTGTTGGATTTATTCCACGAGTTCCCATCTCAATTAACGGCACAGGAGCTGGTTGATTTGCTCCGGGCTTTACCGCCAAGGCTTTACTCTATTTCTTCGAGCCAGGAATTGGTGGGTAATGAAGTGCACATCACGGTTTCAACAGTTCGTTACCAAACAAAAGGCCGTCAGCGGGAAGGGGCTGCCTCGACTTACCTGGCCGACCGTATTGAGATTGATCAGGAGATTCCGGTTTATATTGAGCGCAACCCTGGGTTCAGGTTGCCCGAAAACGAAGAGGCACCAATTATCATGGTTGGCGCCGGAACCGGGATTGCACCGTACCGGGCATTCCTGCAACATCGCGAAGCCAATAACCTGAAAGGGAAAAGCTGGCTGTTCTTTGGCGAACGCCGCTTTCAGTCTGATTTTTTGTACCAGGTTGAGTGGCAGAAATACCTGAAAAAAGGGCTGCTCGAAAAGATTGACCTGGCTTTTTCACGAGATCAGGACGAGAAAGTGTATGTGCAGCACCGCCTGGCCGAAAAGAAACGCGAAATTTTTAACTGGCTTGAAAACGGAGCGAGCTTCTACTTATGCGGCGACATGAAACACATGGCCAAAGATGTGCAGTCAACATTGCTCGATATTATTCAAACACAAGGAGGAATGACGGAAGAGCAGGCCAAAGCCTACTTCAAAAAATTAAAGAAAGAAAAACGTTTCCAGGCAGACGTGTATTAATGGCAGGGATGATAAAACCAAAAGAACGATAGAAAGATGAGCAAAGAAAAAGAAATAGATTGGAGTGTACTTTCAGAAGTCGAAAAACTGAAATACGATAGTAATTATTTACGCGGAACATTGGTGGAAAGCCTTGCAGATACGGTTACCGGGGCTATTGCCGAGGGGGACACGCAGCTGTCGAAGTTTCATGGAATTTACCAGCAGCATGACCGCGACCTGGAAAAAGAACGCAAACGCCAAAAACTGGAACCGGCCTATTCATTCCTGATTCGTGTCCGGTTGCCGGGAGGCGTTGCCACGGCGGCACAGTGGCTGCAAATGGACCGGCTGGCCGACGAGCATGCCAATGGTACCCTGAAACTGACTACCCGGCAGGCTTTTCAGTTACATGGGGTCATCAAGAAAAAGCTGAAACCGACTATCCAGGGTATCAATGACGCGTTGATGGACACGATTGCCGCTTGTGGCGATGTGAACCGGAATGTGATGTCGTTTGCCAACCCGGAGGAATCGGAAGTGCACGCGCAGGCCTACAAACTGGCCGGCGACATTTCGGCACATCTGACACCACAGACCACGGCTTATCACGAGATTTGGCTCGACAAGAAACTGTTGGTCGATGGTAAAAAAGATGTGGAGCCGATTTACGGTGATCGCTATCTCCCGCGGAAATTCAAAATCGGTGTAGCCGTTCCGCCTTATAACGATGTGGATGTGTTTTCGCAGGATTTAGGGTTCATTGCCATTCAGGAAGATGGAAAACTGGTTGGATACAATGTCGTTGTTGGCGGTGGTTTCGGATCAACATTTGGCATGCCCGAAACCTATCCGCGCCTGGGGGATGTGATCGGTTTTTGCACCCCGGAGCAGGCCGTTGATGTGGCCGAAAAGGTTGTTCTTGTTCAAAAAGACAATGGGAACAGGCAAAACCGGAAACAGGCCCGTTTGAAATATACGATCGATCGGCTCGGGCTGGATTGGTTTAAAACCGAGTTGAACAAATACCTGGGCTACGAGCTTCAGCCAGCCCGGGAATACCACTTCACCCGAAATGGCGACCGCTATGGTTGGGTGAAAGGCCGGAATGGCAAGTGGAGCCTGAATTTGTTTGTCGAAGGTGGCCGGGTGAAGGATACTGATCAGCTGCAATTAAAAACGGCGCTTCGCGAAGTGGCAGAACAGGTCGGTGCCCAGTTCATTTTAACCGGCAATCAAAATCTGATTATTGCCAATACCGATGAAAAGGACAAGGTTAACCAAATCCTGAAAAAGTATGGTGTTTGGCCGGTGCAACTTTCCGGCTTGCGGCAAAACTCAATTGCCTGCGTTGCCCTAAACACATGTACCCTTGCCTTTGCTGAAGCAGAACGCTATCTGCCGGATTTAATCACAAAGATCGAATCGATTTTAGATGAATTCGGATTATTGAAGGAGGAAATAGTGATCCGCATGACCGGTTGCCCCAATGGTTGCGGAAGGCCGTACCTGGCCGAAATCGGGTTCATCGGCAAATCACTTGGTCATTACAATCTCTATTTGGGAGGAAATTTGAACGGTACACGTTTAAACACCCTCTACAAAGAAACGCTGTCCGAGGAACAAATTTTAGCCGAACTGCGCCTGATTATTGCCGATTACGCGCAGAACAGGCAGCAGGGCGAAGGCTTTGGCGATTTTGTCATTCGGAAAGGATACGTGAAGGAAACAGTCAGGGGAAAAGATTTTAAACATTGAAAAAATGGAATTACCTGCCATATTTATAGGACGAAGTTTATCAGCCGCCACACGCCGGTGGCTGAGAAAACAACCTATTCGGTTTATCGAGCATCCGTTGGTTCGGATCCGGTTTCGGAAACCGAATGTCGAATTTCTGCAGGAAATCCGGGAAGACCGGGTGAGTTTAGTGGTGACCAGTTCGTACGCAGCCCATTGGCTGGTGCGTTTTCGCCGTCATTTTGGTTCGCGGGCAAAGCACGAGATTTTTTGCCTTTCGGAGAAACAGCGTGACATTTTGAAGAACAGCAGGCTGAAGGTGCATCTGGCCGATGAACCGAACACGTTGTCATTGGCCGGGTTGATTTCGGCTCACAACAACGGGCAACGTGTTGTTTACCTGCGTGGCGACAAGGCTCTGAATGATTTGTATGAACGTTTGTTTACCTTTGGTATTCATGCCCACGAAATGGACGTGTATAAGAACACGCCGATTGAAAAGTGGATAAACGAAGCTTTTGATGCTTACCTGTTCTTCAGTCCGTCGGCTATTGAGAATTATAAAGCATCGGGCAACTTTCCCGCACCAAATGCACAGATTATGGCCATTGGCGAAACTACGGCCATGACTGCCTGGAAAGTGTTCCCGAATGCGGTTAATGTTTCTCCGGAAGATGAAGAGCTGTTGTTCGTGAAATATTCGGTTGACCGGATCATCAAAAAACTGAATGAACCGGAGCCAACACGGAAAATCATCTATTGACCCTTTCGTTTCGGGAACGAACAGTGGGGCGATTTAATATGTTTGAATGAGCATGGGAAAGACAATTTCGATTTTGGGATGCGGATGGCTTGGATTCGCGCTGGCTGAGCAATTAATTACCGATGGATTTTTGGTAAAAGGATCGGTGACATCGCCCGAAAAGGTGAATGTGCTCAGTGATGCCGGAATCCGGCCATACCTGCTTGAACTTAGCCCGGAAAAGATTGAAATAGATGACACCGCTTTTTTTGATGCTGATGTGTTGATTGTTTCAATTCCGCCACGCCGGATTCCCGATATCGAGACCGTTTTTCCGGCGCAGATCGGGCAATTGATACAGCAATTGGAAAAAGGCCCGATCAAAAAGGTACTGTTCATTTCGTCAACTTCGGTTTATGCTGAAAATGGGGCGAAATTCCAAAATTCAAATCCCAAATCCCAGATTCCAAATTCCAAAAACGAAAAGCTGAAGGGCGGGGAAATAATAACTGAACGTGACGAATTGGTGCCGGAAAAGCCATCGGGGAAAGCGTTGGTGACAGCTGAGCAATTGTTGACGGCAAACACGAAATTTGAAACAACGGTACTGCGCTTTGGTGGGTTGATTGGCGCCGACCGGAACCCGGCCAGGTTTTTAAGTCGTAAGCGGGAGGTGCTTGACGGGACTAAACCGGTAAACCTCATTCACCGGGATGATTGTATCGGCATTATCAGGGAGATAATCCGGCAGGATGTGTGGGGCGAGGTTTTCAATGCGTGTTCGCCCGGTCACCCGACCCGAAAGGAATTTTATGAGTTGGCGGCGCAGATTTCGGGATTGCCGTTGCCGGAGTTTACCGATCAGCCGGAGCCGTATAAAATAGTTGATAGTACCAAGCTTATCCGTCAGTTGAACTATCAATTTAAATACCCGAGCCCCTTGGATTATTTGAGGCAGCTTAAGGTTTAGCCAGTAGACGGCTTGTATTTAGTGAGGGCTTCACTTAAAGTGAAACCCTCACTGGCAGGAAAAAACAGAAGAAGCATGTTAAGGGACAGGAAATCACCGCAAAGGAACGCATGAGTGATGTTAAGGAGCCGAAGAAATATGTTGAGGAACAGGATTTTGACGCTAAGGAATAGAAGAAGCACGTTAAGGAGCCGGACTTTAACGGTAAGGAGCGCATGAATAACGTTAAGGAGCAGACGGGACGAGTTCAGATATGTATTTTACCGGTTAAGATATGAGGCTAACGCTATAAGGGATTGACCGTACGTGTTAAGGAAATTCCAAAAACCAAATTTCTAAAATCAATGTCGTTTAGTTCGTGTCTGAATTTTGTTGTTTGCGTCTGGTTGACGTTGTCAGGAGCTTCGCACGCTGACAAGTCCATGATGCCCGGAACCTGTCAACGTCTTTAGACTTGACGGCGTTAACTAAACGACATTGAATCGAAAAACCAGAAACCAGAATCCAGTATGAACAACGATCATTTAATATCAATAGTAGGAGCAGGGCCGGGCGATCCGGAACTGCTGACAGTTCGGGCACTTCGCCGCATTGAGCAGGCTGAGGTTATTTTGTATGATGCCTTGCATGGCGATGAAATCCTTGAATTGGCCTCTGCTTCCTGTTTAAAAATCTATGCCGGCAAGCATTACCAAGACGGTCAGCACCAGACAGAGCGGCAGGACAACATTCATCGTAAATTGAAAGAATTTGCCCGGCAGGGTAAACGTGTTGTTCGCTTAAAAGCCGGCGATCCGTTTATTTTTGGACGGGGGGCTGAGGAGCTTGAGTTTTGCTTGGCCGAAAGCCTGAATGTCGAAGTTGTTCCGGGAATTACGGCAGGCTTGGCAGCGGCAACCTGTTTTCACATCCCGGTAACTTTACGTGGAAGAAACAGTATGGCCTTGTTTTATACCGGGCACAAACGCAATGGCGGTTTTGATGATGTTGAAGTGGTTGCTTCCGTGTTGAAGACTAATGCCCCGGTGATGATTTACATGGGGCTCAAAAATCTGGAATACCTGTCGGATGAACTGCAAAAGCTTGAGGTTGAGCCGGACATCCCGTTGCAAATAGTTAGCCGTGTTGGCCATCCCGATCAGCAGATATTCACAACCACATTGGGCGATGTTGCCCGTTTCCTGACTACAGTCGATCCACCCATGCCTTCCATGATTATTCTGGGCGAACATGCCCGCCAGTTAAAGCAAGTTGTGTGATAGTGAGGGCTTCACTCAAAGTGAAACCCTCACGGAAGCCTTTCGCCTAAATTAGAGTGGTAAACTTCCGAGTGCGGCAATAATTTCCTGTGGCAGGAAGTTGCAGTGTCCGTATTGGTTTGTTGCCGGTATGTGGATCAGGACCCCGTATACCGGGTCAAAAAACGGAGGAACAGGGTAGTGGCCACCCGGGAAAGTCATGCCAAATGCACTGACTTTTTCGCCATAAAGAAGCTGATGGTAGTAAAGCGAAACATGATCAGATAAATTGTGCATAGTGATTAGTGGGGTTTGAAGCATCCCGCTTGTTTCGTAATAAGCAGCTACATTTTGAGCCGCAGTTGGCCAGTCTTTGTCGTAGATCCGCTCAACGGTCAGGTTTAGTTTCCGGTCATTGTCCGAGCCGGAATATTCCCGCATCGGGAACTTGTTGTTGTAGGGGTTTCCGCCCAGTCTGTCAATGGCATCGTTGGTCGCCATGATTGGGAAACGCAGCACTTCCAGTATTGCTTTAATAACTGCTTCCGGATTTGAAACATCAGCCGGTATGTTTGCACAAGCCAGGTATTGCCTGATTTTATCGCCTCCGTTGTACAGGTAATCATTTTGCAGTGCCTGAACAATTCCGGCCTGTAAGATGCCGCTGTTCCAGGCATCCATGGTATTTTTCGAAATTCTTTTGGGGCTTCCGAGGTTAATATCGTTAAAACTCGGGCCAAAGAAGTATTTGAAGAGCACATGTGCGTCTCCGTAATACTGAAGTTGTCCGTAAAAATCCCCGATGGGGCAGCAAGTAGCCATGGCTGCATCAAATAAACCAGGGTTTTGCTCAATTGTCAGTACCGTAATCAATCCGCCTTCCGAAGGCCCGACCAAAATTACTGCCGATGGCGTCGTGTAGCCGGGGTTCATTGGATTTGATTCGTCAAAAAAGGCTTCAATCGTGGCTCTTAATTCAACCAGGTCGGTAATGGCATCAACTACCACCAGCCCATTGGCCCTGTAGCTGGTTGATGCGTATCCCATGTTCAATGTGTTCAACACAAAATCCTTAATAGGTATGGTACCACCCATTCCGTCCGGTATTACATCTGTAGGTAGTTCAACCGGGGTGTCCGGGTTTTTATAACCATGAGCATAGACGAGCAAGATCTTGCTGGGCAAATATTCCCATGTTTCAGGCAAGCTAATCTCATAAAGCGCTCCACCGGGTAGTGTCCCGCTCATTGGAATTCCATCAATCGTTTCGCTTTTGAGTTTGCTTGCCCCACCAACTTCCGGGTCAAGAAGGTCTTCCTGGCAAGAAAAGAACAGTCCGGTTGTTAACAGGACTGCCATCATGAGGATGAACCTTCTTTTCAGAATAAATAGACTCTCCATGGTTAATATGTTTTGGTTCATCTATTGATATACGAGGCAAGTGTGGCATCCGATACTCATTTGTTCCTATCTGCTCTGTACTTCAGTAATTTCTTGCTGTTTCCTGGTTCGATTAACTCCATCTCTTTGTGACTAACTGTGCCGTTCCTTTGAAACAGTAAAAATTAGTCTCCAATGTTATTTTTATTAATTATAAATTACAGATCTGGTGTGAAATTGTTATCTCTGGATAGCAAAAAAGTCAGATTCCTGTTTACTTTTGTTAGCAGAAATCAGGAAAAAGATGGAAAATCTTGTGCAGATACATCAAACTTTAGTAGAGAATTCGAAGGAAACGATCCGTCGGGAGCTACTGGATGAGATTGACTGGTCTCAGCGTTTGATTTGTATCAAAGGATTCCGTGGAGTAGGGAAGACAACTTTTTTACTTGATTTAGTCAAGGAACGCTATGCCGGCGATCGAAGTTGTTTGTATGTGAACCTGAATAATTTTTACTTCACCAAACGGAAGCTTTTCAATTTTGCCGATGAGTTTTATAAAAAGGGTGGAAAGGTTTTGATCCTTGACCTGATCCAAAAATACCCGGACTGGTCGGAAGAGCTTCGTGCCTGTTACGATAATTTTCCTGAATTGCAGATCATCTTTTCTGCATCGCCTGTATTACGGGTAATTGAAGGGAACGATAATCTGAAAGGAATTGCGAAGGTTTATCATTTGGAAGGTCTTTCGTTCCGTGAGTTCCTGAATTTTAAATGTAATCTCCAATTTCGCCGGTACAGCTTGGAGGAATTGATTTCCAATCATGTTGAGATTGCTGCCGAGATTACAGAAAAAGTAAAACCACTGGCCTATTTTAATGAATACCTGCAAACTGGTTATTATCCGTATTTTCTGAATAATAAATCATTTTACGGCGAATCGTTACTAAAACATGTCAATCTGGCCCTTGAAATTGATGTAACATACCTGAACCAGATTGAACTGAAGTATTTACCAAAGCTCAGGAAGTTATTGCAGATTATTTGCAGTCAGGTTCCGTTTTCACCGAATGTAAGCAAAATCAGCAATGATGTTGAAACATCAAGAGCGACGATAATGAATTACCTACGTTATTTGAAAAATGCCCGGTTGATCAACCTGCTTTTTTCAAACGGAGATGAGGATCAAATGAAAAAACCAGACCTGGTTTATGCTCACAATACGAATATTTTGTACGCGGTGGATCCCGAAAATATAAGCAACCGGAATTTGCGTACAACTTTCTTTTACAACCAGGTGGGCTTTAAGTATGTAGTGAAAAGTTCGGATAAGGCGGATTTTAAGGTGGCGGGGAAATATCATTTTACAGTTGGAGGAAAGTATACCGAACCGGTTGATGAAACCAGCTTTGCCGCTGCTGATATGATTGAAGAAGGGAGGGGGAATGTTGTCCCGTTGTGGTTGTTTGGATTTTTGTACTAGATGCTAGATGCCAGATACTGGATACTGGGATTTGAATTTTGGAATTTGATGATAGATAATAAATAGAAAATGTCATACAAAAAACTGGAAATATGGATGCTGGCTCGTGAACTTTCAATAAAGATTCACAAGATGTCATTGTCCGAATTGCCCGGTTTTGAAATGGATGAAACAGGAAGCCAGATCAGGAGATCTTCAAAATCAACGCGTTCGTTGATAGTCGAAGGTTACGGAAGAAGGCAGTACAAACAGGACTTTATTCGATTTCTTGTTAATGCCATGGCTTCAAATGATGAAACGAATGATCATTTAGATACGCTTTGGGAAACCAAATCATTGACGAACAGGGAACTTTACAATGAATTGTCTGAGTTGGTGAACCGGTTGGGGATGAAAATAAATCGGTTTGTCTATCGTGTGAAAGAGAATCATAATGAATTAAGAGAACCTGATTCTGAATATTATTTGTGTCAAAATGAAACAGGGACCCAAAATCCAGTATCCGAGATTAAGCATCGAGAATCAAGAAACTAAATATCAAGAATCAATTAAAAAAATAAATCAAAAATTAACTTGAATAAACATGGCAAAAGAAAAAAAATTCATCACATGTGACGGGAACTACGCAGCAGCGTATATGAGTTACATGTTTAGCGAAGTTGCCTGTATTTATCCAATCACGCCATCTTCAACTATGGCCGAATATGTGGATGAATGGGCTGCAAAAGGTAAAATCAACCTGTTTGGTCGTCCGGTACGTTTGGCTGAAATGCAAAGTGAAGCTGGTGCTGCTGGCGCTGTTCACGGTGCATTGCAATCAGGTGCCCTGACCTCTACTTATACTGCATCGCAAGGTTTGTTGTTGATGATCCCCAACATGTACAAAATTGCCGGCGAATTGTTGCCGACTGTTTTCCATGTTAGTGCTCGTGCTTTGGCCGGACATGCTTTATCAATTTTCGGTGATCACTCTGACGTATATGCTACCCGCCAAACTGGTTTCGCCATGTTGGCTGCCGGTTCTGTACAGGAAGAAATGGACCTGGCCGGTGTTGCCCACCTGGCTACAATTAAATCACGCGTTCCTTTCCTTTCTTTCTTCGATGGGTTCCGTACTTCTCACGAAATCCAAAAGATTGAATATTTGGATGCTGAAGCATATCGCCCATTGATTGACCAGGAAGCTTTGGCTGAATTCCGCGCTCGTGGTTTGAACCCCGAAACTCCGTTAACACGTGGTACTGCTCAAAACCCTGATATTTTCTTCCAGGCAAAAGAAGCAGCCAATCCATTCTACGATGCTGTTCCGGATATCGTCGAGTCTTACATGAAAGAAATTTCAAAACTGACTGGTCGTGAATATCACCCATTTACTTATTACGGTGCAGCCGATGCTGAAAACATCGTTATTGCAATGGGGTCTGTAACCGAAACCATCAAGGAAACGATCGATTACCTGGCTGCACAGGGACAAAAAGTTGGTTTGTTGTCTGTTCACCTGTATCGTCCGTTCAGTGCAAGCTACTTCATGAATGTATTGCCAAAGAGCGTAAAACGTATTTGTGTGCTTGATCGCAGCAAAGAACCGGGAGCAAATGGCGAACCTTTGTATTTGGATGTAAAAGACCTTTTCTACGGAAAAGAAAATGCCCCTCTGATTATTGGTGGCCGCTACGGTTTGGGGTCAAAAGATACGACTCCTTCACAAATCTTGGCTGTATACGAAAACCTGGCTATGAACGAGCCTAAAAACGGTTTCACATTAGGTATTGTTGATGATGTGACTTTCAAGTCACTTCCGATGAAAGAAGAAATCAAAATTTCTCCTGAAAATATTTACGAAGCTAAATTCTATGGTTTGGGTTCTGACGGTACTGTTGGTGCCAACAAAAACTCAATAAAAATTATCGGCGAAACAACCGATAAATATTGCCAGGGATATTTTGAGTATGACTCAAAAAAATCCGGTGGTTTCACTTGTTCACACCTTCGTTTCGGCGACAGCCAAATCCGTTCAACCTATTTGGTAACAACACCTGATTTTGTGGCTTGCCACGTTCCGGCCTACATCAATTTGTATGATGTGCTGAAAGGCTTGAAAAAAGGTGGTTCATTCCTGTTGAACTCCATTTGGGACGAAGAAGAAACTAAAAAACGTTTGCCAAATAACATGAAACGTTACCTGGCTGAAAACGAAATCAATTTCTATATCATCAACGGTACTAAACTGGGTGAAGAACTTGGTTTGGGAACCCGTACAAATACCATCATGCAATCGGCTTTCTTCAAAATTACCAACGTGATCCCTTACGATCAGGCTGTTGAGGAAATGAAAAAGGCAATCGTAAAATCATACGGTAAAAAAGGTGAGAAGATTGTGACCATGAACTATGCTGCTGTTGACGCCGGCGGTGTGAACGTGGTAAAAGTTGAAGTTCCTGCTGATTGGAAAAACATTAAACTGGAAGAAGAAGTTGCTGCAACAAGCCGTCCGGAATACATCAGCAAGTTTGTTGATGTGATCAACGCTCAAAAAGGTAACGATCTTCCTGTTTCAAAATTTGTTGGATACGAAGACGGTACATTTGAACACGGAACAGCTGCATACGAAAAACGTGGTATTGCTGTAAACGTACCTGAATGGCAGCCTGACAACTGTATCCAGTGTAACCAGTGTGCTTACGTTTGTCCTCACGCTGCTATCCGTCCGTTCCTGATGACTGAAGCCGAGAAAGCAAATGCACCTGAAGGAACCGAAACACGTGTGGCTACTCCGACAAAACAATTCCCTGATTTGTCGTTCCGTATCCAGGTTTCAGTCCTCGACTGTACCGGTTGCGGTAACTGTGCCGATGTTTGTCCTTCAAAAACCAAAGCGCTTGAAATGAAGCCGCTGGGTTCTCAGGACGCTGAAGTTGCCCGTTGGGACTACATGGATTCAAATGTGACTTACAAAGAAGCTGTTGTTGACAAATTCAAGTCAGTTAAAAACTCACAATTTGCTCAACCATTGTTCGAGTTCTCAGGAGCTTGTGCCGGTTGTGGTGAAACTCCATATGTGAAATTGATCACGCAATTGTTTGGCGAACGCATGATGGTTGCCAACGCTACCGGTTGTTCTTCAATCTATGGTGGTTCTGCTCCGTCAACTCCATATTGCAAGCACAAAGAAAGCGGACACGGACCGGCTTGGGCAAACTCACTATTCGAAGATAATGCCGAGTATGGTTTCGGTATGTCTGAAGGTGTTAATGCACAACGCGACCGGATCGAAGCGATCATGAAGTCTGAACTGCAAAATGGCATCAGCGAAGCTGAAAAAGAAGCTTTCACTGCCTGGATTGAAGGTAAAGACGATGCCGAGGCTTCAAAAGCAGCTTCCGCAAAAGTAATTGCTGCTCTCGAAGGAAAAGATGCCACTTACGCCAAAGACATCCTCGGATTGAAAAAATACCTGGTTAAAAAGTCAGTGTGGATCTTCGGTGGTGACGGTTGGGCGTACGACATTGGCTACGGTGGTTTGGATCATGTATTGGCTTCAGGTGAAGATGTAAACGTTTTGGTAATGGATACCGAGGTTTACTCAAATACTGGTGGTCAGGCTTCAAAATCTACTCCGGTTGGTGCTGTCGCCAAATTTGCCGCTTCGGGTAAGAAAATCCGCAAGAAAGATTTGGGTATGATGGCTGTATCTTACGGCTATGTTTATGTCGCCCAGGTTGCCATGGGAGCTAACCAGGCTCAGTACCTGAAAGCTATCCGCGAGGCTGAAGCTTATCCTGGCCCATCTTTGATCATTGCTTATTCACCTTGTATTAACCACGGTTTGCGTGCAAGCATGGGTAAATCACAGGATGAAGAGAAACGTGCAGTTGAATCTGGTTACTGGTCACTTTTCCGCTTCAACCCAATGTTGGAAGCCGAAGGTAAAAATCCGTTCGAATTGGATTCTAAAGAACCTGACTGGAGCAAATTCCAGGAATTCCTGAATGGTGAAGTACGTTATACTTCATTGAAGAAGTCGTTCCCGGAACAAGCTGCCGAATTATTCAAAGCAGCTGAGGAAAATGCAAAATGGCGTTTTGCAACTTACAAACGTCATGCTGCAATGAATTACGCTTCAGAGGAATAAAAAACCATTTTCTCAATAATGCAAAGAGGCTGTCCGATACTATTTTGGACAGCCTCTTTTTTGTCAAAGAATTAGCTTTTTGTATGTCTTTTATCGATTAAATCACACTTAGTTATAGTGCAGATAATCAATAGTCCATAATGAATGAAGCGAAATTATAATTGAACACTAATCCGTATTATTCTTTATCAGTCCGGAAAGGAACTGCAGGTAATCCTTCTTTATTGTAAAGGTTGAGGTCATCCGGGTTATCTGCCCAGCCAAAGCGGATGGCAACCGGCTTTTCTACTTCTTCAGAATAAACAACCACCGTTTTGTCATCCTTAATTTTGGCTTTTGCCCAGTAGAATTTCATGTCGGCGCCGGCAATTGCAAAAGCTTTCACGTAACCGTACTTATCTTTTGCCATTAACCCGCTTCCTGTTTCTTTAAAATGAACGATCACTTTGTTATTATCAATTTCCATGGAGTCGTACATCGGTCCGGAGTTTACCACATTTTTACCATAAGCAATCTTTAGCGCATTTAACTCCAAACGTTTCCCAACATCCTGTTTGTTCCGGGGATGAATATCCATGGCATTACCAATATCAATGGCCAATCCCATCCCTGTATTGGGCAGTTCCAGCGCCATTGTTTGAGCTTCGCGGAGTTCGGCCCAGTTACTTTCTTCGGGTTGCTCTTTTGCTTCCATGTAATTGGCAAGTTGTACCCAAATGAACGGGAAATCGCCAAGCCCCCAATGTTGCCGCCAGTCTTTTATCAGTGTTTGGAAAACCCTTCGGTACTGAAAAGCCCGGTCGGCATTTGATTCTCCCTGGTACCAGATTGCCCCTTTTATTCCGTATGGCAAAATTGGGTTGATCATTCCATTGTACAGCAATGTCGGAAAAGAATTTGGGCCGATTTCTGCTGAACTGGTTGATACTTCTGTAATTTTAAATTTCCAGTCGCCTGCCAGGCTGATCTTTTCATTTTCGGTCTCAAGATACAGTTCTGCCGGATCGCCATAAATTCCACCGCCACCGCCAGTGTCCACAACCCTGACAGCAATGCTGTTTTCACCTGCTTTCAAGATGTTTTTGGGTAAGCGGTAAACCCTGTCGGCGTTGTATGCTTTTGTTTCGCCAACCAGTTGGCCATTAACCCAGGTCATGTCCGAATCGTCAATTTTGGAGAGGTGGAGTGTCGTATTTTGTTCGGCCTGTTCCTTTGTTAGGGTAAACTTGCAGCGGTACCAGCCAATCCCGTCAATGTCCGGATAATCAGCTTTTTCCCATAGGTTTGGTGTTTGTATCACTTTCCACTCCTGATCATTGAAATTGCTTTCGGCATAAACGGCCTTTCCATCAATAATACCTTCATCTTTTGACGGAAATTTTCCACCAAGGAGGATGGCAATTTCATCCATCTTTTTCTGTTTGTACGAATCTAAATCCATTTGTTTTAGTTTCGAAAAGACCGGTGCAAAATCCGGGTCGGTGGCAATATTCTCGGGGCTGATCCAGGTTTCGGCCACAGTTCCGCCCCATGACGTGTGGATCATACCTATCGGGACGTTGAGGTCTTTTAACAGGTTCAGGGCAAAGAAATAGCCGACAGCCGAAAAGTGCCCGACTGTTTCTGGGGAACAGACCTCCCAGCTACCACCTTCCAGGTCGTCAACTGGCGAATGGCTGATTTTCTTCGGTACGGTAAACATCCGCAGGTTGGGGTAATTGGCGGCTGCAATTTCAGCTTCACTGTTGTTGGTGTTGGCAACAACCCATTCCATGTTTGATTGCCCGGAACATACCCAAACTTCACCAATTAATATGTTTTCAAATTTGATTTCGTTTTTGCCCTCAACGATCAACGTGTAGGGGCCACCGTAATCCAGTGACGGAAGTTTTACTTTCCATTTTCCGTTTTTGTCTGCTTTGGTTTTGAGCGTTTGGCCTGCAAACTGAACGGTAATTTTTTCACCTTTGTCAGCCCATCCCCAAACCGGGTTTTCAAGTCCTTTTTGAAGTACCATGTTTGAACTAAATATTCGTGCAACCCGGATGTCTGCTTTTACATTCCCGAAAAAAGTAGCCAAAACTAAAAGGAGTGTGATTAGTTTTTTCATTTCTTGATTTTAGTTGTTTAATGGTTAATGATTTAAGAAAAAAAGATTCTTAATAACTGTTGTGAAATATGTTTAAAACAAAATTAATCAGAACGTAAAACCACCGGCTAATTATTTCATATTGAGTTTTTAATCACAAGAATTCAAAAGTATGAGAAATTATACCCGTGATTTGACCGATGGTCAGCGGCAATTTACGAAAAGATCTTATTATATGACAAAAAAAATAAACAGCTGATTATCATTGAAATAAGTTGAATTTTTCATTAAAACATTGAATGTAAGTGT
>JBNKTK010000004.1:0-66570 GCA_050298035.1 Mangrovibacterium sp. | reverse complement strand
CATCTTCCCACCGAACGTTTCCCCAACTAGTCTTCATCCCCCAAAACCAAATCTTACAATTTTGTAGGTTAAGGCAGTGTTAAGCGTGTTGAAACAGCCGTGAATAACGGTTTTGTGCTGTAAAACACATTGCGTGTGTCTTTTCATCTGTTCCTACCGAAATGTAGGATTATACAGGGCCTGAATTTCCGTGCCAAAAAAGTTTATATCGGCTAAATAGCACGTTTTCAGTTGTTTGGATTTTGGATTTTGGATTTTGGAATTTGGATTTCCCGATTTGGCATTCTTCTCGTAATGGGGGTGGCAGAGAAAAAAAGTTGAACCCTCAAAAAAATTAAAAAGATGAGAAAGATAGCTATTTATGGAAAAGGTGGTATTGGGAAATCTACTACAACCCAAAACACCGTGGCAGGATTAGTTGAAGCCGGAAAAAATGTAAAAGTTGTCGGATGTGACCCAAAAGCTGACTCAACCCGTTTGTTGTTGGGCGGCTTGGCACAAAAAACAGTACTGGATACGCTTCGTGAAGAAGGCGAAGATGTTGAGCTGGATGATATCGTGAAAGAAGGATACGGCGGTGTTCGTTGTGTTGAATCAGGCGGTCCTGAACCAGGTGTTGGATGTGCCGGTCGTGGTATCATTACCTCAATCAACCTGTTGGAGCAATTAGGCGCCTGGGACGAAAAATACAAAATCGACTATACTTTCTACGATGTACTTGGTGACGTGGTTTGTGGTGGTTTCGCCATGCCAATCCGCGAAGGGAAAGCCCAGGAAATTTACATCGTTGTATCGGGCGAGATGATGGCCATGTACGCCGCCAACAACATTTGCAAAGGGGTTAAAAAATATGCCGAAGCCGGTGGTGTTCGTTTAGGTGGTTTGATCTGTAACTCACGTAAAGTTGACAACGAACGTGAAATGATCGAAGAGCTGGCAAAACGCCTTGGTACCAAAATGATCCACTTTGTACCTCGCGACAACATGGTTCAGCGTGCTGAGATCAACCGGAAAACAGTAATCGATTACGATCCTTCTCACCCGCAAGCTGATGAATATCGCGCACTAGCCAAAGCAATTGACGAAAACGACATGTTCGTCGTTCCAAATCCATTGTCAATCGAAGAACTGGAAGAATTGTTGATCGATTTCGGTATCGCAAACTAATAACCTTGCTGTTTTACCCCCAACCCTCTTCAGGGGACTCGATCGCTATCGTGTGAGGGGTGCAATCAACGAAAAATAAACTAAAGAAAAGGAGAATAAAACATGTTAATGATCAGAGCAATCATCCGTCCTGAAAAATCAAGTAAAGTATTAAAGGCCCTTTTTGAAGCCGGTTACGTGGCTGTTACAAAAGTCCCGGTAGTGGGACGCGGTAAACAACGCGGTATCAAAATCGGTGACGTGACTTACGATGAGCTTCCAAAAGAAATGTTGATCATCGTTATTAAAGACGAAGACAAGGATTTTGCAATCACAACTATCATGGAAGCCGCGCGCACAGAACCAAACGGTGCATTCGGAGACGGCAAGATATTCGTTACTGAAGTCGAGGAAGCGTACACCATTAGTCGCGGGACAAAAGAGTTATAACCTTAAAATCAGACGACTATGAAGATGGTAATGGCGATTATCCGGATCGATAAAATGAATGAAACAAAACGGGCTTTGACCGAAGCAGGCATCACTTCGATGACTGCAACCGGAAAAGTTTTCGGACGCGGAAAAGGCCTGTGGGATGCCAAAGTGCTTGAAGGTGTAAAAGAAAATACCCCCGAAGCGCTGGTGCATCTGGGAAAAGAACCCCGACTCAGGCCACAGCGTGTACTTAATATTGCTGTTTCTGACCACAATGTTCAATTAACAATTGATACGATTATTGAAGTTAACCAGACGCCTGCTCCCGGAGACGGAAAAATCTTTGTACTTCCGTTGGATGATGCAATCCGTGTTCGGACTGGCGAAGTAGGTACGACAATCCTTTGATAAAAACAACGAAATTATGCCGAATAAAAAAGATTATACAAACGGATTACCGGATCCTTCAGTTTTGAAAGAAGAAATTCTTGCAAAGTATCCGCGTAAAGTCGCTAAGAAACGCGACAAGGCAATGGTGATCAACGACCCCACTGTTGATCAGGAAATTCTGTCAAACGTTCGTACTATTCCCGGAATTATTACGCAGCGTGGTTGTACTTACGCTGGTTGTAAAGGGGTAGTTTTGGGACCGACACGTGACATCATCAACCTGGTTCACGGACCAATTGGTTGTAGCTTTTATGCCTGGTTGACCCGTCGTAACCAAACACGGGTGCCCGAAGGTGGCGATAACTTCATCACCTATTCCTTCTCTACGGATATGCAGGACGAAAACATCGTGTTCGGTGGTGAAGCTAAATTGAAAGAAGCTATTCGTGAAGCATACGAAATGTTCCAGCCAAAGTCAATCGGTATCTTCTCTACTTGTCCGGTGGGTTTGATTGGTGACGACGTTCACTCTGTTGCCCGCGATATGAAAGCTGAACTGGGAATCAACATTTTTGGGTTTAGCTGCGAAGGATACCGTGGGGTATCTCAGTCTGCCGGTCACCACATTGCCAACAACGGTGTATTTAACCATGTAGTTGGGCTCAACGACCGCGAACGTACCGGTAAATTCCAGGTGAACCTGTTGGGTGAGTACAACATCGGTGGTGATGCTTTCGAAATTGAACGCTTGTTTGAAGAAGCCGGAATCACACTGCTTTCCACATTCTCAGGTAACTCAACCATCAAAAGCATGGAGTATGCCCACACAGCCGACCTGAACATGGTTATGTGCCACCGCTCAATCAACTACATCGCCGAGATGATGGAAGAAAAATACGGTATCCCCTGGATTAAAGTAAACTTCATTGGTGCCGAATCGACCGTTAAATCGTTGCAAAAAGTGGCAGAATACTTCAATGATGCTGAATTGTCGGCAAAAGTTGCTGCCATCTGCGAACGTGAAATGGCAAAGGTGAATGTTGTTAAAGATGCCGTAAAACCTAAGGTTGAAGGTAAATTGGCGATGATGTTCGTAGGTGGTTCCCGCGCTCACCACTACCAGGATTTGTTTAAAGAACTTGGAATCCGTGTCGTATCTGCCGGTTACGAATTTGCCCACCGCGACGACTATGAAGGCCGTAAAGTAATCCCAAATATCAAAATTGATGCTGACACCCGTAACATCGAAGATTTGGTGGTCACAAAAGATGAAGCCCATTTCCGCGATGACCTGATTGCCAAAAAAGAAGAGCTGGAAAAATCAGGCTACAAATTCAAGGATTACGAAGGGATGATGCCGGAGATGAGCAAAAACTCACTGGTTATCGATGATGTGAACCACTGGGAAACTGAAAAGCTGATTGAATTCTACAAGCCGGATGTTTTCTGTGCCGGTATCAAAGAAAAATACGTGGTACAAAAGTTTGGTGTCCCTCTCAAACAGTTGCACTCATATGACTACGGCGGCCCGTATGCAGCCTTTGAAGGAGCAATTAACTTCTACAAAGAAATGCAGCGCATGCTGGATACTAAAATCTGGAAACTCGTGGATACCCCTTGGAAACATGAACCAGAGATTGTGGGAAGTATAACTATTGAAGCTTAAAAGGAGGATTAATCATGTTATTACGACATACAACAGATCAAGTAAAAGAGCGCAAGGCGTTAACCGTCAACCCGGCAAAAACCTGTCAGCCGGTAGGGGCCATGTATGCGGCGCTGGGTATTCACGGATGTTTACCTCACAGCCACGGCTCTCAGGGATGCTGCTCTTATCACCGCAGTACTCTTACCCGTCACTACAAAGAACCGGTAATGGCATCGACCAGTTCATTCACCGAAGGTTCATCAGTATTCGGGGGACAGGCCAACTTGCTGACTGCTATCGACAATATTTTCGGGATTTATGATCCGGAGATCGTAGCCGTTCATTCAACCTGTTTGTCTGAAACTATCGGTGACGACCTCGGGCAAATCGTTAACAAAGCCCGTGATGAAGGCAAGATTCCATTCGGCAAACATGTGATTTATGCTTCAACTCCAAGTTACGTTGGATCGCATGTAACAGGATATGCCAACATGTTGGAGGGAATTGTAAAGTATTTCCCGGAAAAAACCGACGAGAGGAAAAGGCAAATCAACCTGCTTTCCGGTTGGGTAGAACCTTCGGACATGCGTGAGCTTAAAAGACTGGTTGGTTTGATGAAAATCAAGTCTGTCCTTTTGCCTGACACTTCTGATGTGCTCGACACTCCGATGACCGGTAGCTACGAAATGTACCCCAAAGGTGGAACGACTATCCCGGATATGATCAGCATGGGCGACAGCATGAAATCTATTGGTTTAGGTGAATGGGCAACCCGCAAGGCAGCTATCATGCTGGATAACAAATGCAAAGTGCCTTTCGAAATCACCGATATCCCTGTTGGCTTGCGTGCGACCGACCGTTTTATCCAGGCAATTTCAAAAGCCGGTAAAGTTTCGGTACCTGATTCGCTGACTGACGAACGCGGACGCCTGGTTGATATGATCACTGACATGCACCAGTACCTGTACGGAAAACGTGTTGCTGTTTTCGGTGATCCGGACAACATCATCCCATTGGTTGAATTCCTGACCGACATCGATATGAAACCGGTTTACATTGTATCGGGAACTCCGGGCAAAGGCTTTGACAAACGGATGGAAGAAATCCTTTCGGAAAGAGTGCCTGAGGCCAAATACAAAAACGGCCCGCAAGCAGACATGCTTTTGATGCACCAGTGGATCAAACAGGAATCGGTTGACCTGATTATTGGCAACACCTACGGGAAGTATATTTCACGCGACGAAAACATTCCTTTCGTTCGCATGGGATTCCCAATCCTCGACCGTGTTGGCCATAGCTACTTCCCAACAGTTGGTTACATGGGAGCTATCCGGATTCTTGAAAAAATCCTGGGAGCAATCATGGATAAAATCGATGCCACCACGTTGGAAGAATCATTCGAACTGACGATGTAATCACGATGAGCATCTGGTTACTGTGATTGGCTTACTCAGAGGAAATATAGGTTGTCATTAAATAGTCATTGGTGGTCATTAATCGTGTATTGAAGATGAGGAGATTATTGAAACAACAAATGACAACAAATGACAAACGTGATAATAAAATCTTCGAAATAGAGCCAGTCTGTAACGTGGATCTCATTGATGACCAGAAAATATCCTTCTCTTCAGCCAATCGAAGGATTCAGGGAGACATCCCTTCATAATATGTTCTTCATAATGTCAAAATGTGAGGGGAGGCAACCCGCAGCCTCCCTTTCATTTAAAAAATTAACGCTATGGATGCATTTATTCACGACAGACAAAATCAGATCCTCACCAAAGGAAAGGATGATGCAGCAATTGCTTGCGGGAAAGCCAGTGTGGCCGGGTCGGTCAGTCAACGGGCTTGTGTGTTTTGCGGATCGCGGGTTGTTTTGTACCCCATTGCCGATGCGCTCCATCTCGTTCACGGGCCGGTAGGCTGTGCAGCTTACACCTGGGACATTCGCGGGGCACTTTCGTCGGGGCCGCAAATTCACCGATTGAGTTTTACAACTGATTTGAAGGAAAAAGAAGTGGTCTTCGGTGGTGAAGAACGCTTGTATAAAGCCCTCATCAGTTTAATTGATACCTACAAGCCGAAAGGCGCTTTTGTATATGCCACCTGTATTGTCGGGGTGATTGGCGACGATGTTGAAGCAGTGTGTCGGCGGGTGACACGCGAAAAAGGCATCGATGTGATCCCGGTCATGTCAGAAGGTTTTAACGGAACTAAAAAAGACGGCTATAAAATTGCCTGTGGTGCGCTTTCAAAATTAATCGGAACAGATACCACTTTCAAGGCACCGGAACATAGTATTAACATCCTCGGAGATTTCAACCTGGCTGGCGAACTCTGGATGTTGGCTGAATACTATAAAAAAATGGGTGTGAACCTGGTGGCTGCCATGACCGGCGACGGTCGGGTCGACGATATCCGGAAAGCACACACCGCGCAACTAAACGTCGTTCAGTGCTCAGGCTCCATGATTGGCCTGGCAAAAGAGATGAAAGAAAAGTACGGCATTCCGTTCATGAAAGTCTCCTATTTCGGAATTGAAGATATGAGCGATGCGCTTTACGAAGTGGCCAAGTTCTTCAAATCGGATGAGATGATGGAGAAAGCACGGATGCTGGTAAAAGAAGAGATCAGTGTGTTGTTGCCTGCATTGGCACAATATCGTCAGAAGCTGGAAGGCAAAAAAGCAGCGATTTATGTGGGTGGGGCCTTTAAAGCAATTTCATTGGTGAAAGCACTTCGTTTGATCGGAATGAAAACTGTTGTGGTTGGCTCCCAAACAGGAAACGTTGATGATTACAACCTGCTGAAAGAAATGTGTGACGATGGGACCATCATTGTGGATGATTCCAATCCGAACGAACTCTCTGAATTTGTGAAACAAACCGGAGCCGACCTGTTCATCGGGGGTGTGAAAGAACGGCCAATTGCCTATAAGCTTGGTCTTGGTTTCTGCGACCACAACCACGAACGGAAAGAAGCTCTCGCGGGATATGAGGGCATGCTCAACTTTGCAAAAGAAGTGTACGCTTCGGTTTGCAGCCCGGTTTGGCAGTTTATGAAATAGAAAAGGTCATTCGTTTCACTGTCATTTTTAGTCATTTGCTTCGCGTCAATAATCGCAACGACAAATGACAACTAAAAGACCATCAATGACATTTTAAACAACAAAAATTGAAGAACATGTTTGAAAATGCTCCTATAATTAAATCGACAAAAGAATTTACAGCTACCCGAAATGCCTGTAAGCTCTGTGCTCCGCTCGGCGCCAGTGTTGCTTTCAAAGGGATACGGGGCTGCGTTCCGATCATTCACGGTTCGCAAGGCTGTGCAACCTACATTCGCCGCTACCTGATCAGCCATTTTAAAGAACCGGTTGATATTGCCTCTTCCAACTTCACCGAAGAAGCAACCATTTTTGGCGGCGGCGCCAACTGCGACAAGGCAATCACCAACGTAATCGGGCAGTACCAACCCGAGGTGGTCGCCCTTACAACAACCTGTCTTTCTGAAACAATTGGCGATGATGTGAAATTGTATGTTCACAGCTTCAAAGAAAATTCAGAACTGAAAAATCTGCCTTTTTTCGTTACGGCTTCAACGCCCAGCTACCAGGGCTCGCACATGGATGGTTTTCACGAGGCTGTGGCTGCAGCCGTGAAAGCATTTGCCAAAGGCGGCGAAAAAGGGACACACATTAATCTGTTTCCCGGTTTTGTGTCAACCGAAGATTTACGTCAACTAAAATATTTGCTGAATGATTTTGGTGTTGATTTCGTTATGCTGCCCGACTATTCGGAAACACTGGACAACCCGATTTGGGAAAGTTATAAACGTATCCCCGAAGGCGGAACACCTGTCAGCAAGATTGAGACCTGTGGTTCGGCGGCTGCATCCATCGAGTTTGGTACCATCCTTAACCATGGTGCGCTCTCGGGGCGTGTAAAAAACAGTAAGCTTTCGTCAACCGGTGCCAATTACCTCGAAAATGAGTTTGGTGTGAAAAACTACCGGATGCCTCTTCCAATCGGGGTAAAGAATACCGATCGCTTTATTAAAGCCCTGGAAGAAATTACTGGCAGCGAAATGCCTGCCTGCTACAAGGGCGAACGCGGTCGTTTGATCGACTCATATGCCGATGGGCACAAATACATTTTCGGGAAGAAAGCCGTGGTGTATGGCGAAGAAGATTTTGTGGTGGCCATGACAACTTTCCTCGACGAAATTGGTGTTGAGGTGGTTTTGGCTGCAACTGGTGGTGAGAGTGGTCGCCTCGAAGGTGAAATCCGCGCCAACTGCCCCGAACGTGGCGAACAAATCCTGGCAAAAAACATGTTCGACTATGAAAAGATCCGCGAGTGGTGCCAGGAAAACAAGCCCGATCTTTTAGTTGGAAACAGCAAAGCCTATTACATCGCCCGCGAACTGGAGATTCCAATCGTTCGCTGCGGGTTCCCGATTCACGATCGTATTGGCGGACAACGCATCAAACACCTTGGTTACTCCGGTACCCAGGAGTTGTTCGATCAGGTTGTCAATGCTATGATTCAATATAAACAAGACCATTCGCCGGTCGGCTATAAATATATGTAAAACCGGGTTTCCGATTGAGGGCTTCACTCGAAGTGAAACCCTCAATAATAGCCCTCAAAACGAAACGCTATGATTGATATTGAAAAACACCCTTGTTTTAGTAAGGAAGCCAAAGGAAAATATGCCCGGGTGCATTTGCCGGTTGCCCCCAAATGTAATATTCAATGTAATTATTGCAAACGCGACCACGACTGTGTGAATGAAAGCCGTCCCGGTGTAACAAGTAAAATATTGTCGCCCGAACAGGCGCTCACGTACCTGATTAAGTTGAAAGAAAAAATGCCACACCTGTCGGTTGTGGGCATCGCAGGGCCTGGCGATCCGTTTGCCAACCCGGTTGAAACAATTACCACGCTTCGCCTGATAAGAAGAGAATTTCCAGATATGATTCTTTGTCTTTCATCAAACGGGTTGAATGTGGCCCCATATGTTGATGAGCTGGCCGAGTTGAAAGTAAGCCATGTCACCATTACCATGAATGCCCTCGATCCGGAGGTGACTAAAGATATTTACAAGTGGGTTCGCTTTGATAAGCGTGGCTATGTTGGTGTTGAGGGTGCAAAAGTATTGCTCCAGAAACAACTTGAATCCATCAAAATGTTGAAAATGTACGGTATCACCGTAAAAGTAAACACCATCGTCATTCCGGGAATCAATGATCACCTGGTTGGTGAAATTGCCAAAACGGTGAAAGCATTGGGTGCCGATTTGATGAATGCCATTCCGCTTTACCCGGTTGCCGATACACCTTTTGAAACGCTGGAAGAACCATCGCCAGCCATGATGAAGGAAATCAGGGCGAAAATCAGCGAACATATCAAACCAATGACACACTGTGCCCGTTGCCGTGCTGATGCCGTTGGCTTGCTGGGCAAGGATGATCCGGAAGCAGCAAAGCTTTTGTCCGATATCGCAAACATGTCGGTTTCGATGGACGACACCCGCCCGTATGTGGCTGTTGCCAGTCACGAAGGCATGTTGGTCAACCAACATCTGGGCGAAGCCGACTTCCTGTATATATTTAAAGAAACACCGTCGGGATACCGCATGGTTGAGCAGCGTCGCACGCCGCCATCGGGTACCGGTAACCTGCGTTGGGAAGCGCTCGGTCAAAGTTTGAACGATTGCCGTGCCTTGCTGGTTGGCGGGATCGGGCCATCACCTTCGTCCATCATTGGCCGGTCAGGCATCAAAATCGTTGAAATGACCGGATTGATTGACGACGGGCTGGATGCCATCTACAAAGGAAAATCGCTGAAGACGGTTAAAAAAGCAGATGTTTTTCGCTGTGGCGCCGAATGCTCCGGAAGCGGAACTGGTTGTGGATAAATTCCCATATACCAAATACATAAATGTTCATAGGAGAACATTCATAATCCCTCTTGTACGAGAGGGATTTTAACAATAATGAGACAACCTTTAAAATAATTTACCATGAAAAAACCTGATTATCACATTTTAGTTTGCAACTCGTACCGGGTTGCCGGCGATGCCAAAGGCTATTGTAATAAGAATGGCGCTGCCGACTTCATTCAATACATTATGGAAGAATGCAACGACCGCGGGATTGACGCTGCTGTTTCATCTACTGCTTGTTTGAATGTTTGTTCGCAGGGGCCGGTTATGGTCATTCAACCTAGCAATTACTGGTATGGTGGGATTACCGAAGAGCGTATTGATGAAATACTGGATGCACTGGAAGACGGAGGAGCTGTTGAAGAGTATTTGATCAGTGAGTAATGGCCGCTAAATCTCTCCATATAATTGATACTACCCTTCGGGATGGCGAACAGGCACCCGGGGTAGTTTTCAGTTTCGATGAGAAACTGAGAATTGCTGCTTTGCTCGATGAGGCAGGGGTAAAAGAATTGGAGGTGGGAACACCTGTGATGGGAGAGAGTGAGCAAAGGATCATTCGCGAAATCGTTCGGGCAGGGTTTAATTTTAAATCAACCTGCTGGGGACGGGCCACGGAGGAAGATATGTTGGCTACTGAAAAAACGGGGGCAGGTCGCATGAATATCTCGTTCCCTGTTTCCGATATCCAGCAAAAAGCGATCGGGAAAAACCGGAAGTGGGTGATGGAGCGGGTAAAACCGATGATGGCCTTTGCCCGTGAACGGTTCGATTTTGTGGCTGTTGGTGCACAGGATGCCTCGCGTGCTGATCGTGATTTTCTGAAAGAATTCATCTTTGCCTGTTTGGGAGAAGGTGTTCACCGGATTCGTATTGCCGATACGGTCGGGACACTGAATCCGCTCTCAACCATGGAGCTTTTCAGTTGGTTAACCACCGAGTTTCCTGGAATTCAATTCGAATTTCACGGGCATAACGACTTGGGCATGGCCACTGCCAATACTGTTTCGGCTGCTTTGGCCGGGTGCCAATCGGCCAGTTTAACGGTAAACGGTCTGGGCGAACGTGCCGGAAATGCCTGTTTGGAAGAGGTGGCAGCCGCTATGAAAGTATCGGCGAACAGCGATTGCGGTATTCAGCTCAATAAATTGCAACTTCTGTCGCAAACAGTTGCTGAGGCATCTTCCCGAAAAATTCATGAATCAAAACCTATCGTGGGCGAAATGATTTGCCGCCACGAGTCGGGCATCCATTGCAGGAGCCTGGTGAACGACCAACTGAGCTATCAGGCTTTCAACCCGGCCGATTTCGGACGCGAAACCGAGCTGGTATTCGGAAAGCATTCCGGTAGCGGAGGACTCAATCACTTCTTGAGATCAAGAGGGATTTTCATTCCGAAAGACCAGTTGACTGAGACTGTCAGACGAATGAAGGATACGGCAAAAAGGGCTAAGCGGGCCCTTGATTACGAAGAAGCATTGCTGCTTTTCAATTCACTTTCAATTCCGGAACAAAAATGAAAAGGAAAGTAATTGATGGCGCTATTTGGTTCGACATGGGAGACCAGGGAGTTAAATGTCATTTGTGGATGCAGATTTTGGCAGGCATTAGCGAAACAGGATCCATTTCGGGAACTGCCCAAAAACTGGGAAGCTCGTATTCCAAAATCTATAATGAAATTGTACAACTCAACTGTGCTGCCGGCAAAAAGCTGATCGTGTCAGTACGCGGTGGTGTTGGTGGTGGCTTTGCCGAGCTGACTGCCGATGGTACACAGGTACTGAAACTCTATGCCGAAGCCGAAAAACGCTTCGGTCAGTTTATCGAAGAGTTAAACCGGGCGTTTGAGCCTTTTTTTTGAATACCGTTATTTTTTTTCTGATATCGATATTGGTACTGGATTCTGGTGATTTAGGGAATTACTACCTTCACCAATCTTTAAATTGACGGGGGTCTCTTTACCTGATTGGAAATGGAAAAGAGGTGAAGGGGTGCCGTCAGTTTCGATATAAAATATTTAAAGAGAAAAAGACATGAAAAAACATCAACTAATCTTATTACTGGTTCTGGCAAGTATAAAAGTATTTGCTGATGAGCCGCTTATAAACCCGACAATCAAACCCTATGTCAATCTTCAGTTTTGGAACATGTACAGCGAGGGGTTCGACACGGGGGAGGAGTCTGCACCAGCCCGTGTTTCTTCTTATTTCAGGCGTGGGCGTGTTGGGGTGAAGGGGCAATTAATGGAAAACCTTACATATAATGTACAGTGCTCATTCGATTATTTGGGCAAAGACCCCAGCCTGGCCTCGAAAGGAAAAATGAATACGGGGGACTTTTCGCTTTGGTACGCCAATGCCACATGGAACGCCCTGCCAAATTCGTCGTGGCTGATGGTGACCGGAGGTACTTTCCTGCCTCACCTGTCACGCGAAACGGCTACTTCATCAATGACCACGAGTTCGCTCGACAAGCTGGAAACGTCAAATTATCTTCGTCAGTTTGTTACCGGTAGAACCAATGGGGTTTGCCCGGGGATCAACATTGGCGGTTTGGGTGAAATTGGCAAAAGCCAGTTGCTCTACAATGTGGCTTATGTGACCCGGCAAGACAATACAAGCATCACAAAAACCAAGTGGAGCCCTGTTCTGATGGGGCATGTTATCCTGAATGTTGGTGATAAGGAATGGAGTTCTTATAAATACACGTTTTCCGGGAATACGCTGAAAAAGCAAAAGCTGGTGTCTCTCGGGTTGGGAGCATCTACTCAAGGGGAAACGGATGTTTTCAGTTCTTCCTCGACTTATGGCTCCGACATTATGGTTTACCTGGGAGGCTTTAAAATTGACGGTGGATATTATTTCCTTCACCGCAAAAACCAGGAGGATTACCTGGCTCAATGTTTCTGGGGCCGGGCTTCGTGGAACTTCTTCCTGAAAAATGACTGGATCATTGAACCTGTTGTGGCATTCGACCAATTTAAGGGGGACGATGTCTTTCAGGATGCTTCATTCTTTGATGGAAAAGACAAGGCGCTCGATTCGGGGATTAACCTGATCTCTGCTAAGCGAAAGGTAAAGGTTAGCTTGCATTACATCCACCGTTCGGGCGGGGGAACATCAAATCATTATGTGACATCCTCCGGGAAATATGGTGATTATCTCAATTTAGGAATTCAATTAACAATCTAGATTATACAATTATGGATGAATGGAGTGTTTATTTAAATGAAGGGTTGGCTTATAGCAAAACCGTTCTGGGAGCAAAATCCAAAGGCCGGAAGTTTGGGAATTCGGTTTACTATAACCTGATTGGTCTGGCTTTGGAGAGTCTGCTTACTGCGCTGATCATGAAAGATGGTGATTTGCCGGAGCATTCAAGTATTGGGAGTATGATGCGCATGTTGAAAGATAAGTACGAAATGCCTGAGTCATTCAGAGAGGAAACCCGTTTTTACAACAAGTTCATGAATTTTTGTGCGCTTGATGTAACGCCGCAGGTCGATCCTTCGGACGAAGAAATTGAGCGGATGATCGCGTTTTTGGTAAGTGTAAAAGATTGGGTGGAGCAAAACCTGAATGTTCGTGAATCATGTTAATTTTGAAAGGATGAAGCAAATTGGATTACTATTGATAGCTGTTTTGCTTTTTTCCTGTACCGGGAAAAAGAAACAGGAAAAACAGGAACTGTACGTTTTTGCGGCCGCCAGCCTTTCTGATGTGATTTCTGAAATTGCCGACAGTTTTAAAGTGAATAGAAACCTTGAACTGAAGCTCAACCTGGCAGCTTCCGGAACGTTGGCGCGTCAAATTGAAGAAGGTGCACCGGTAGATGTTTTTCTTTCGGCCAATAAAAACTGGATGGATTACGTGGTTGAGAAAGGCAAATCGCAGGATGCAACGGTATTTACCGCAAACGATTTGGTGCTGATTGCTGCACCGGACGATACTGCGGCGGTTGAGGATGTTGTTGCTGTTTTGAGTTCAGCCGATACGAAAATTGCGATTGGCGACCCCGGGTATGTTCCGGCCGGGAAATATGCGATGCAGGTTTTCGATTATTATAAGCTCGACCTGGCGCAAAAGCTTTTTCAAACTGTTGATGTACGCTCAGCGTTAATGATGGTTGAGATGGGGGAGGCTGGCTACGGGGTGGTGTATAAAACCGATGCCGTCCAGTCGGGTAAGGTAAATATCATTTATACATTTCCGGATGAAAGCCATAAACCGGTTCAATATTATAAAGTGTTGGTTTCGGCAAATCCTGTGGCAAAAGAATTTTACGACTATCTTTATTCGCCCAAAGTGAAATCAATTTTGGCCAAATATCAATTTAAAGCAGATTGAATACATTATTTATAACATTATCCGAAGCAGAGCTGTCTGCCTTGACCATTTCGGTCAGGGTGGCTTTGCTTTGTGCCTTTGTTTCGTTGCCTTTTGCGGTATTGACAGGATGGTTTCTTGCCCGAAAGAACTTTCGGCTGAAACCAGTCATCGAAGCCTTTCTGCATATCCCCATGGTGATGCCCCCGGTTACCACCGGGTATATACTATTAATAGTATTAGGTACAAACGGTTTTCTTGGCCGGTTTTTAGAGCAGTATCTTGGGGTGCGGATTGCATTTAGTTTTGCCGCAGCAGTGTTTGCCTCTATTGTTGTTTCTTTCCCGTTGGCTGTTCGTGCGGTAAAACAGGCCGTCGAGATGGTGGACAAGCGACTGGAAGATGCTGCTGAAATTTTGGGGGCAAGCAGGTTGAAAGTGTTTTTTACCATTACGGCACCGTTGGCATTTCCAGGGATACTGAGTGGCTTTCTGCTTAGTTTTACAAGGAGCTTGGGTGAGTTTGGTGCAACTATCACGTTTGCTGGTAATATTTTTGGCGAAACCCGGACAATCCCTTTGGCGCTTTTTTCGGCGATGCAAACCCCCGGAAAAGAAGGAGAGGCGTTTCGGTTGATGCTTATTTCCGTTGTCATTTCGTTTATTGCCATGCTCGCTTCCGAGTTGGTTAACCGTCGTTATCAAAAGTCTGCAGGGGTATGAGAGGGGTGTCAGTTAATATCGCATATAAGCGGGGAAGTTTTTCTCTGAAAATGGATGCTACGATTCCTGATGGGATTATTGGCATTTTCGGGCCTTCGGGGCACGGAAAGTCCAGTTTATTGAAATTGCTTGCCGGAATTGAGAATCCCGATAGCGGAGAAATTGTGATACATGGGAAAACCATGTTCAATATGGGGGAGAAGATCAAAGTGCCAACCCGAAAACGCAGGCTGGGTCTGGTTTTTCAGGAAGGACGCCTTTTCCCGCACATGTCAGTTCGTAAAAATCTGATGTATGGATATCACCCATCGTCAGTTATAAATTTTGATGAAGTTGTTGATTTGCTTGAACTGCATGCTCTGCTGGATAAAAAGCCCCGTGAATGTTCCGGTGGCGAAAAGCAGCGTATTGCAATTGGCCGGATGTTGCTCGGATCGCCTGAATTATTGATGCTGGATGAGCCATTTTCAGCCCTCGACCAACGTTTGCGCCGGAATATCATTCCCTACCTGATCCGTATTCATGAAAAATTTAACCTTCCGATTTTAGTTGTCAGTCATGATATTTGTGATTTGCTGATGCTCACGAATCAGTTATTAATTGTAAAGGATGGTGCCATTGCCGGCTTTGGCGATTACCACGACTTGCTGTTTGATCCGGTTTGTCAGCCTTTGCTAATGAACGGGGAAGAGACAAATGCCGTAAGATTAAAAGCCCAAAGCATCGATCGGATTAACGGGATGACTGCGTTTTATTATTATTCAGATTATCCATCCAACTGTTTATTGCTCGATATAGAGCAGGAATTAGTCCCGGATGATCAAATCATTTTGAGTATTTCTCCGCAACATATAAGCCTTTCGACCGAACGGATTGCTTCCATCTCAACCCGGAACCAGTTACAGGGGAAGGTTCTCAATATCCGAAAACTAGCCAGAAAGGTTTATTGTATTGTTGATGTCGGTTTTCCATTATTGGTAGAAATCACACATTCTTCATGTGAAAAAATGGGGATAAAAGTTGGTGCTGAAGTTTTTTGTATGTTTAAGTCTTCTTCAGTTAAGAAGTTTATAATTATGAAATAAGTATCACTTGAAGATGTTGCACAGAAGCAATAAGCCAAATAATAGATTTTTCCGAATTCGCATTAGTAGATTCCTGAACATTTATACATTAGCTTATGTGGCGTTAGCCGCATTGGTATACACGATTCTGTTTGCCCATTTGGAGCGGATTCCGTTGCAAATTTGGGATGAAGCACACCGGGCAGTAAATGCACAGGAAATTTTAAAAAACAATCAATGGCTGGTTATTACATTTGATGGGACCCCGGATTTATATGGAACTAAACCTCCGATGCTGGTGTGGTTACAGGCAGTTTTTATGAAGTTGTTCGGGATAGGGGAGCTGGCAGTCCGGCTACCTTCGGCTCTTGCGGGGCTGGGGCTTTGTTTGTTGATATTCATCTCTCTAAAAAAAGATCTTCGAGCAACTTGGGTTTCATTTATTGCGGTGCTGGTTTTGTTGAGTTCATGGGGCTTTGTTTATCGCCATGGAGTCAGGTTTGGAGATACTGATGTGTTGCTAAGTTTTTTCGCGGCCATTTGTTTGATGAATTACTATAGAAGTATTAAATCTTTAACGGGGAAATATTTCTATTACACGTTTATTTTTATGGCATTTGCAACACTTACAAAGTCGGTTGCCTTTTTTATGTTTTTACCAGGACTTCTGTTTTTCACACTATATAAGCGAAAGTTGCTTGTTATATTGAAGATGAAACATCTCTATTGGTCTGTGTTACTTTACTTTGTTATTGTCGGGAGTTATTATGTGTCAAGAGAGATTTGTGACCCCGGATATATGAAAGCTGTTTGGCAAAACGAAATTGGAGGCCGTTTTTTTGAAGTGAATGATGGGCATAGTAACGTTTTCTCAGTTTATTTCAACGGGTTATTGTACGGGCGTTTTGGTTTCTTCTGGGTATTCGCAGGATTACCAATTCTTCTCTTTGTTAAAGATTCGGGAATAAAAGACCTGGTTGTCTATATTGCTGCATTGGTCGTTAGTTATCTTCTGATGATTAGTTCTTCTGCGACTAAACTACTATGGTATGATATTCCAATCATCCCGCTGCTATCTGTCATTGCTGCGATAATTATCTATCTGATCATCGATTCTTTTATGCGGTGGATAAAGTGGAAAGGAAAAGTTCGTGAAGAGATATTGTATTACTTATTAATAGGCACGCTTTTTTTCTATCCTTTGGTTCGTGTTATTGGTTTTACATTTAATCCGAAGGTCGTTCCCGGAGATGAGAATTTTTATCATATAAGTTATTTCCTGAGGAATATGATTGAGAACCGGGCAAATTTTGATAATACCTATATTATTGAACCAGAGGATATGGGGCTGAGACCTGGCATCCCTTTTCATTTATCGCATATGATGTTTTACACGAACATATTGAATATGAACGGGAGTGAAATTGGCTTTAAGGTAAAGGAAGAGGTTAAAGTTGGAGAGACAGTCATAACAAACAGCGCTCCGTGTAAAGAATTCGTTGAATCAACTTTCATATTTGAAAAGATTGACAAATATGAGAATGTTAATGTATACAGAATAAGTGGATACAAAGATTAGACTTTTGATGCAGATTTTGATGATTTTTACCTTTGTGGAAGAATACCGTTCCTTTCTTAGTGACTTATGAAAGTTTTTTCTTGAGGTTAATGTTTTGAATCCCAGATTAATCTTATACGAGTGCTTGTTCTTAAAGTAAAAAAGTTTGATGCAGGTGTTGCAGAACAAAAAAGAGTGCCTATATTTGCAGCCGCTTTGAGGGACAACCGGTGCATGCCGGGGAGCCTGGAAGCAGCGTTCTGTAAGGGTTTTAGAGGTTTTGGTGTTTTCTGAAAACTTTTTCAAAAAGAGTTTGGAAAATCAAAAAAAAGCCTTTTTCTTTGCAGCCGCAAAAAACAACAAACGTTCACTGAAAAAATGGAAGGGCCGGATGAAACTTAAAGGGCGTAAAACCCCGTAAGAGTTAAGACGTCCCGAAGGCAACCCCAGGCTAAAAAAAATCTCAAAAAAAGTCTGCAAAGATTTTGGAGAAAAGAAAAAGCTGGTTAACTTTGCCGCCCCTTGCCAGTGCAATGAAAAACGCACGGTTTTTCGGGGGACACAAAAACGCAAAAAGGCTCCTTTGCCAAAGGTTGGAACGGTCGGTAAGAAGATTTGTTTTGGCTTGCAGGGAAAGGGTTCAAAATACAAAGAGTTCATTGACAACATTGAAAAGGTAGAAAGATAAGGAAGATACGCTATCAAAAATGAGTTTTATCTGAAAGAGCTAGACAAGATTAAAATTTTATTTACAACGAAGAGTTTGATCCTGGCTCAGGATGAACGCTAGCGGGAGGCCTAACACATGCAAGTCGAACGGGATCCACCTTCGGGTGGTGAGAGTGGCGCACGGGTGAGTAACGCGTATGCAACCTGCCTTTGACAGGGGGATAGCCCGGAGAAATCCGGATTAATACCGCATAGTATTTAGAAACTGCATGGTTTTTAAATTAAAGATTTATCGGTCAAAGATGGGCATGCGTGACATTAGTTAGTTGGTGAGGTAACGGCTCACCAAGACAACGATGTCTAGGGGTTCTGAGAGGATGATCCCCCACACTGGTACTGAGACACGGACCAGACTCCTACGGGAGGCAGCAGTGAGGAATATTGGTCAATGGGCGCAAGCCTGAACCAGCCATCCCGCGTGAAGGATGACTGCCCTATGGGTTGTAAACTTCTTTTGTGTACCAAGAATGGCCTTTACGTGTAAGGGTTTGACGGTAGTACACGAATAAGCATCGGCTAACTCCGTGCCAGCAGCCGCGGTAATACGGAGGATGCAAGCGTTATCCGGATTCATTGGGTTTAAAGGGTACGTAGGCGGCTCTTTAAGTCAGTGGTGAAATCCTGCCGCTTAACGGTAGAATTGCCATTGATACTGAAGAGCTTGAGTACAGTTGAGGTAGGCGGAATGTGTAGTGTAGCGGTGAAATGCTTAGATATTACACAGAACTCCGATTGCGAAGGCAGCTTACTAAACTGAGACTGACGCTGAGGTACGAAAGCGTGGGTAGCGAACAGGATTAGATACCCTGGTAGTCCACGCCGTAAACGATGCTCACTCGCTGTTTGCGATACACCGCAAGCGGCCAAGCGAAAGCATTAAGTGAGCCACCTGGGGAGTACGCCGGCAACGGTGAAACTCAAAGGAATTGACGGGGGCCCGCACAAGCGGAGGAACATGTGGTTTAATTCGATGATACGCGAGGAACCTTACCTGGGCTTAAATGGGGAACGACAGGCGTGGAAACATGCTTTTCTTCGGACGTTCTTCAAGGTGCTGCATGGTTGTCGTCAGCTCGTGCCGTGAGGTGTCGGGTTAAGTCCCATAACGAGCGCAACCCTTACCGTTAGTTACCATCAGGTTATGCTGGGGACTCTAGCGGGACTGCCACCGTAAGGTGAGAGGAAGGTGGGGATGACGTCAAATCAGCACGGCCCTTATGTCCAGGGCTACACACGTGTTACAATGGCCGGTACAAAGGGCAGCTACTTGGTGACAAGATGCTAATCTCTAAAGCCGGTCTCAGTTCGGATCGAAGTCTGCAACCCGACTTCGTGAAGCTGGATTCGCTAGTAATCGCGCATCAGCCATGGCGCGGTGAATACGTTCCCGGGCCTTGTACACACCGCCCGTCAAACCATGGAAGTTGGGGGTACCTGAAGTCTGTAACCGCAAGGAGCGGCCTAGGGTAAAACTAATGACTGGGGTTAAGTCGTAACAAGGTAGCCGTACCGGAAGGTGTGGCTGGAACACCTCCTTTCTGGAGCTTTGATAGGACAAATTGCGATGGAGTAGATTCTTTATCCCTGCCTTTTTAAAAAATATATGAAGAGCAAACGCGGAAAAGCTGTCAGCTGGTGCTTATAGCTTGAAGCTAAAAAGCTTAGCAGAAATGACAGTCCCGTAGCTCAGCTGGTTAGAGCGCTACACTGATAATGTAGAGGTCCCCAGTTCAAGTCTGGGCGGGACTACACAATTTATGAATGATTAATGATTATTTATAAATGTAGTTGCCAGAGGCGGACAAGGTTGATTTGAGATGAATAATAATTAATCAATAATCAATCAACAATTTTGGGGGATTAGCTCAGTTGGCTAGAGCGCTAGATTTGCATTCTAGAGGTCAAGGGTTCGACTCCCTTATTCTCCACAAAGACGGAAAAGGTCAGAAAACAAAAGGCCAAATCCAAAAAAAAAGAGAAGAAAAGTCGTAAAGACAAGACGTTCAAACAAAGTATTGGAACAAATGATAAGCCTGGCGGCAACTATGACGGTTCGATTCCGGAAGTATCAACGTTAAACAGGGAACAGCCGGTTTTGTTATCACTGGTAACTGAACACCGGGACTGTACACTGTTTTAAAGTTCTTTGACATATTGGGAAACAAGAATATGAAGAATATTCAACCTTAAAGAATCAAAAAATAAAGGAGAAAGTTAATAAGGGCGTACGGGGGATGCCTTGGCTCTCAGAGGCGAAGAAGGACGTGATAAGCTGCGAAAAGTTGCGGGGATTGGCAAATACGAATTGATCCGCAAATATCCGAATGGGACAACCCAGCTACTGTAAGGTAGTTATCCAATTATATTGGAGGCTAACCCAGGGAACTGAAACATCTAAGTACCTGGAGGAAAAGAAAACAAAAGTGATTCCCTAAGTAGTGGCGAGCGAACGGGGAACAGCCTAAACCAGTCTTGTTTCGGCAAGATTGGGGTTGTAGGACCACGACATTTGTTGTAACATTAAGTGGAATACTTTGGAAAGTTTAACCATAGAAGGTGATAGTCCTGTACACGTAAATTGTTGCAATGATAGTGGTATCCTGAGTAGGGCGGGACACGTGGAATCCTGTCTGAATCTGCCGGGACCATCCGGTAAGGCTAAATACTACTGAGAGACCGATAGTGGACAAGTACCGTGAGGGAAAGGTGAAAAGCACCCCGAACAGGGGAGTGAAATAGTACCTGAAACCGTACGCTTACAAGCGGTTGGAGTCCGGCTAAAGCCGGATGACAGCGTGCCTTTTGCATAATGAGCCTACGAGTTAGTCGTCACTGGCAAGGTTAAGGGCCTCAGTCCCGGAGCCGAAGCGAAAGCGAGTCTGAATAGGGCGTTTGAGTCAGTGGCGCTAGACGCGAAACCTTTGTGATCTACCCATGACCAGGTTGAAGTTCCGGTAACACGGAATGGAGGACCGAACCAGGGAGCGTTGAAAAGCTCTTGGATGAGTTGTGGGTAGGGGTGAAAGGCCAATCAAACTGGGAAATAGCTCGTACTCCCCGAAATGCATTTAGGTGCAGCGTCGTAATTGAGTCTTATAGAGGTAGAGCTACTGATTGGATGCGAGGGCTTCACCGCCTATCAAATCCAGACAAACTCCGAATGCTATAAGATGCTTTACGGCAGTGAGGGCATGGGTGCTAAGGTCCGTGTCCGAGAGGGAAAGAACCCAGACCATCAGCTAAGGTCCCCAAGTGTATATTAAGTTGTTTAAACGAGGTCTGATTGCATAGACAGCTAGGATGTTGGCTTGGAAGCAGCCATTCATTTAAAGAGTGCGTAACAGCTCACTAGTCGAGCGATCGGGCGTGGATAATAATCGGGCATTAAATATACCACCGAAGCTATGGATTTATGGTAGGGGAGCATTCCAATCTTGCGTAGAAGGCTTACCGTGAGGTATACTGGAGCGTTTGGAAAAGCAAATGTAGGCATAAGTAACGACAAAGGGGGCGGGAAACCCCCTCGCCGATAGACTAAGGTTTCCTGATCAACGCTAATCGGATCAGGGTCAGTCGGGACCTAAGGGGCAGCCGAGAGGCGAACCCGATGGATAATCGGTTAATATTCCGATACTTCTTTATACTGCGATGTGGGGACGAAGTGATGAAAGATCCGCGTACTGACGGAATAGTACGTTAAATGGCGTAGGTTATGATCTTGGTAGGCAAATCCGCCAAGAGAGCTGAAACCAGACAGTACCGAGAGCCTTCGGGCAATCGGATAGTGATCCTAAGGGCTTCCGAGAAAAACCACTAAGCTCCAGGTATAAAGGACCCGTACCGCAAACCGACACAGGTAGTCAAGGAGAGAATCCTGAGGCGCTCGAGTGATTCATGGCTAAGGAACTAGGCAAAATCGACCCGTAACTTCGGGAGAAGGGTCGCCCCGGGTAACCGGGGCCGCAGTAAAAAGGTCCATGCGACTGTTTATCAAAAACACATGGCTTTGCTAAATCGAAAGATGATGTATAAGGCCTGACACCTGCCCGGTGCCGGAAGGTTAAGTGGGGATGTTATCGCAAGAGAAGCATTGAAATGAAGCCCCGGTAAACGGCGGCCGTAACTATAACGGTCCTAAGGTAGCGAAATTCCTTGTCGGGTAAGTTCCGACCTGCACGAATGGTGTAACGATGTGGACACTGTCTCGGCCATGAGCTCGGTGAAATTGTAGTATCGGTGAAGATGCCGATTACCCGCAACGGGACGGAAAGACCCCGTGAACCTTTACTGCAACTTCACATTGATTCTGGGTAAGTGATGTGTAGGATAGGACGGAGGCTATGAAGCGGGCTCGCCAGGGTTCGTGGAGCCATCCTTGAAATACGTCCCTTTGCTTACTCGGGACCTAATCCCGTTTACGGGAGACAGTGTGTGGTGGGTAGTTTGACTGGGGTGGTCGCCTCCAAAAGAGTAACGGAGGCTCCCAAAGGTGCCCTCATGACGATTGGTAACCGTCAGGAGAGTGTAATGGTATAAGGGCGCTTGACTGTGAGACCGACAAGTCGATCAGGTAGGAAACTAGGGCATAGTGATCCGGTGGTTCCGTATGGAAGGGCCATCGCTCAAAGGATAAAAGGTACTCCGGGGATAACAGGCTGATCGCTCCCAAGAGCTCATATCGACGGAGCGGTTTGGCACCTCGATGTCGGCTCGTCACATCCTGGGGCTGGAGAAGGTCCCAAGGGTTGGGCTGTTCGCCCATTAAAGTGGCACGCGAGCTGGGTTCAGAACGTCGTGAGACAGTTCGGTCCCTATCTGTTGTGGGCGTTGGAAATTTGAGAGGACCTGCTGCCAGTACGAGAGGACCGCGGTGGACATACCTCTAGTGTACCGGTTGTGGCGCCAGCTGCATTGCCGGGTAGCTATGTATGGAAGGGATAAGTGCTGAAAGCATCTAAGCACGAAGCCTCCCTCAAGATGAGATTTCCTTTAAGGGTCGTAGGAGACGACTACGTTGATAGGCTGCAGGTGTAAAGGCGGTAACGTCAAAGCCGAGCAGTACTAATTACCCGAAGACTTTCCCTGGGTTTTTAAGGTTGTGTTTTTCTTCATGTTTTTCCCGGTATGTTAAAAAAATATTTAAGTGTTGGTTGCCTACCAGATGGGCAGTCAAATCAAGAATTTAGGTGATTATAGCGGCGGGGCCCCACCTCTTCCCATTCCGAACAGAGAAGTTAAGCCCGCCAGCGCCGATGGTACTGCAGTCATGTGGGAGAGTAGGTCGTCGCCATCCTTTCCAAACCCGCTGTTCAAATGAGCAGCGGGTTTTTTATTGTCTGCTTGTCTGTTTGAAACGATAATAATTGTACGACCTATTCGTTTATTCTGTAAATTTCCCCGATGAATAGAGTTGGAAATATTGATTGGTATTACGCTTCATTATTACTGTTTGCCGTAGCTTTACCTTTCTCCGAAGCTTTAATATCTGTTTCCGGGGTACTGCTTTTTATAACTTCTTTGCTTAGTGTACCTAAAGGCCAATTTTCTGAAAAAATAAGAAAAGGTAAGCTGCTTATTTTATTCAGTAGTATTTATTTGGTTTATCTTTTAGGTTTTATCTTTTGCAATGATATGCATTGGGGAATGTATGATCTTCAAAAGAATTTGCCCTATTTATTAATACCAATTGCTTTTATTTTTGCGAAAAAGCTGAAAGCGGAACAGATTAAGACGTTTTTACTGACGTTTTCAGCAGCAGTTTCATTGTCTGCGTTAATTACGGTTGTTAATTTCTATTTGAGTAACCAAAATTCGGTGCTTGACGCTCAAGAGTTTGGATTTATTCATCATATCCGGTTTAGCTTTGAAGTCATCTTTTCAATATTTATTTTGTCCGTTTTATTTGTTTCAAAACAGGTTGGACGAACTTTAGCCGAAAAATCAGGTGTTCTTTTAGTGATTATTTTCCTGCTTTTATTTTTGATCTGGCACCAATCTTTTACTGGTATAATTACTTTTCTGGCGACTTCTTTTGTGGGATTGATCATTGTTGTGATGAACCTAAAAAGAAGTACATGGAAAATGGTTGCCGGTTTGTTTATTTTTCTTCTTGTTTTGGTTCCTTCTGCCTATTTGTATTATGCTGTAACTAAATATTATCAGGTTGATCAAATTAATTATGATGATCTTGAGATGAAGACCACTCTTGGTAATCCATATTTCCATAATATTGAAAACAAACAAATTGAAAATGGGCATTTTGTCGGTTTGTATTTGTGTCAAACCGAGTTGGAAGAGGCATGGAATAGCAGGTCTTCCTTGAAATATGATGAGAGGGATGTTCATGGTTATCAGGTGAAGGAAACCTTGATTCGTTACCTGACTTCGAAGAATTTGCGGAAAGATGCTCAAGGGGTTGAGCAGTTAACAGATCAGGATGTCGCCAATATTGAATCAGGGATAAGTAATTATATACTTGCTCAAAAAGGTTTGTCATTGTATCCGCGCTTGTATGTGACGATTTGGGGACTTGACACTTACTTCAGTACCGGATATGCCAACCAGCAATCTTTGTCACAACGGTTTGAATATGGCAAAGCAGCCCTTCATATTATAAAAGAACATTTTTGGTTTGGAGTAGGAACGGGTAATTGGAAGGCAGCATACCGGGAAGCATACCAGGCAATTGGTTCGCAGATGGCTCCTGCCCGTTATGGCGATGCCCACAATCAGTATTTGAATTACACCGTTAAATTTGGAATCGTGGGTGCGCTTTGGATTCTTTTCGTTATTATTTTTCCAATACTCAAAACCAAAACTTACCGTAACCCGGTTTTTTTCCTGTTTCTTGTAAGTATGCTGATTGCCAATCTTGGGGATTCGAACCTTGAGACACATGTGGGAGGTAGTTTTTTCGTACTGTTGTACTGCATCTTTGTATCATCCGAAGAGTGGAAAATCGACTGGAAAAAATGGTTAGCCCAATAGATTTTCCCAGTCATGCATAATCTGGTCAAACGAAAAACGCTCAATGACTGAGGCTTTTGCTTTCTCGCCGATTGTCCTTCTCTGTTTCGGATCATTAGCCAGGTTGAGAACAATTTCAGAAAAATGATCCAGGTTTGGGTATTCAACTAAAAAGCCAATTTCGTTTGAGGATATAATCTCGGGGTTACTTGAAAGATTGAATGCGACAACTGGTTTCTGTTCTGCCATTGCTTCAACCATCGCATTCCCAAATCCTTCCCAGATAGATGGAAAGACGAATATGTCGATGCTTTGCAGAAAATCACGGATATTTGGGAAGAAGCCAGCCAGAATGACCTCTTGCTCCAACTGATTTTTTTTTATGAGCTGTTTCAACTCATCCTCTAATGGCCCGATTCCGGCAATCACAAGCTTGAAATTTAACCCGTGTTCTTTGAGCCTTTGGGCTAGATCAATCAGAAAATCCTGGCCTTTTTGTTTTACGAGTCGCCCGACATTCCCAATGATAATTTCATCTTTTTCACGGTAATTTACCGGGTTTGAATGACGATTGTACCATTCATTAAAGTTGATGCCCCGATAAATTACCGGAACTTTTTCTTTCGGAAGAAATGATTCTAAATGCGTTAGGAATGACTTTCGCGTGTCGAGAGAGTTCGGTACCGGGTGAGTAATTACTTTCGTTAAAAGATATCGGTTCAAAAAGCTGTTTTTCACCGGAACGGAAAGTCCCCGCATGTACACGATGTTTTTTACGCCGCCTTTACGAGCGGCCAAACCACCTAATTTCAGATCGGGTGATGAATTGAGAAAGATCGTATCAATCTTTTTTGCGTTGAAAAAATCAGAAAGCTTTTTGATCTTGAATGGATTGAGAAATGATAAATTTCCCATCTCGATACCGAAAACAGGTATTTGCAAATCTTTTGCCTTTTGTTCCAGTACCGAACCTTTTGTGGTGATAATTATTACCTGGTAACCCCGCCGTTTGAAGTTAACAGCATATTCCAGATGTGATTTTTCACCACCTCCCCAGAATTGTGTTGAATTGAAAAAGCAAACGTTTTGCATGTGTCGTAGTTTCGCTTGTAAAAATAATGTATCTGTTTAAAAATCAATCTTGAAAACGAAAGTTTTGTCTTGTGCGAAGAACATTTCGAAAATAGCCTTGTTATTATTTTTTATAACATAAAACAATCAGGCTATGGAGAGACGAAATTTTATAAGTATCGTAGGAACGGCAACTGTTGCTGCTCCCATCCTCGGATCGGCTTTTACGGCATGTAGTGCCGGTAGCAAGAAATTCGAAGGACATGTTTTTCCTGAGCTTCCTTATGCTTATAATGCATTAGAACCATATATTGATGCACAAACGATGGAATTGCATTACGACAAGCACCATCGGGGCTATTTCAAAAAGTTTACCGCCACCATTGAAGGTACGGAGCTGGTTTCTATTCCAATGGAACAGATTTTCACAAAAATTACAGACTATGATCCGGGCGTTCGGAATAACGGAGGCGGGTATTATAACCACCAACTGTTTTGGGAGAATTTGACCCCGGAAAAAACGGAAATGTCGGAAGCGCTGGAAAAAGCAATTGTTGACTCTTTTGGTTCGGTGGAGCAGTTCAAAACTGAATTTGGGACGGCTGCAAAGAAGCATTTTGGAAGCGGTTGGGCATGGCTTGCTGTTGACGGAACCGGAAAACTTTTTGTGACGACAACGGCCAATCAGGATAACCCGTTGATGAACGATGCGAAACAAAAAGGTACCCCGCTGCTTGCCCTGGATGTTTGGGAACATGCTTATTACCTGCATTATCAAAACCGACGGGCTGAATACGTCGACAATTTTTGGAATATTGTCAACTGGGACGAGGTAAGCAAGAGATTTGACAACGCCTGATAATTGAAACCGGTTTTTAGCCGGTTTTTTTGTTACTTTGACTTTCCGAAAAGTCAGAATATGATTCAAAAAATAGTTTTGATTGGAGCTGGAAACCTGGCAACCCAGCTTGGGAAGAACTTGTTTCGGGCCGGCTTCGAAATTGTTCAGGTTTACAGTCGCACAGAAGCTTCGGCCCGGTTACTGGCCGGCCAGCTTAATTGTGGCTTTACGACCCAAAAGGAAGAGATTGATTTGTCGGCTGACCTGGTTTTGCTGGCGGTTAAAGATGACGCGATTGAACAAATCCTGAACGGGCTTGATTGCCGGGATAAACTTCTTGTGCATACTGCCGGAAGTGTCCCCATGCAATTGCTTTCCCGTTTTTCTGACCAGTTTGGCGTTTTTTATCCGGTGCAGACGTTTACCAAAACAACTGATGTTGATTTTACAACGGTTCCGGTTTGCATCGAAGCGGCCAACAATGAAATACTGGGGCAGTTGAAACACATGGCAGGCAAAATTTCAGAAAGTGTACATGAAATAAGTTCGGAGCAGCGGCTGGTTCTGCACCTGGCAGCAGTCATTACAAATAATTTTGTCAATCATTTTTACTATTTGGGTGACAAATTGTTGAAAGAAAATCAGTTGAGTTTTGATTTATTGAAGCCCTTAATTAAGGAAACAGCAGAAAAAGTAATGACACTTTCGCCTTATGACGTGCAAACAGGGCCGGCAAAACGATATGATGAAACAATCATTAATAAACATCTAAATTTACTGGAGACCAAACCTGAACTCAGGAAAATCTATAGTTTTGTGTCTGATAGTATTTTCAATGCATACAAATCAAGCTGAAATGACATTCTTAAAAGAAAAATTTGAACAGGTTAAGGCTTTTATTTTTGATATTGACGGGGTTCTGTCAATGGATACATCGCCGCTTAATGACGAGGGCGACCCGGTTCGTACAGCTAATGTGAAAGATGGATATGCTTTGCGAAATGCTCTGAGCATGGGCTATCACATCGGTATTATTACAGGCGGTGCCGTTGAGCGGGTTCGTATCCGTTATGCAAAGTTGGGGGTGCCGCATATTTACATGGGTGTTCGTGATAAAATGGAGTCATTGCGCGATTTTATGGAAAAGACCGGAGTAAAAGCCGGTGAAATTTTGTACATGGGCGACGACTTGGTGGATTACCAGGTGATGTCGGAAATTGGTGTCCCAACCTGCCCAAGGGATGCTGTTCATGAGATTAAAGAAATTTCGGTATATATTTCTGAATTGAAAGGTGGAGAGGGCTGTGTGCGCGATGTGGTTGAACAGGTTATGCGTGCACAGGATACCTGGATTAACGAAAAATCATATTATTGGAGGTCAATCTGATGGAACTGAAGAATCTGAAAAAATACAAACTCGTTCTTGCGTCAAAATCGCCTCGTCGCCAACAGCTTTTGCGCAATCTGGGGCTTGAGTTCGATATACGTCCTGCTGATATGGAGGAGTATTATCCTGAAGAGCTTGGAATGACAGCTATTCCAATGTATGTTGCCCAGATGAAGGCCGAATTCCTGAAAGAAACCCTATCGGAGAACGAGCTTCTTATAACTGCTGATACGATTGTTTGGAAAGATGACAAAGTTTTGGGCAAGCCCAAAAGCAGGGAAGAGGCTGTTGAAATGCTGAAGGGCCTCTCGGGAAGCCAGCACCAGGTGATAACAGGGATGCACCTGCAATCGGCAACAAAAAAGGTCTCATTCCATGCCGTGACAGAGGTTTGGTTTGATGAGCTTACAGATGATGAAATCAACTTCTACGTGGATCAGTACAAACCTTTCGACAAGGCCGGGGGGTATGGTATCCAGGAATGGATTGGGTATGTTGGTGTCAATAAAATTGAAGGATCTTTTTACAATGTGATGGGGCTGCCGGTCCATAAACTTTATCAATATCTAAAAGAGTTTTAAATTTGCCAAAAGACAATTCTTTGCCTTGGTGAAAACCTTTTTTTTTGATTACTTCGAAGTAACTTAATTAACCTGACTTATGAAACTTTCAGTTTTTAAATTACTGGCAATTGTTGCCTGTTCAATTTTTATTTTCTCATCCTGTCACAGCGGGAAAGTTAAAGTTGGGCTGTTAATGCACAGTTTGACAAACGAAAGATGGAACAGGGACCGGGATAATATTATTGCCGAAGTAGAAGCGCTTGGTGGAGAGGTTATTTTTCGGAACGCCAACGATGATCAGTCTATGCAAAACAAGCAGGCTGAAGAATTGCTGGAGGAAGGGGCAGATGTATTGATCGTGGTTGCATCTGACCAGAATAATTCGGCAGAAATTGTTAAGCTTGCCCATGAAGAAGGTGTGAAAGTGATTGCCTACGACCGCCTGATGCGTGAATGTGACCTCGATTTTTATATTACAACAAACAGTGTCCGGGTAGGTGAGATACAGGCTGAATATATGCTGTCGCAATATCCCCGCGGGAATTATGGCCTGATTATAGGTGACGAACACGACAATAATTCACTTTTACTATTCCTTGGGCAGATGAATGTATTGCAGCAGCATGTCGAAAGTGGAGAAGTTCGCATTGTATACAGTGAATACACTAAAAGTTGGACCTCAGATGAAGGTTACGAAAAAGCAAAAGATATGCTGTCCAAATCAAACGGAAAGGTTGATGTTGTTTTATGTGGTTCTGATGCTATTGCTTATGGGGTGAACAAAGCTTTGGACGAGGCTGGTTTAACGGACAGCATTGCCGTGATTAGCCAAGATGCCGAGTTGGAAATCGTTAGGTGTATTGCTGAAGGAAAACATGAGGCTACAATCTTAAAACCACTGAATGAAATGGCGCACAAGTCAGCAGAAGTGGCGATAAAACTGGCGCGTCATAAAAAACTGGAAAAGGATTACACGACAGTAAGCAATGGCAAACGATTAGTTCCATCCTACGAACTTGAACCTAAACTGGTGAACCGGGACAATATCTCGGCGACTGTTGTAGCCGAGGGATTTCATACCTCGCAGGAGATATTTAGTAATTAGAAGAAATTATACTTTAGGAGCCGGTTATGCCGGCTTTTTTGTTCCAATATTTTTAATGTTGAAGTTGTTTTTAGCTGTTGAAATTCCTTTTAATTCAGCTTTTATCCAAATGAAAAAAATTACAACTCTTACATTTTTGCTGATCACCATACTGACGGCTTTCGGCCGGGAAGGCATGTGGATTCCAACTTTGCTGAACAAGTATAACATTGCAGAAATGCAGCAAATGGGATTTCGCCTGACCGCAGAAGATATTTACAGTATCAACCACAACAGTATGAAAGATGCGGTTGTGTTGTTTGGAAAAGGCTGTACAGGCGAACTGGTCTCAAGCGATGGTTTGCTGTTTACCAATCATCATTGCGGATATGCCTCGATCCAATCACATAGTTCAGTGGAACACGATTATCTGACCGATGGTTTTTGGGCAAAATCGCGTGACGAGGAATTGCCAAACCCGGATTTAGAAGTTCGCTTTCTGGAACGGCTTGAAGATGTGACCGACTCGGTTATGGATGGAACAACTGGACTTGAAGGCAACGAGTTGGCCCGGAGAATTGCTGAGAATACCAGGAAGCTTCAGGTAACAGCTTCGGACAGTGGCAAGTATGAAGCGATCATTAAACCCCTTTTCTACGGCAATCAATACTTTCTCTACGTTTATAAAGTATACCGCGATGTCCGCCTGGTAGGGGCGCCGCCGTCGGCAATTGGCAAGTTTGGAGGCGATACCGATAATTGGATGTGGCCACGTCATACGGGCGATTTCTCGGTTTTCAGGGTGTATGCCGATAAAAACAACGAGCCGGCTGCATATTCGCCTGATAACGTTCCATATCACCCTAAATCATTTTTCCCTGTTTCGTTAAAAGGAATTCAGCCCGATGATTTTATTATGATTTTTGGTTTTCCGGGAAGTACAGAAGAGTATTTGCCCTCCGGTGCGGTGGATATGATCATGAACCAAACCGATCCGGAAAAGGTGAAAATCAGGACAGAAAAGCTCAATGTGCTTCGAAAACATATGGCTGCCAATCCCAAAGTCCGTATTCAGTATGCCTCTAAATATGCACGGACCAGCAACTCGTGGAAGCGCTGGAAAGGTGAAATTAAAGGTTTGAAGCGTATGGATGCCTTGAAGGTAAAGAAAGGTTTTGAACAGGATTTTCAAGCATGGTATTCGCAGAATGATTCACTGAACGCATTGTATGACGGAATCTTTCAAAAATTTGAGAAACTTTATATTGATCTGGCTCCTTACAGCAAAGCAAATAGTTATTTTGACGAAATCCTGTTTCGAGGGACCGACATTTTTACTTTGGCCGATTACTTCCCCCGTAACGAAAAAGGATGGCAGCGTGCCAGCGAGGATATCCGTCAACGGTTTAGGGACGATCTGGTAAAAAAGGTTGAAGATTATTTTAAAGACTATGACCAGTCAACCGACGAGGAGGTCTTTGTGCACTTGCTTCGACTGATGAAAGCAGATCTTGATCCTTCGTTTTTGCCTACTCATTTCCGGGAGCTGATGAACAAACTTGACGATGAAAAATTACTGAAGAAGGTTTACCGCAAAAGTATTTTTACTGATCGGGAAAAACTGCTTGAACTGGCCCAAAACCTTGATGGGGAAAAAGTCACAAAACTTCAGCGTGATCCGGTCATGGAATTGTTTCGTGAAATGAACAGACATTATATGCGCAACGTATCATTTGTATACAACGACATAAAAAGAGAAATTGAGGCAGTACAGAAAACTTACATGCAGGGAATCATGTCGATGAGAGCAGGCCAGGCGCTTTACCCGGATGCCAACCTGACCCTGCGCGTGGCTTACGGAAAAGTGGAAGGGTACACCCCTGCCGATGGCGTGAAGTACAATTACTTTACCACGCTGAAAGGTATTATGGAAAAGGACAACCCCAAAGTGTACGACTACAATGTGCCCCAGCGCCTGCGCGATTTGTACCATCAAAACGATTTTGGTCATTATGCTGCTTCCGGGCAAATGCCGGTTGCTTTTACAGCTTCGGTACATACGACTGGTGGCAACTCCGGAAGCCCGGCCATAAACGCCAACGGCGAGCTGGTGGGCATTAACTTCGATCGCTGTTGGGAAGGCACCATGAGCGACATCCTGTTCGATCCAGGCCAGTGCCGCAACATCATGCTCGACATCCGCTATGCTTTATTCATCATCGACAAATTTGCCGGGGCCGGCTACTTGCTGGATGAAATGAAATTGGTGGAGTAGTATTCCAGACGGCATTGCTCATTTCCAGCGGGAATAGGTGTGATCAAACTAAATGAGCGGTCAACTTACAAAATTAACCGCTCATTAAAACTGATATCTTCAGGTATTTGGTTATCGGAGTGTTGCTCCGAGTTCCTTTTCAAAAGTGAAAATCAATCGTTGCATGATTTTGTCAATTTGCTTGTCGTTGAGGGTTTTCTCATCATCGCGCAAAATGAAGCTCACGGCATATGATTTTTTACCTTCCGGTACACCTTTCCCTTCATAAACGTCGAACAGGTCAACCGAACGCAGAAGTTTCCGTTCAACCTTGCCGGCCAATTCCCTGATTTGCGTAAAGCGCACAGGCTTGTCGAGCAATAAGGCCAGGTCACGACGGACTTCCGGATATTTGGGCAATTCGGCAAACAGCGTTTTGTTGTTTTTCTGTTCCATGATGACGTTGTCCATCAGGAAATCGGCGTAGAAAACCTTGTTCTCAATCCCAAATTCTTTTTGAAACTTTTTGTGTAGAATCCCGAACTCAACCAGCTTCCGTCTGTTGGGTGCGGAATAAATCAAGCCTTCGGAAATAAGGTCGTTGCTGAGGTCTTCCAGCTTTAGGTTTTCGGCTTTCAACCCTAATTTCAGCAACAGGTTTTCAACATAGCCTTTTAGTTGGAAGAAGCTGCTTCCGCTTTGTGGAATTGCCCAGCTTTCGCGTTCCTTTTGCCCTGAAATGAACAAGGCCAGGTGTTCTTCTTCTTTGAAATTTTTCAAAGGGTTCTCAGGCAATTCCGAACCTGTGCTGTGGTAACAATTTCCGAATTCGTACAAACGCAGGTCGCCGTTACGGCGGTTGGCATTGTATGCAATGGCTTCCAGTCCACCGAATAGCATTGTTTGGCGCATAGAGCCCAGGTCGGCGCTCAGCGGGTTGAACAGTTTTACCGTGTTTTCGGCAGAAAGGCTGCTGCGGTTTTCGTAGTACGAAGTTTTGGTCAGCGAGTTCGACCAGATTTCGTTGAACCCTTGCGCTGAAAGCATGTCGGCCATCAGGTTGCGGATTTTCACCGGATCAGGTTTTACTGAATATTGCAGCGATGCGTTTACCTGTGTTGGTATTTCTATATTGTTGTAGCCGTAAATACGGAGGATTTCCTCAATCACATCGGCTTCACGTTTCACATCGACCCGGTATGGAGGCACAGCCAGTGAAAGGCCTGTTTCGGTTTCATTTTCGATTTTAATCTCGAGTGATGTGAGAATGTTTTTGATCGTTTCAGCTCCCAGTTCTTTGCCGATCAGCCTTTTGATGTTGGCAAAAGAGACGTCAACTTTAAAATCTTCAACCGGAGTTGGATAGATGTCGACAATTTCTGACGATATTTTTCCGCCGGCAACTTCCTTGATCAGCAATGCTGCACGTTTCAGCGCATAGATGACGCCGTTCGGATCAGTTCCGCGTTCAAACCGGAACGATGCATCCGTGTTCAGTCCGTGACGACGGGCCGTTTTGCGGATATAAACCGGGTCGAAACAGGCCGATTCAAGGAAAATATTTTTAGTCGATTCTTTAACACCGGATTTGATCCCGCCAAATACGCCTCCGATACACATTCCTTCCTCAGCATTGCAGATCATCAGGTCGTCCTGGTGAAGTTCGCGTTCCACTTCATCAAGGGTGGTGAATTTTGTACCGGCAGGCAACGTTTTTACAATCACTTTTCCTCCGGCAATTTCGTCGGCATCAAAAGCATGAAGGGGCTGTCCGCATTCAAACAGAACATAGTTGGTTACATCAACCACGTTATTGATCGGGCTCAAACCGATTGTTTTCAACCTGTTCTTCAGCCAGTCCGGCGATTCTTTAATTTCAACACCACTGATGGTCACTCCGCTGTATCGCGGGCAGGCTTCAGGTGTTCCTACTTCAACCGGTATTTCCAATGAATGGTCATCAACTTTAAAATCATCAACCGAAGGTCTTTTGTAGCTAATGTCCTGAGTCTTTTTGAGGAATGCTGCCAGGTCGCGCGCAACACCAATGTGCGAGGCGCTGTCAATGCGGTTTGGGGTCAGGTCAACTTCAATGGAATAATCCGACTCAATATTGAAATAAGTGCTTGCGGGTGTTCCAATAACAGCGTCATCGGGCAAAACCATAATCCCGGCATGGTTGTGGCCAAGCCCGATTTCGTCCTCAGCACAAATCATCCCCTCAGAAACTTCGCCCCGTATTTTTGATTTTTTAATTTGAAATTCATTGTCCCCGTCATACAAAGTAGTACCAATTGTGGCAACAACCACTTTTTGGCCGGCAGCTACGTTGGGCGCACCGCAAACAATCGGTAAAAGGTCGCCATTGCCCACATCAACGGTGGTCTTGCTAAGGTGGTCCGAGTTCGGGTGCTTTTCGCAGGTGACAACCTTACCGATCACCAAACCGCGCAAACCGCCTTTTACGCTTTCAACTTCGTCAATGCTTCCTACCTCCAGCCCAATCTGGGTCAGGATGTTTTCGAGTTCATGCGGAAGTAAATCCGTGTCAATATAATCTTTTAACCACTTGTATGAAATATTCATAGTTCAATGCTTTTAAGCTCAATTTTGGAGTCCGACAAAAGTAAACATTTTTTAGGGTGAGGCAAAGCTAGGAATCAGAATAATAGGAGTGATGAAAACAGAATTGTTAAAAATGAGGTGTGGGTTTTGAAAATGCAGAAACGGGCCTTCAACCGATGTTTGTTCAGCCGTTTAACTAAAAATAACCTAACATTTATCACAAAAATGGAGAGGTGTTTTTTGTATTTTTCGAGCCTGAATTTCAAAAAAACTTTAGTTCCCATGAAGAAAATTACCCCTTACCTTGTTTTATTGTTGGCCACGTTTACGGCTTGCAATTCAACGAAAAAAACAAAAACAGACATGCAAAATCCTTTTTTTGCTGAATATCAAACACCTTTTCAGGTTCCGCCATTTGATGACATAAAGCTGGAGCATTATCTGCCAGCTGTAGAGGAAGGCATCCTTCAGCATGAAAAGGAAATTGAGGCAATTACATCGAACCCCGATGCCCCGACTTTTGAGAATACCATTCTTGCTTTTGATGAATCGGCTGATTTGTTGCGGCGTGTGACAACTGTATTTAGTAACCTGAATTCGGCCAATACGAACGAGGAAATGCAGGCACTGGCCCGTGAAATTTATCCGAAGGTTACGGAACACGAGGACAATGTCATGTTGAACAAGGAATTGTTTCAACGGGTGAAGGCTATTTACGACGAACGTGAAAACCTAGGGTTTGATCATGAACAACTTCGTGTGGTTGAAAAATTTTACCAGGATTTTGTGCGTAACGGGGCCAATTTGTCAGAAGAAGATCAGGCAAAACTGCGTGAGCTGAACCAGGAACTCTCGAAACAGAGCCTGCAATTTGGTGAAAACCTGTTGGCTGAAACCAATAAAAACTTTCAGTTGGTAATTGACAATGATGCCGATTTGAAAGGATTGCCGGAAGGTGTTATTTCGGCAGCTGCCGATGAGGCAAATAAAAACGGAATGGAAGGGAAATGGGTTTTCACCCTTCAAAAACCAAGCATGATCCCCTTCCTTCAGTATGCCGAGAACCGTGATTTGCGCGAAAAAATTTACCGTGGCTATTTTATGCGGGGTGATAACGGCAACGAGTTCGACAATAATGCCATAATTGAAAAAATGATTGAGCTGCGCAACGAGAAGGCACATCTGCTGGGCTTCGATAATTACGCCGCTTATGTGATTGACGTAAACATGGCCAAGACTCCCGAAAATGTGTATGATTTTCTGTACAAGTTGTGGAAACCTGCCCTTGAAGTAGCTAAAAAAGAACGGGCAGAAATGCAGGCCATAATTGATGCCGAAGGTGGCAAATTCAAATTAGCATCATGGGATTGGTGGTATTATGCCGAGAAACTGCGCAAACAGAAATATGATTTGGATGAAGAAGAAACCAAGCCATACTTCAGTCTTGAAAATGTCCGGAGCGGAATGTTTTATGTTGCCAACCGGTTGTATGGACTTCAGTTTGAAAAGCGGGACGATGTACCGGTTTATCATCCTGAGGCTGAAGCCTGGGAAGTGAAAGAAGCAGATGGATCGCATGTGGGTGTGCTGTACCTGGATTTCCATCCGAGAGACGGGAAAAGGGTAGGGGCATGGAATACCGGTTTCCGTGAGCAGGCATACAAAGATGGCGTGAAAGTGGAGTATCCAATCACCTCCATCGTTTGTAACTTCACCCGTCCAAGCGGCGACCTGCCTGCCTTGCTGACCTTTGATGAGGTGACAACCATGTTCCACGAATTTGGTCATGCCCTGCACGGTTTGTTTACCGACGGGCCATATCGCCGTACTGCCGGAAATGTGCCACGCGATTTTGTGGAATTGCCTTCGCAGGTAATGGAAAACTGGGCAGCCGAGCCTGAAGTAATGAAAGTGTATGCCAAGCATTATAAAACAGGTGAAATTATTCCCGATGCGTTGGTCCAAAAAATTGTGAACAGCGGTCATTTCAACCAGGGCTTTGCTACGGTTGAGTACCTGGCAGCTTCAATTTTGGATATGGATTGGCACACGCAGGAGTTCAACAGTGATGTAATGGCTTTTGAAAATACATCGATGGAACGCATTGGGCTGATCAATGAAATTATTCCGCGCTACCGCAGTACCTACTTTGCACATATTTTTAGCGGTGGTTATTCTGCCGGTTACTATGTCTACATTTGGGCGGCAGTACTTGACAGTGATGCCTTTAATGCATTCAAGGAATCGGGCGATCTGTTTAACCCGGAATTGACTGCCAAATTCCGTACCCTGCTGGCCAAGTCAGGTTCTGATGAGGGCATGGTGATTTACCGGAACTTCAGGGGACAGGAGCCGTCAATTGAGCCATTGCTCAAGAAACGTGGATTGAAGTAACAAAGAGAGAACCGATGATTATTTATATGAGGCTGTCCCCCCAAGGGCGGCCTCTGTTTTTTTAGTAAATGAAATGATACCTGAGGGCTGCTTTTATGCGTTGTTGTCTGCTGAAACAATCTCTACCGGGATACGGAGAGTAAATGTACTTCCTGCGCCATATGATGATTCAACAGTAATACTTCCATTCAGGAGTTCCGTAATTTTTCGGGCAATTGCCAGGCCAATACCGACCCCGTTATACGATCTGGTGTTTGTATCATCACCTTGCCTGAAATAATCAAAAATCAACTGGTGTTTATCGGGCGGAATTCCGACTCCGGTATCTTTAGTGCTGAATATCAGGTTGCTCTCATCGTCAAGGCTGGCCCGGTATTCAATGGAACCGGCTTTGGTAAATTTGACAGCATTCTTGAATAAGTTGAGAATAACCTGGTTGATCTTGAATTGGTCTGATGAAAAAGTTGTATCCCTGAATTGAGGGGTAGCGAAACAGACCAGGTCAATGTTGTTTTGTTTATTGGATTTGAGGAGGAGCTCTTCGAGTAATACTTTATGCTGGGTGAAAATGTCGCAGCCCTGAAAAGTTTCGTTTCGGATAATTATCTCAGATTGATCGGCCAGTGCCAGGCTGAAAATGTCTTCAACAATCTGGAGAAGTTTCTTTCCGCTTTCATTAATGGTCGATGCAAAGTTTTTGCTTTGTTGCAGGGTAAGTTTCTTGCTTTTTAAAAGATTGCTAAACCCAAGGATGTGATGCAGCGGTGTTCTGAGCTCATGATTTATGGTCGCTAAAAATGCCGATTTTATCCGGTCATTTTCTTCTGCCTTTTCCTTGGCTTGGATCAGCAGTTCCTGGTTTTGTTTTGCATTTAAGGCATTTGCAACAATATTTCCAACCGTGGCGAGCAGGTGTATATCAGCTTCCGACCATTCCTTCTGCTGTCTTACAGAGTCAAACCCCATAAAACCAAGTAACTTATTTTTGTAGTGGATTGGCACTGTCAGGAGCGAAATAATTCCTTGCGCTTTCAGTATTTCCTTTTCCATTGCTGCTTCTTCCGGTAATTCGTTGATGTCGTGTATGTGGATGGGTTCCTGTTTGTTCAGTTTATTCATCCACCAGGAAAAAACAGTGACCGGGAGTCCCTGTAGGTTTTCAATTTCCGGCTTTATTCCTGCCGCACACCATTCATGGGTATTGTCAATAATGGCATCGTTGTCGCGCAACCGGAATACATAGCTTCGGTCAATCTTCGAAAAAGTACCGATTTTTTCAATCGTGTGGTTGATTGCTTCGTCCAGTTTGTCATGCTGGATTCCAACAAACTCTGCAGAAATCCCGGCAACCAGTTTTTCAATTTCATACCGGTATTTCAGGTTTAACCGTGAATAATAAAGTTCGTTGATGTTTGTGACAGACCCAGCCATAATTTTAGGCTTGTTGTTTTTGTATTCGATGATGTTGCCACTAACCTGAAGGACGGCATAGTCGCCTGCTTTTTGTTTCACCCGGAATTCTTCGAGAAAATACGGAAACTCACCCGTTGAAAATTCTTGCAGCCTTTCTGTTACGAGATGCCGGTCTTGTTCAAGGCACAGGCTGGCCCATTTGGTGGTGTTCATTGGTAATAAGTTTTCCAGGCTCTGCCCGATCAATTCTGCTGAGGCTTGGTTTATCGAGATTTCCCCGGTTTGCATGTCCCAATACCATGTGCCAATTCTTGTTCTGCCAAAATCTTGCTTTTTAAAATGTTTGTTTAGTGGATTACTTGGTTGTATTCCTGTCTCTTGAGGTTTTATCATCTATCTTGAAAAAATATGTCTTCATTAGTCTATCCTACTATTAAGGTTGGATTGTCTGCTAATATAAAGAATCCTGATGTATTTGCAAGAGATAATTGTCATAACAAAAAGTACAGTAGATTGATTAAAAACTATATCTAAACCGGGCAAATACCAATTCACCAATGTCGCCAAACTCGGTACCTGTCTGGCCGAAGAATAGCTGACCTGTAATCATGAATTCCAGGTTATTCAATAATGAATAAGAAAATGACGGGCCAAAGTACCAGGAGCCATCGCAGGGATTAACTATTCCGGAAATGCTTGAAGACAGGAGCGGGGTTATCGGGTACGAGACTTGCCCGAAAAGGGAATAGCGTGCAAACGACAAATATTTTGCGGACATATTGGGATTGAAAAACAGGTCCATGCCACCGGCTTTTCCTGTTGTGCCGTGGCTGTTGTAGAGTACACCCGCATGCAGATATAAAGAGCTTGGAAAGGTATAATCGCCGGAAACCGATGCAACGGTAGCAACTTTTGATCCTGAGTTTTTGTCGCGTGGCTGAAAATGCGTGATCTCTCCCCTGAAGCCTGCCCCTTTGATGTCGCCGGCCCAGCCACCTCCTACAATCCAGTCTTGTCCAACCCAGCCTGCTATGGCCTGAAAATCATATGCCCATTTTGAAAAACGGTACAAGCCGGCAATGGCTGTTTCATTTGTGTTGTGCCCTATTTTGTAAACAAGTTCTGCCGATGAGGTTTCGCCCGTGTAGTATTGGATTTTGACACCATCGGTGCCTGGACGTTCTTCGTAATCGAAATCGAAGTAGGAAAATGAATTAAACACATCGTTGGGGTTCCATACCAGGTTGATGCCCCAGTTGATCCGCTGGCGCCCTGCGCGCACCTGCCATTTCCCCGAGGTCCAGTCAAGGTAGGCACGATCGATCATGGAGTGCATGAACCAATTGCCGGCATCAACCGGGACAAAGGAAAGGTCGAAATAACCATTGTCCGCATCAATTACCTGCATGTATTCGGGATATTCTGTAATGAGTGAGCCAAACAGTACCCGGTTGCGCATTTCGATGGCAACAGTGAATTGATCGCTGGCGTACCATTTAAAATTTAGCCGGTTGTGGATTGTGTTCGTTGTCAGGAAATCCGAATCAATGCCCGGTAAATCCTGTTTGGGGTGATAAAGCATGAACAAATCTTTGACATAGCCGGTAAGTGTTGCCTGCCCCTGGGCCTGTAACAAAAAGGGAATGGCAACAAAAAAAAGAAAAAATGAACGTTTCATCTATCGTTTCTCTGTAAAGTCGTCAGCAAATTCAATGGTGCAGAAATAATCGTATTCCGGGTGTGAATCAGAAGCTACTCCAACCAGTGTAAATTCAGGGTTCAAAATATTTACCCGGTGGACACGGTTGGGGGTGCCGTCATCAATCAAAAGTGAAATAACAATTTGCCGGGGATCGGTATTGGCATAAATGATGTTTTCGGCTAAGCGCGATTTCCACTGGCCAAATCTTTTTACACGTATATCAGTTGTCCAGCCGCTTTTGGTCTGGTGGCCTGTTCCTCCGTACAATTTCTGGTCTTTTACCAGCAGTTCTGCCGCTTTGGTCAATCCTTTGGATGGCGTTAATGCCGGGGCGGGGGCAGCTGCTTTTAGTGCCAGTATACATTCTTCGAGTGCGGCAAGTCCTTCTCTTGTCAGTAGAGGAACCTGACCGGGATAGCTGAATCTTTTTCCGTCGTAGGCTGTTCTTAACGGTTCCAGGTATTCGGCTGCATATTGGGTAGGGTTGCTTCTTACCTTGTTCAGTTCCAACACAATTTCTTTTTCAATCTGACTCAGGTAAACGACACTCTTGGCAGTGTTCAAGTCTTCGCTCCAGGCTTGTTCCTGCGAAGTTTGGATTGTTGTACTTGTGTTTCCCTGGCCTGCGAACAGCCAACCGAAAATTAGCAGAATGTTTAAGATTGCAGTCATAACGATTAGTTTTTACGAATGTCACTGATTATTATTCCGTCTTCCAGCGTAATGACCCGGCGGGCCTTATTGACAACCCGTTGGTCGTGTGTCGAGAATATAAAGGTAATATTTTCTTTTCGGTTTAGTTCATCCATAATGTCAAGCAGGTTCTCTGTCGATTTTGAATCCAGGTTTGCCGTTGGTTCATCGGCCAGTACAAACTTGGGCTTGGATGCCAGCGCCCGGGCAACGGCCACACGTTGTTGCTGTCCGCCCGAAAGCTTTGTTGGACGGCTGTTGATCCGGTCTCCCAATCCCACCTGTTCCAGTAATTCGCATGCCCTTTTCTCACGGTCCTTGCGCGAAATGCCCTGGAGTTGCATGATGAATTCCACATTCTCCAGTGCCGTTAGTACGGGGATCAGGTTGTAAGCCTGAAATACAAAACCAATGTTTTTCAACCGGAAGTCAATTAGTTCGGATGAGGATAGTTGCCGGATATCCGTTCCCCCGATGAGTATTTCGCCGGTTGTTGGTAAATCAAGCCCGCCCAGCATATTCAGGAACGTTGTTTTTCCCGAACCGGATGGGCCAACGATGGCCGTGAACTCACCTTGCTCAATAGTGAGATCAATCCCGTTGAGGGCATTAACTTTCACTTCAGACTCGTTGTATATTTTTTTCAGGTTTGTAACTTCGATGACTTTCATGTTCTTAATTTTTTGAGGTTCTTTTTACATATCAATCCGGATTGCGTCGGCCGGTTTCAGGCGCAGGGCTTTTGTTGCCGGGTAAATGGCGGCAATAATGCCTGTAACAATTACCATGATGGCAATTTGAAACGAAATACTCATCGGCAGGGTCGTGTAAACCAGTGTATCAAAGCCCATTGATCTGTAGGCATCTGACCAGGTTCCAAGATCAATGCCTTGTATGCCAAACCAAAAGTTCAGAAGCCAGCCAAGTGCAATGCCGCAAATTCCACCAAAAAGTGACAGCAGGACTGTTTCGAGCAGGATCATCATGAAAACACGGAACTTATTCATGCCGATTGCCATCAACATTCCCAGCTCTTTTGTCCGTTCCAGAACAGCCATGAGCATGGTGTTGATGATGCCGAAAAGAAGTGCCATCAGAATAATGCCGATAAAGAAATACATGGTAATGCTGAAACTGCTTTCGAGCAGGCTTACTTCAGGCATGATTTCGCGCCATGTTTTTACATCAAGATCGGGGAGCAGGGCTTTCAGGTTGTCATTTGCCGGTTTAAGCTGGTCGTTATCATTCAGGAAAACGGCAATTTCATGTCCGGCATGTTCATCCAGCGACATCACCCGGGCAAGGTCGGATTTTCTCACAATAACACAGGTTTCGTCATATGCCGTATTCGATGTTTCGAATATTCCTTCAACCTTAAAAGCTGCTCCGGTAATGTTCCCCTGCATGTCCTGCAGGGTGATGACCACTTTCGATTTTAGCTTTACTTTCAGCTTGTCGGCCAGTTTCCGGCCAATTACAACGGGGTTCCTTCTCTTGCTTTCGAACCAACTCCCTTCATTTATTTTTGAATAGAGGTTGGTAACCTGCATTTCCTCCTCGGGAATAACACCGGTAACTTTGGCCCCGGTACTGGTTGCCGCCGACTGGATCATGGTGTTGATGATGACCCGGTTTGAAGCTGCTTTTACTTCGGGCAGCTTCTGTATTTCTGCGGCAACTGAATCCCCGTTGCTGATGATGAATTTTTTATCCGGGTTGTTCAGGTAGTTTTGGTGATGGATCTGTATGTGCGATGATTCGGTTTTGATGACCGTGTTGATCCGTTGGTCAATCATACCTTTGTAAAAACCCATGTAAAATATGCCGGAAGCCAGTCCGAGGCAAATGGCAATCAGGATGACCAGGCTTCGGGTTTTGTTTCTCCAGATATTTCTCCAGGCAACTGCAATAATCATGGTTCTTGGTTTATAAGGTTAAGCATGAAGGGCTTTTGTTATTTTAAGTTTTATCGTTTTCACCAACGGATAAACGTAAATCGTAAGAGTGATAATGAAAATGATCAGCACTTGCCGGGCAAATACAAACCATTGGGACGAGAAAAACATGGCAGCTTCGAACCCGAATTGTTCATAGGCTTTCCCCGCTTCGCCGGTGATCGGGATTGGGTGATAAACCAGGTACTGGATTAGCGGAACGCTGACGGCAAATCCGGCCAGTACACCAACAAGGCCAATCAGCATGGTTTCATAAAACAGGATTTTGCTAAGCTGCGTTTTTTGCATGCCGATGGCAACCATAATGCCCATTTCTTTGCGGCGTTCTGCCATCATCATAATGACCGTGCCGAAAATACCAAAGCCCACCAAGGCATATAAAATCCCTTTGGTCAGGTAGGCGCCGGAGCGGTCTGCTTCAATCATGTTTTTTGTGACCGGGTCCATTTCGTCCCATGTCATCACCTGGTATTTCGAATTAAATTGAGCTTTCAGTTTGTGTTTCGTTTGGGTGACGTTTCCATAATCGTCCACCATGATTACCAGCGAAGTCAGCTTGCCGGGTACAGAAAAGAATTCCTGTGCTGTTTTCAAATCGATGTAACCTCCCAGGTTATTCATTGTTGGGGCCGGGAACCTCAAAATGCCCCTGACCGGGAAAAGCGCTGCGGCGCTTGCTCCATGGTAGCCCTGGCTGATTAGTACCAGTGTGTCGTTTACCTGAACACCAAGGTTTTTGGCAAGGTTAACAGCGAGCAGGATGCCATCATCGCCGGGTTTGAGGTAACTTCCCTTTTCGAGCCAGTGCGACAGGTTTGTCATTTGGTTTTCTTTCTCCGGGTCGATCCCAATCAGGGCTGCTCCCTTCGTGTTATCTTTAAACGACATGAGTGTGAATGACTCCAGACGTGGCACTGTTGAGGTGATGGTGGGAATACTTTCTGTCACCAGTTCAATCGAGTCAGTTGGGGTAAATGTGTAGTCAATTGTTTTGTTTTCCCAGTATTCCGGGTCGTGGATTTGGATGTACCCGGAATAAAAACCAACCACGTTATCAATCATTTTCGAATAGGTTCCCTCCTGCATCGAAGTCATAAATGTACTTAGCAAAACACCAAAGAAAATGGAGGCGACAGTAATAACTGTCCTTCGCCGGTTTCTCCAGATGTTTCTCCATGCCAGTTTAAGGTTTGTTCTCATTTTTAATGAATTGAATGTTGACTTATGTTCTAGCTTATTCCTGTTTACAAGATTATTGCAGGACGGGTTATTTTATTCTCTTCATGTTTTGAATTGAAAAAAAGCCTTCATCCAGCTTGACATTGAATTTGATGTTCTCAAAAATCATGATCGTCTTTTGTCCGGGTTTGTCGGCCGGTATCATTTCCAGTCGGGTCGGCATGATCCGGTCGTCCATTTGCTTGATATCCGATAATATCTCGGTATTGATTAGTTCCTCATCTTCGTCGTAGTATTCACCTTTCAGCCAAAGGAAATCCTTATCGCTGATCCACATGATTATCTTTCCCCAAACCACGGCGGCATCTTCCAGCGGTATCAGTTCAACTTTATAGCAGTCGTATCCCTCAACTTTTTCCTTTCCGATTAATTTTTGATTGTAATCTTTTACCAACGACGATTCTTTGACCAAATCGTCATTTGTAAAATCCGATCCCATCCAAGACTGCATCATCATTGATGGCGGGATTTTTATCATTCGCTCAATGCTGGGCACCCAGTTCCACATTTCGTTATTTCGTTTCAGGAAAACCTGTCCTCGTTCTTTTGCCGGTTCTGTAATGTAGATTAGTGAATACTCCGTACCAAGTGTCCAGTTTTTCATTACGATGGTACGTGACCACGACGGACGTTGGATGGTCATGCTGAGGGAGCCTTCGCTGGATGTGCCGCGGAATTTTTCGTCGGCCATCTTTACAATTGCTTTTACATCCAGGTCCTGTGCCCGGGCAAAAAGGCTGAAAATGAGCAGCGCTAAAAAAGTCAGTGTAGTTTTCATCTGTTCCTAATTTTTATCGGGTGATTTACTGATAAGCCGGAAGCTCGCGTTGATGATTTTTTCTGCAAGAATTTCGATCGGAAAAACATCGGGTGCTACAACGGCATAAAGGAATGCCCCTTCCATCATAGATGAAAGTACCATTAGGTCCCCGTCAGGGTCTTCGCTACCGTTTGCCGTGAGAAAACCATAGATTTGGGTCATTATGGGATGGGCCATTTCTTCATATTCCTTGCTGAAATTTTCATGAATACTAGGCTGGACCATTAAGGCAAAGTAAAGTTGCCAGAAATCGCGGTTTGCGTTTACCAGCCTGAAACTTTCTCGGATGAAAAAGATGAATTCATCTTTTGTTAGAATGCCGTCCTTGTTTAAGTCGAAATTACTGTAGAATTCTGCGAAGGCCGTATGTGTAATTTCGTGAAGTATCTCCTGCTTGCTCTCGAAGTAGTTGTAAACAAGCCCTTTTGAAATGCCGGCTTTTTTCGTGATCTGACTGATCGAAGTTGCATGAAACCCATTTGTGGCAAAGAGTTCCAGTGCAACATCCATGATCAGTTTCTTCTTTTCTTTTCTGATTTGTTCCAATTGTTCTGTGCTTCGAGGCATATTAAATATTTTATGACTGAACGGTTGGTCAAAAGTAAGGGGTGTTTCATAAATATGAAATTATTTTGTGTTAAGTGATTGTTAAGAATGACCGGTCATTCAATGATAAAAAATCAGGTTAATGTCTGCTAAGTGGTTTGTTATCTGATAGAAAAGCAGTGGTTTTCAATTCTTAATATGGTTGGATATGAAAAATGAATGCTTTACAGGATGAGGACTCATTTTTTTTATTTCTGTAAAGTTGTTTTACATTAGACTCGCTAAAACAAAAACTAACAAACTTGAAAAGAAGAAATTTTGTCAAAACAGTGCCGCTTATTGGAGCGGGGGCAATGATTGCTCCAACTTTGTCGGCCAAAGAGGATGTGGCTTCCGGAAAGACTGAAAACCAGCGGGAATACTGGGTGAGTTTGCTTGATCAAATTGCAAAGCCTTTGCTGGATGCAGGTAGCCAACGGCAGCTGAAGAAAAGCATGCCGGTTGAAACAACCACAGGGCAAGACACCAAGCCATCAACTTACCTCGAAGGGGTTGGCCGCCTGCTTGCCGGGATGGCTCCCTGGCTGGAATCGGGTTCTGGAAATGCAACCGAACAAAAGCTACGGGGCAATTACCGGGAACAGGCATTGAAAACAATTGCCAGCATAGTTGATCCTCAATCGCCTGACTATCTGTTCGACCACATGGAGCCGCAGATGTTGGTTGATGCAGCATTCCTTGCACATGCTTTTTTGCGGGCGCCAGAACAATTATGGATAGCGTTACCGGATGAAACCAAACAGAATGTCGTCAACTGTTTTGAGGCAACCCGCGAAGTGAAACCGTACTATTCAAACTGGCTTCTTTTTAGTGGGATGATTGAGGCTTTTTTCCTGGCCAACGATTTGCCTTTTGATATTATGCGGCTCGACCTTCCTGTAAAAAAACACCAGGAATGGTACCTGGGCGATGGCCTTTATGGCGATGGACCCGACTTTCACTGGGACTATTACAACAGCTTTGTCATTCAGCCGATGTTGATGGACATTGTCACGGTGATGCTTGACAAGAAGAAAATCCGCCAGGAAGAAGTGGAGGAAATTGGCCATCGTTTTACCCGCTATGCTGCCATCCAGGAACGACTGATTTCACCCGAAGGGACTTACCCGGCAATTGGCCGCTCCATTGCCTACCGGATGGGGGCTTTCCAGCATTTGTCGCAGGCCGCATTGCAGAAACGCTTGCCCGAACAGGTGAAACCGGCTCAGGTTCGTTGTGCCCTTTCGGCCGTGATGCACCGGCTGATGGAGGCTCCGGGAACTTTTGATGACGACGGCTGGTTGCAGATTGGCCTTTGTGGCCACCAAAATTCGCTGGGCGAGTATTACATTTCCACCGGGAGTCTGTACCTCTGTTCTACTGCTTTTCTGGCGCTCGGACTGCCTGTTGAGGATGATTTTTGGGCAGCAGCTGATGAACCCTGGACATCAGTACAAATATGGAACGGTGAAAACCTGAAAACTGATCACGCTTTATAATCTCTGCGAAATGATAAAACAAATCACGGCGATACTATTTGTTCTGACAATACTGGCTGGGTGTACGCCTACCGCTGAAAAAGAAAAACCACTTTCGGAAGTGGTGAATGAGTCGCTTGATTTTGCGACCAAACAAAGTTTATTAATGGCCGAGTCGTTGAAAGATCAACCAGACCGTCTTCCTAAAACGATTGATAAAGAGGGCAAGCTTGAGTCCTGTGGCTCATCGTGGTGGGTCAGCGGATTTTTTCCGGGTGTGCTTTGGTATTTGGATGAGAATACACCATCCGATTCGCTGAAAGACTGGGCAACAAACTATACCCTGAGGGTGGAAGACCAGAAATACACAACCGGCAATCACGATGTGGGGTTCATGATTTTTTGCAGTTTCGGAAATGCTTATCGTTTGACCGGTGATTCCGTTTACCGCGAAGTGATCCATACGGCTTCAAACTCACTCATTACCCGCTTTAACCCGGCAATTGGCTGTATTCGTTCGTGGGACTATGCCCCGTGGAGCGCCAAATGGCAATACCCGGTGATCATTGATAACATGATGAACCTGGAAATGCTGATGTGGGCTGGGAAAGCATTTGGGGATTCAACCTATACACATGTAGCTGAAACTCATGCAAACACAACTCTGAAAAACCATTTCCGGGATGATTACAGTAGTTTCCACGTTGTTTCGTACGATACCATAACCGGACAGGTGGAAAAGAAAAACACGGCGCAGGGCTATGCCGATAATTCGGCCTGGGCTCGCGGGCAGGGCTGGGGCTTGTACGGCTACACCATGATGTACCGGGAGTCGGGCAAGGAGGTATATTTGAAACAAGCTGAGCATATTGCCGATTTCATTCTGAACCATCCGAATTTGCCGGAAGACAAAATCTCTTACTGGGATTTTAATGTGCCCGATATTCCAAACGCCAAACGCGATGCCTCGGCTGGGGCGCTGATTTGTTCGGCCCTGATTGAATTGAGCCAGTACGTTCCTGAAGAGAAAAGTAAAGAATATATGGCTGCTGCCGAGACACAGCTCCGTAGCCTAAGCTCGCCTGAGTATCGGGCAAACTTGGGCGAAAACGGTAACTTTATTCTGAAACACAGTGTTGGCCATATGCCAAACGGAACTGAAGTCGATGTGCCGCTGACTTATGCCGATTATTATTACGTGGAAGCCCTCATGCGTATGAAAAAACTAAAGGGATTTTGACTCGATGCTTGAAGCTCCAATGTGTCTCATGTGGTTCAGATTGGTCATTGGTCACTGGTTGACGATTGACGATCCCTAAATAAGGTTGACATTTTTGACTTACTTTTTACTGATTTAGTTATTTATTTCGACGACGCAGCCAATGCGTTGTTGATTCAAGGTATTCCGGAAATGCCGGTTGGGAACCTGCAATTTGAAAATATGCTGAATATGGCCGACCGTCAACTCACTGAAGCTGATGTTGAAATCTTAGGCGACCTGAAAGATCAGGTTCAGATTTAGAATTAGAGAGATTGAGGATATGAATAGATAATTGGAAAGGTGTTCTTCGGAAGGGGAACACCGTGGGGTTTTGTATATTGTTAGACTGACGATATTAAAGAAAGGATGTCCTTGGGTAAGATGACATCCTTTCTTTATTTTATGGTTGCTTAGAAAACATAACCGAGTGTGAGACCGGCATTACCGTTGCTTGCTGAAAATCCGAAAGAATCGTTTTTTCTCTCATCTTGTTCTGAATGATAATAATTAAAACCGGGAATAATTTCAGCAGAAAGCTTTATTCGATCTGAAATATTATAACTACATCCTATTATTACTCCAAGGCCTAAATTATTATTGATGACTTTATAATTATCCTCTGGAGTTGTATCATACTTATATTGTAATTGATCATGTGCACCACTTAATTCAAGTCCATAATAAAAACCAAATTTGTCATCAATAGCATACGGTTTTTCAAAACCCAATCTAAGTCCAAGCCTTAGATGATTCGAATTGTTATGATTAGTTGGATTATTATTGTCCGTTTTGTTGGCACCCAATGAAATACCTGTTATTCGATACAAAATTTTATCATTTCCAACTTTGTAACGAATCCCAAACTGATCGAGGTTGTAGAACTGGAGACCAATCTCATGGATTTTGTCTGTTTCTTGTGCTTGTGAAAACAAAGCGACCAATGCCAAACTGAGGCTGATGAATAGTTTTTTCATTGCTAATTGTTTTTATGGTTCGCTTGCGAAGATATATATATAGTATAATTCTAATAATATTGTTAATGTTTTTTAACAAAAAGAGGGAATAATTAATAAACTAATAATTATTCCCTCTTTTACTTTTACTCAATTACCGTTAACCTGAATTTTGTATCCGGGTACGGATTGTTTTTTACTGAATAGTTTTTGCCGTCCCAAATTAAGTCGATTGACTTTCTTTCGCTATCCTTCGGAAGGTAAACTTCAGCTTTTAAGTCTGATCCTGTTTTGCCAAATACTTTTAGCTCCAGTTCCGACCAGTCCATGAATTTTGTGCTCTGGGCCAGTTTGATATGCGGGATCACTGCTCCTTTGCGAGCCAGCATGATAATCGGGATTTCGCCCGGGGCAATCGAGTGCCATCCTGCTGTGTATGTTTTTCCGCTTTGGTAATCAATCCATTCGCCGCCGGGCAGGTAAACCTGGCGGGGAGCAACTTCTTCAAACAATGGGGCAACAAGTATGTCGCGGCCAAACAGGTACTCGTCTTCAATTAGCCAGGCCCCCGGATCGTTTGGATATTCAACGAACAAGGCACGCATCATCGGCAAGCCTTTCTCGGTACACTCCTTGGCCTGTTCAATGATGTAAGGCATCAGTTCATATTTCAGGTTCACGCTTTTACGGAATTCATCCTGGAACGCTTTGCCGTATTCCCATGGTTCTTTGGGAGGGGCGCCGTGGCAACGGCTGTGCGAGGTAAGCATTCCAAAAGGTGCCCAGCGACGGTACAGCTCTTCGGGGGTACGGTTTACAAAACCACCAATGTCGTGGCTCCAGAACGAGAAGCCCGACAAGCCCATGCTTAGCCCGGCATGCAGCGTACTTTCCATGGCCACATTGGTGTTGGCTGCATCGCCGCCCCAGTGCAGCGGGTAACGTTGGCTACCAGCCCAGGTTGAGCGCGCCCAAATTATGGCATCACCGGTTATTTCTTTTGTGATGTCGGCCACTGCTTTATTATAGCGCAACGGGTACAGGTTGTGCTCGTAAAATCCGGTGCGTCCCGAGGCAAAAATACCACTGGCCGGAGCCGCTTCGCCAAAGTCAACTTTAATCACGCTCACACCCTGCTTAAGCAGCCCGGCAATCTTGTCCTGGTACCAGCTGACTGTCGCCGGGTTCGAGAAGTCGAGTGTCGCATCTTCATATGGAAGGTTGCCTTTCGCGTTTTTCACGTTCAGGCCTTTTTCAATAATTTCAGTGAAAAGCTTGTTCTTCGGAACAAAATAAGGCAATTGCCACAGACAGGTTTGGAAGCCTTGTTCCTTCATGTCCGAAATCATATCAACCGGATCATTAAAACGTGACGGGGAGAACTGGTAGTCGCAACGCCAGTCGTTTTCAAACCAACCGGTATCGAAATGGATGACATCGCTGGGGATTTTGTTCTCGCGCAGTTCTTTGGAAACCCGTCGGCCGTCTTCTTCCGAGAAATAGGTGATGCGGCTCATCCACAGTCCAAATGACCAAAGGGGAGGCATTGATGGTTTCCCTGTCAGGTTGGTGTACTCGTCCAACAGGTCTTTGGGCTCGCCTAAAAAGACAAACAAATCCAGCGATTCATCACCAATCATCAGGTTTGTTTCAGCATTGTAGTACTTGCCAAAGTCGCAGGTAACAGGAGTAGACGTGTGCATGAACATGGCATACCCCCGGCTGCTCATGAAAAACGGGATGGGTTTGTACATGGTCTCGTTTTGAACGCCGTTGGCATCATCGGTCCACAGAACGACCTTTTGTCCACGTTTATCAAGACTCTTGAATGATTCGCCGCAACCAAAGATTTTTTCTCCTGGTGACAGCCGGAAGGATGCCGAGAAACTCCGGGAATAGTCAGCCGAGCGCCGCACAAACGAGAAAGGCATGAGTGGCGTGTAAGTTTCATCATTGTCTTCCATGTTGATGGTTTGTGTAAGCAATTTGCCCGTGGCGTCATAGACTTCAATGCGCCATGGTTTTTCACGGATGATTACTGAGCCAAATTCACTTTTATACTGATGGCCTCCTTCAACTTTCGCGTACTTCCACGCGCCTTTGTCCTCCGGTGCAAAACCGTTGGCCAGCATTAGTGACGCTTCGTCCGGCTTGGTTTCGATACCCGTGTTCATCCGGATGCGGAATGTTTTGGGAGAAACAAAACTGATGGAGAACGGCAGGGTAGGATCAGCTTCGTACTCAACACCGGGGAACTCGTTGCCGCCAATTGGTTTCAAAAAGGCCAGCATGTTATTGAATGCCTGCCGGGTTTGGTACACGTGGCGCTTGTAGTTTAGTTTCCCAACTCCGTTTGACGGATCGAAATCACCAAGAGAGTCGGCTACAAAATAGGTGTTGGTGAAGTTCATGAAATCTTCACTGATATCAATTGGCTGGTTTAGCAAATATTGGTTTGCCGGCCCCGAGGCGTATGGCATTTGGGCTTCTGCCCTAAAAATGCCGAAACCGAACAGGCACAAGCTGGCCAGTATCAGTTTCTTTACTTCATGTTTTAAGTTTGATTGGTTCATTTGTGAGTATTATTGGTTAATGGAAATAATTTCTGCTAGCAGGTTATTTGGCGTTGAACTGTCTGTTCCCTGTTTCGGAATGTACTTTGGATTCAGTCCTTTTGTTGTTTATTCTTACTTTGAGATGTTTGAAGTGAGGGAAATGTGTGGTTTTCTTCATGTTTGGTTGGTTTTCTTTAGTACTTATCGCCGTAATTATTGTAATTGTATTAATTACAGATTGGCTGTAAAGATAATTGAATGAATTGGTTTCTTGTAATGGGACTGGTATAAAAATAGGCCGGTTTTTATTTTTTAGAGCAAGAAAAAAGCATAAATATGTTTTAAGAGGTTGAAATATAGTTTGTCTATCCGTGGTTGCGCGAAATTTCCTACTTCAGGTATGATCTTTCGGTTTCTCTTTTGTAACAATCACAGGGGAAGAGATACTCATTCTGAAAATTAATGAGGTGGGCTTTAGAAGTCAATGTCTGTTGAAAATCATGAAAATCAACTTTTAGACCCAGACATTAATTTGTTATATTTGGTCAATTTTTAAAAGGGGAAAATTTTGAAAATGAGTATGAAATATTTAAAGAAAATTGCGCTTTGGGCAGTACTGGCTTTTATTTCGGGCAATGCTGTTTTCGCGCAGGAGGAGAAGAAAGAGGAGGGATATCATTTTACAGTAATTAAGGAACTACCGAGTACTCCGGTCAAAGATCAATACCGTTCCGGTACATGCTGGTCGTTTTCAGGCTTGGCATTTCTCGAATCAGAGATGCTTCGATTGGGAAAACCGGAAGTTGATTTATCCGAAATGTTTGTTGTTTGGCATACTTATGATGAGAAAGCTGTAAAAGCTGTCCGGTTGCATGGGAACCTGAATTTTTCGGCAGGAGGCGCTTTTCACGACGTTACCGGTATGATAAAAGAATATGGGATTGTTCCCGAGTCGGTTTATGATGGGCTTAACTACGGTGAAGAAAAACATGTGCATGGCGAGATGGACCGTCTGCTGTCGGAACAGGTGAAAGCCGTGGTGCAGAACAATAACAAAAAGCTGAGCACAGCCTGGGAAGATGCTTTACGGGGTACCCTGACATCGTATTTAGGAGAGCTTCCCCAAAAATTTGAGTACGACGGAAAAGAGTACACACCTCAAAGCTTTGCCCGCGATTATGTCGGCTTAAACCTGGATGATTACGTTGAAATTACTTCATACACACATCACCCATATTATTCAAAATTCATCATTGAAGTTCCTGACAACTGGATGTGGGGAGAAGTGTACAATGTTCCGATGGATGAATTGATGTCCATTATTGACAATTCCGTCGAGAGTGGTTACACGGTAGCATGGGCAGCCGATGTGAGCGAAAAAGGGTTCAGTACATCGAAACAGGGAATTGCAGTTGTGCCGGAAGTTGATAAGGCGGAAATGTCGGATGCCGAAATTGCAAAATGGGAGAAACTATCTGATAAGGAAAAAGATGAAAAGCTTTATGAGTTGGATAAGCCCGGAAAAGAAAAAAAGATTACTCAGGAAATGCGCCAGGCCGATTTCGATAACTATCAGACAACTGACGACCATGGAATGCTGATTGTCGGCACAGCAAAAGATCAAAACGACAACCTGTATTATAAAGTGAAAAACTCGTGGGGTGACTATAACAACTACGATGGTTTTTTCTTTGCTTCGAAACCTTATGTGGAGTACAAAACCATGAGCATCATGGTGAATAAAGAAGCCATTCCAAAGAATATCCGAAAGAAGCTCAATTTATAGAAACAAAAGCCTCCGCCACCCGGGGGCTTTTTTTATGCCAAACTTCATTTATTTATCAAAAGCCTGTTTATCTTTGGGCGGATGAAACGAATTTGCTTTTCCCTGATTTTGTTTCTGCTATCCGTTGTGGCTAGTGCCCAGGACTGGGGGTGGTGGAATGAGCTGCATGGCTGGGAGTCCGGTATGCCGAGCTGGCGATCGTTTATTACAATCAGCCCCGGCTATTTGGGGCCCAATGCACTACCTGTTCCCGACGTTAAAAAGGGGATGCTTTCTGCAAAAAAGGAATTGGAGTTTGGCGCTAACCTTAATTTGAGGGAAGGCGACAATTCACAGCATCTTTCCGGACGGTTTTATTACCCGTTTGCCGACCACAAAATTGCCATCGAAATATATGGGGTTATGCTCGAACACTACGTTATGTCGCCCGAAGTGAGGGATGAACGTGCTGCCCGCGATAAGGATGGCCGTGGCTTGGCTGTGGGCGACCTGTATTTCAGCACCCAGCTTCAGTTGTGGAAAGGACGGAAGTTCCCGGATACCATGCTTCGGATGACCGGTAAAACCGCTTCGGGGGGACGACTGGATGCAGCACGATATGCCGATAGTCCCGGTTATTTTTTCGATTTGAGCTTTTCGAAACAGTTGGGAAATGAAACCGCCGGTACCGGTTTTCTGCCGTTTGCTTCGTTCGGTTTTTATTCGTGGCAAACCAACGACGACCTGAACCTGCAAAACGATTGTTATATGTACAGTGCAGGTTTTGACCTTTCAACCGGAAAGTGGGACATCTCCAATTCGCTGGCTGGCTATTCCGGCTATAAAGAGGAACGTGACAAACCGATGGTTTATAATTTTGAGGTAAAACGAAACCTGAAACAGAATGCTTTGCGGTTTCAGTTTACTTACGGATTACGCGACTGGACCTATAAAAAATTCACTTTAGCATACTGCTGGCAATGGGACTAAAAAAGAAACTCCAGAATATTCTTGCTAATCGCGGCCTGCAGGGATTTGGGCTGATCTATTCACTTTTTCTTTTGATTGGGCTGATCCTGATTATCGTGTTTAAACATGGTGATGTGGTACTCTTCATCAATAAATATTCGCGCGAAGAGTGGGACCGTGCGGTTGAGGTGATTACCGACTTTGGCCTGGGGGGCTACATTGCCACATTCATGTTCCTGCTGGGATTTTTTCGGTTTCGCTATGCCATTATGGGCCTGTTTAACCTGGGGCTGGTGGGCATTTTCACCAGCTTATTGAAGAATGGCCTTTTCCCCGGACGGATACGCCCGTTCAACTATTTTTATTACGATGATTTTCACCGGTTCCTGTATACCGCCGAGCTGAATTATTTTTCCAGTTTTCCGTCGGGACATACCATGGGTATCTTTGCTGCCATGAGTATTTTGGCCTATTTCATCGGAAAACGAAGTGTTGGGCTGGCGTTTTTTTTCGTGGCTTTGCTGATTGGGTTCAGCCGGATTTACCTGTGCCAGCACTTTTTCCTGGATGTGTATGTTGGTTCACTTGTCGGTTTTTTGTGCACACTACTGACTGTCTGGATTGGCGATGTTTGGCTTGCGCTCGACCGCCGGCCGATGTTCCAAAAACCGCTTTACCGCATTTCTTTTAAACGCAGTGCCATTACTCCTTTGTAATCAGAACCGTTGTTGGCGTTTCAAAAATGTCGCGGGCCGAAAAACTAACGTTCAGATTTTCCGGTAAGCTAATTTTTTCAATGTTCTTTTGGGTTGAAATAACAACACCGTCGGGGTTGGTTGCAAAAAATGACTGAAGATCAGCTTCCGAAATTGCAGGAATTTCTTTTTGCAGGTAAAATGAATAGGATGGGTTGTATTTCTCAAAATACCGGACCTCTTTTCCTTCAACCAAATTTAAACTTTTCGCAACCGGGTTCTGCGCATCAATTGCCGGAAATGCAAAAACAAAAAAGATCAGGGCAGTTGCAACACCTCCGGCAGCAATCAGGAGCAACGAAGCTTCTTCTTTTTTCTTTTTGAAGAAGCTGAACCCGGCAATAAACAGCAGCGGGAGTGGAAGGAAATAAAAGGCGATGTAGTTAACGGAAGCCAGTGCCGGATCGAGTTTGAGGGCTGTAAAAATTCCCGGTACGATAATTATCCCTAAAACTAGGAGAACCCATATTCCCACACTCAGGTTTATCTTTTTTAAGTTGATTTGTTGAAGGTATAATGCTATAATGATTGCCAAAAACGGATAGGAAGGAACGGTGTAGTTTGGCAGTTTTGTTCGCGAGAATGCAAAGAACGTTACTACTGTCAGCCCGGCTATCAGGTTGAAAAGGGTAAAATCATCAGTCCGGTTTTTCCATGCCTTTTTTATGGCTTGAACGATAAATGCCGAAAACGGGAACAAACCAATCAGTACAAATAAAACCGTGACCAGGAAGATACCGCCATGGCCTTCCATTTCACCGGTAAAACGGCCAAGATTGTGTTTCAGGAAGAAACCTTCGCTCCAGGCGCCGTTGGTTTTTAGGTGAACCAGGATATACCAGGGCAAGGCAATCAGCAATACAATGAATGTTCCGATGACTGGTTTCAGTGCACTTATCTTTTTCCAGCTAAAACGTTTGCTGAGTAAGAGGAATATCAGAAAGATCAGGCCTGGCAACCCAATGGCAACAGGGCCTTTGGCCAACGTCCCAAAACCGATTGACACGTACATCAATAGTAAATATTTTAGTTTTTGCTCTTTTATGGCTGCATAAAACGACATCAATGAAGCCGTGAAAAAGAAAATGAGGTATGGGTCGGGTACTGCCAGGTGAAACTGGATGCTCAGGTGAACGGATGCCAGAAGGACTATCGATGTCCAAATGGCGGTTATGGAACCGGCAAATTTGCGGGTAAACAGGAAGGTGATGAAGATGGTGAGCGCACCAAAAACCGCAGAGAAAAAGCGGGCCGCAAAGGCATTGACACCAAATACAGAATAGCTCAGCATCATGAAGAAGTAATGAAGAGGCGGCTTGTCTGTCCGAAGTTCATCGTTAAAAGTAGGCACAACCCAGTCGCCCCGTTGAAACATCTCGCGGGCACAGCCTGCATTTTTGGCTTCATCGAGAATATAAATGCTTACTCCTCCAATGTTTGAAACATAAAGGGCAAATGCTGAAATAAAAATTAAAAAAGGAAGATACTTAAAGCTGCTTAATTGCCTGATCATGACCCGAAAGTTGATATAAATGATGTAAGGATTAGATTACTTAATGCCTTTTTTTTATTTTCGCATCGCTAAATAACAAAAATTTCAGGCAAAGTTATCTATAAACAGCCATAAACAGAAAATCATGAAACAATTAAGTCTGGTCATTTGTGTTTACAACGAGGAACTGAATATTAAGCCTTTGAGTGAACAGATCAAAAAAGCCCTGTCTGACTACGATTACGAAGCTATTTTTGTAGATGACGGATCGACTGACACGACCCGCGATGAAATCAGGGCAATTAATGACGAGCGTTTTATTTTGGTTGAACTTAAGCGCAACTACGGTCAAAGCTCAGCATTGCAGGCCGGAATTGACCAGGCGGCTGGCGAATATGTTGTTCTGTTGGATGGTGACCTGCAAAACGATCCGGCCGACATTCCAATGATGCTTGAAATGTGTAAAAAAGGAGAGTGGGATATGGTTGCCGGTGTTCGGGCCAATCGTAAAGACGGAGCTTTCCTTCGTAAAATCCCCAGTAAAATTGCCAACTACATTATTCGCGAGTCTACCGGAATCAAAATGAGAGACTTGGGGTGTACGCTTAAAGTTTTCACAAACGAGTCAATAAAAACCATTCATATTTACGGTGAACTGCACCGGTTTATCCCGGCTTTGCTGGCGCTGGAGGGATCAACCCGAATGACACAGGTTGATGTGAACCACCGGGCCCGCGAATTCGGAAAATCAAAATATAACCTGAGCCGGACTACCCGTGTGTTCAGCGATTTATTGCTGATGTTGTTCTTTAAGAAATATTTGCAACGCCCGATGCACTTCTTTGGAGGGATGGGGATTATCACCTTTGGAATAGGGGTTTTGATAAATGCCTACTTATTGATACTGAAAATCCTTGGACATGATATCTGGGGAAAGCCATTGCTGATCCTCGGCTTGTTGCTGGTTGTGGCCGGTATCCAGTTTATTACAATCGGGATTGTGGCCGAAATGCAGATGCGTACTTATTTTGAGTCGCAAAAGAAAACGCCTTACCGTATCCGGAAAGTAAGCACCGCTAAAAAGAATTGAGCATTTTCGAAAAACTGATATGACACAGGAATGACCGGATGGTCGTTCCTGTTTTGTTTTACAGGTTTAGCTTGTTATCCTTGGTTGGATGGGTGAAATAGAAACGCGAGCCAACTCCAAGGTCAGACACGACCCAGATGTGCCCTCCCATTTTTTCAACCAGAGAACGGGTAATAGATAGCCCAAGCCCGGTACCTCCGTGGTTCCGGGTGGCATATTCCTCAACCTGTCCGAATGCCGTGAAGATAATTTTTCGTTTATCTTCGGGGATACCAATTCCTGTATCTTTTACAAAGAACTGCAGGATACTGTCGGCCCTGAATTTATAACCAAACTCAATTTCGCCGACATCGGTGAATTTAATTGCGTTGTTCAGCAGGTTAATAAAAATCTGTTTTAACCTGATTTCGTCGGTGATTATTGTAAACTTATTGTTTGTCAGTCCTTTGGTTAGGACAATCCTGATTTTTGTAGTTTTTCCGGCAAGGTTTAACTGATTTTGGGCAATGACCAGAATTTCGTCCAGAACCATGTTAAGGTTACAATCTTTTAGAGAAATGTTGAGTTGGTTGGCTTCAATTTTGGACAGATCAATAATGTCGTTGATCAGTTTAAGTAGGTGCTCCCCGTTTTTCTGAATATACCGGAGGTATTTTTTTGACGTGTCGGAACCAAAATTGCTGTCTTCCAGCAAGGACGAAAAACCAAGGATACTGTTCATTGGCGTACGGATTTCATGGCTCATATTTGCCAGGAACGCAGATTTCAACCTGTCGCTTTCCTCAGCCTTCCTTTTAGCTTCCAAAAGCTCATTGTTGGCTTTTATGCGGTTCGAAATGTCGTGAATAATCGCATATAGATAGGTGGTGCTGCCGAAGCGGATACGTCCGGCATAAAGCTCAACATCGCGTATTTGTTTGTTTTTTAGCCTGTGTTTTACCTGGATGTATGATTCCCCGCTCTCGAAGCGATGGAGAATTACGTTAAGGTCATGTTGAGGTAAAATGTCAATATCTTTCAGGTAAAGCTGCTTGAATTCATTCGTATTGTAACCATAAAAATTTGTGGCAGCCTCATTCGCATCAATGATTTTTCCATCCTCAGGGTTGATGATTAGCATGATGGAGAGATTTTCCCTGAATATTCCCAGGTAATTTTCGGCATTTACGCGAAGCGCTTTTTCGAATTGCCTTTTTGTATTAATATAAAACACAAAAAACATCAAAATTATCAGGCAGAAAAAAACAATTGCCAATCCAAAATACAGGTTAACCTTTTTGATTTCTACTTTACCCTGAGGTGTGTTTGTCAAAATGGCCTCATGTGGGATCAACGATAAATTGACGTGTCGTTTTGTTAATTGGGCGTAATCAAGTTGTATTTTCAGGTCAGGTTCTTTAATGACTTTGAGGTGTTGGATATCGGTTCCGTTTAGTACCTGTTTGCCCCAAAGACAGGCCGAGTACATCATCTCGAAATAATTTTTGACAGTACCTCCGATATAGCCAGCCCCAACCCCAAATTCATTGGCATTGTAGACGATATTTCCTGTGTTCTGTATGATAATATTCTGTATCTCCTGAATATTGAGAAATTGATCTTTGGTCCGGTAGGCAGCAAGGAGCAAAATAATTTTTTCAGGCGGTATTTTTCTTAAATAGGAGCAAAACTGATTTGTCGTCATATCATTTATGTGGACAATCTCAGCATTAAGTTCTTTGAATTCAGATAGGGCTTCCCGGTAAATTTTCAGATCGGCAATGCAGGTTTTTGTATCATCTGCCAGGATGACCATGTCGTGTTTGTTGGGGTGTAATGTCTGAATGACTGTCAGTAGCTTATCTGCCGATATATTTTCAGCTATCCCTGAGATGTATGGATTTTGATCTTGTGCAAAAGCTTTTTCCAAATCATTGACGCCCCAAAAAATGACTGGTACTTCGGGAAATAATTCATTTTGGTTGTCTATGCAAAAGGTCAGCGCATTGTCATTCCCCGAAATGATGAGATCGTACCGACCATTATTCTTCTGTCTGATTTTAATTCGTTCCAGAAGGTTTTGGTTTAATTCTCCATTTGGGAAACGTTTGGAATCCAGGAAATCGACATCGATTTCATAGGTAGGTTCCGGAAAAACTTCTTTGAGGGCTTTTATCGATTCCTGGTAGATATGAAAAGTTGCATCATAAGAATACAATGCTAAAATCCGTTTGGAATGATCAGCGCCCCAAACGTTGCCATATCCGAAATACAGCAAAATAATAACAAAAATAAATGTTTCCTTTTTCACAAAATAAGTCCTGTAATGTGAGATAAAACCTTATTACGTTAAGTTATTAAACATCAAAGGAAACAAAATTTGGTGACATTTAAAATATCCTTTTAGCTATTCTTTATCATCTTTTATCCCAAATGTGTTTTTTGCCCCGCTGAAGATTGTTTTCCACCAATAGTTTATGATTGAGCGTTTTGGGTCGCGTTCAAAATAGATATCATCTGGTAAAAGTATGCGTGTCCTGGGATTTTTAGACCTTAGCATCAGGCTGTTCGCAAGAAAACTGGCAAACTTGGCTTCTTTTGTGTCTCCATCCTTTTGCTCCAGGATAGATATCTTTAAGTTATCATAGGCAAATCGGAGCTTTCCTGTAGATTTTACAGAATCAGCAGTGAAATCAAAATCAAACCGGTTTACTTCTCCCGATTTTACCATAATTCGGGCATTTTTTTCGGTTACAGGGTTAAGTATGGTCATATCGAAGGGGGACAATGAACCGGATGCTGTAAAACTGGAAACCGGCGAGCTCATGTCAAAATCCATCCGGACATTCATTTGGCTGGCACCCATGAGCATGGCCGAGGCTGAAAGATTGGCTATTGGCCGGGTCGTGATGATATCGGGTAGATTGGTAAATGGTGTAAGGCTCATATTGGTATGGGTGAAAATTATCCATCCCGGATCAGCCAGGTTTTCAAGTTGCTCTGCGTATGAAATATCAGAGTTGACAAGCAGAAGGGAATCGAAATAAAATGGGAACTTTAACTTTTTGATCATCACCTGGGGCATTTGAAGATGCTGATTTTCGTTGAAAGGCGTTTGTTTGTCCCGGTAAATATCAATTTTTGCTTTATCAATTGTCAATTTGGTGCCTGTAAGTTCCCTGGACTTGAACCAACGATCCAGGTCAATGTCCGAGAAATCAATGCGGTCAATAGTCCCGGAATAATGGTCGGTTTGAAAAGGGATGACTTTTTGGTAGGCATTTCCGCTGTATTTTGGGTCGATTGTGATTCCCGTGAAAGAAAGGTTATTGTTGTTGCTGGTAAACATGATCTTGTCAATCATGAAATTGTAATGGTTCTTCTTGTCGGTGAACCTGGTGTTGTTCCGGACAAGCTTCAGGTTGTCGGATCCCAGTGGTTTCTCTGAAATCAGGCTGTCGAGATGGAAGTGGTTGAGGGAAATATCGATATGCTGATGTTGGTGCAATTTTTTGTTTTTGTTGAAAAAGAACGTGGCATCCTGAACAAGTACTTTTTCGGCTGACAGTTCATCCATTACCGCCAGGAGGGTGGGGGGAAGTTTTATCCGAAAGGGATTTGTTTTATGTTGGCCACCTGTAAGGTTAACATGGAAAACAGGGCTCGTCATTTCGATTACTGATGCGTGAAAACGGTTATTTTGAAAAGCTTCGTGTGGATCGAGGTTCCCGAAATGTAATTTGGGTATTTGCATCCCGCCAAATTGCGGCTTGTCATTGGCCTGTCTCGGGAGGATATTCAAATCGGTAAAGGTGAGCAATTTCTTTTCGGCCGAAAAATTAATTCCGGATACATCAATGGTGTATGGACCCTTTTCCGGTGTGAGATGTAGCGACGATAGCCGGGTTTCGATGTTACGTGATGAGAAACGTGCCGTGCTGTTATTGTCGGTCCGTTTCAGGCTTACCTGATCAAAATTGAAATCGATTTTTGTTGTTGCAATCTGCTTTTGGCTGTACTGGGCAACATTATAAACTTTTAAGCTCCCGCCAACCAGGGCAGTTTTGTTGATTGTCAGTTCTTTTAATTCTTCAGGAAGTGGGACTGTGATATCCTTAAAATTGACTTTGTTATTGCGTTTACTGTTTTTATAAATCTCAATTAATGGAGATTGAACGAGAAGTTCAGCTACATTTAGTTCCTGTTTCAGAAAAGCTTTCTGTAAATCAACGCCCGATAACTGTATTTGTGGGATGTTTACCTGGATGTGCCATGGCAGTTTTTTATAATCAGGGCTGGTAATATCGGGGTAAAGCAAGGCTTTGCTGATTTGTATGCTGGACTTTTTTGATGACAAACTGATTTCGCCGGCTTGCAAAATGTGCACATTGTCAGATAACTTAAAGAGGTGGTCTTGCAGTTTAAGTTCGAAGAAATCAGAAAACAACAATCTGTCCTTTTTTATTTCTGCATCATTTAAAACAAAATGGTCAAGGGCCAGGCTGAATTTGTTGGTAATGTCAATTGTTTTCCCCTTTCTGCTGTGATTGACAAACCTGATTTTTCCATCGGGTGCGTTTATTTTCCCAATTTCGATATGGGAAATATAATTATTCAAAAGGTCATGAAATTCTTCCAGGTTGTTGCTTTTTTCGGTTTTTCGTTGGTTGGCAAAAACTTCAAAATAGATTTCCGGCTGAAGGATTGAAAAGCTGTTGACAATAAGTTGTTTCCTGAAAAAAGCATTTTTGATATCGGTATTGTGCATGACCAGGGCCGGAGCTTTTATTTCGTAAAGTTCAGTACGTTTCAGTTGTTTCAGCCGTTCTTCTATATTTTTTACCCGTTGAGGGAATAAGTGCAGGTTTTTGATCGATGCGGTTCGTTGTAGACTTGAAATATCAATCTTTTCGACTTCAAGCTGATGAAGCTGGTCGGCCAGTTTCATCTGGTAATGGTCAAAGTGCAGTTCAATATTCGTGGCAAAAAACAACTTGTCAGTTTTGCGAGAACTGACCGAATCAAGCGAGAAGTCGGTCAACCTGAAATTGAAGTCCGCATCCAGATTGCCTGTGTCGGCTTTGTTGCGAAAATCATTGACGGAAAAATGTCCTCTGTCAATGGCAATTACATTGGCATAAATTCCTTTGATATAATCGCCGATGAACTGATAAAGGAGGCTGTTCCCGTTTTTGCCATTTCCTGTTTTGTCCCTGAATTGATTGATTGTCAGTATGGGATGAAAAGCCGAAATTTCCTGTAATGGCATTTCCCTGTGATGGAACAGGCGTGCCAGGTCGACCGACAGGAGCCGGACACTGTCGCAGTTTAGCGAAACAGTGGTCGGTAAGTTTCTTGTTTCGCTGGCCGGGACAAGTTGCAGGTTTTTGGCACTGATAATGCTGTCCCGGCTGGATGTCGTTATATTTTCAGCTTCGAAATGATGAACCTGGTCATTTAAGTTCAGACTGTATTTGCCTATTTGCAATGAGAAATTGTCCGCATAAAGAATCTTGTTGGGTAGACTGTAAGCATCCTCATCCAGCAGGAACTTATCCAGTTCAACTTCAATATTATTGAAAATCTGCCGTGCTTCCGGGTTCGTTGTGCGGCTTTCAATACACATGTTTTTACTTTCAAAGTACAGGTGGTTGATTGATACCAGTTTGAAGTCGTTACGAAGGAGCTGGTAGAGGTCAAATTCACGCAATTTGCGCAGGCTTAACCCTTTTGAACTTTGAGGTGGTTTGATGCGGATCAGGCATTTTTTTAAATAAAGCGAGTCAATTTGTACGGTATCATTTCCAAGCATGTTCCTTAAGCCATCAGAATGCAGGCCTAGCTCGGGGATTGTCATCCAATACAGCGTTTGACGACTGATAGCTGTATCGATCGGGGAAAGGTTGATGTTCGTTCCTTTTACGCGTTTGCTTTTTATGGAATAGCTTAATTCCCCGACATGTAACTTGTGGATACTGTCGCCAAGCATGTGTTTGAAATTCTTTATTTTCAGATTGATCTCCGTTGCCCTGAAAAGTTCGTTTCGCTGAGCCAAAAAGGCTGAGTCGATATAAAAATCATTGATGCCAATGTCGAATTTGTTGATTGAGTTCAGCGAAGTTGAATCGGATGCCAGTTTGTACTGACTGACCCTGGCCCGTTTTAATTCGATATCTTTTACAGATATGCTTTTAAATTTTTTATTGAAGAAGGGGAGCAGTTTGTCGAACAGCAGGTTCCTGTCCAGTTCCAGGTTCTGCATCTTGTCATTGCTGTAAACTTCGAAAACAGGGTCGGCCACTTCCAGTTTTTTGCAGTCAATTTTTTTGTCAAAGATCAGTTTGCGCAGGCTAATCCCTTTTGCCTGCAAATAATCGGCAGCAAAGTAATAGTGTTGGCCGTTTTCTTTTTGAGCTGTTAACTGAACCGAACTAAGCGTAATTGTGCGTTTGAAATAATTTATTCGCACATCAGAAATTGCCAGTGTGTATTCATTGTGTGTGGAAGCTGCAATGTAATCTTTCAAATGTTCTTCTACATTTCTGCTGGCGAGATAGGCCAATAAAACGGTCGCACAAATTAAGGTTGTTAGCAAGATGCTAATAACCAGACGTGTAATCTTATGTTTCTTTGGTTTTGCCATTCTACTCCCTGAAAAATGATGTACTTTACTTAGTAAGAGCTAAATTTTATGAAAAAAGTTGCGACTTCAAACAAGAAAAAGTTATTAAAATCGAAAAACTTGATAGCGTAAAGGCATGGCAGTACCTATTTTTGCATGAAATTCAGCAGGTCGATTATCAGCTGGATACCAAATTGGCTTATTGGTCTTCCTGCATTTCCAGGGGAAGGGTGAAATAGAATGTTGATCCAAATCCCAGAATTGATTCAACCCAAATATCTCCGCCCAGCATCTTGATTAGATTCTTGCAAATATTCAGTCCAAGTCCTGTTCCGGAGAACGAGCGGGTCAGATTAAGATCGGCTTGCCTGAAGCGTTTGAAAATGACCTTTTGGTTTTTAGGGGCAATTCCAATGCCGGTATCCCTCACGAAGAACAAGATGGAACCTTCGCTTTTCCGGTAGCCCAGCTCAATAGTCCCTTTTTCAGTAAATTTTTTCGCGTTTTGCAGCAAATTTGTCAATACTTGTGTTAACCGATGCTGGTCGGTTGAGATAAATACAGGCTCCGCTTCATCATGAAAATCTTTGATCACCCTGATTGTATTGTTTTTGGGGCTCAAGTCAATCTCATTTTTAAATGATGTGAAAACAGAATCCAGGAAAGCATTAAGATCAAACGTATTTGTGGTGATGTGGATTAGTTTGGCCTCGATTTTTGAAATGTCAATAATGTCAGTCAGGATCTGGAGCAGTTCATTTCCTTTGTTTTCAATGATTGAGAAATATTCGTTACGAAGATCGGCTTCAAGGTTCGGTTCAAGCCTGAGAATTTCGGAGAAACCCAGGATAGCGTTCATTGGTGTGCGGATTTCGTGCGACATGTTCGCCAGGAACGAAGATTTCAGTTTGTCTGATGTCCGTGCTTTTTTCAATGCTTTTTTTAGCTCTTTTTCTTTGTTCTTCAGGTTGCTGATATCCGTGAAAACGGATAAGTAGCCTTTGTTGCTGTTGTCTTCAATAATTGGCGAAATGCTTGCCAGTACCTGGATTGTACCGGAATCCTTTTTTAAGAGCTTTACTTCTATAGGTTCGTTGGTGGTTTTATCGGAATTTTGTTTGTCGTAAATTCTATCTGGAACAAAATTGCAGGTTGTCTTTCCAATTATTTCAAAACTGCTGAAGCCGGTCATTTGCATGAAAGCCGGGTTTGTATACTGAATGACATGATCTTCATCTTCAACAACAATCCCTTCGTGCATGGTGTTGATGATTTGCTCATTCAATTGCTTTAACCTGATTGTTTCCGATATCTGTTGTTTGAGTTCTGTTGTGTTCTCTTTGATCGCGATGAAGCTGATTATTTCCCCCCGGTCGTTTTTTACAGGGGCAATGGTCGCATTCTCCCAAAAAAAAGTCCCGTCTTTGCGACGGTTGTAAAATTCACCTTGCCAGATTTTACCCGAATTGATCGTTGACCATAAATCTTCGTAGAAACTTTCCGAATGAAATCCCGATTTCAAAATAGACGGGTTCTTTCCGATCGCTTCTTCTTTTGAATAGCCTGTAATTTCTTCAAAAACAGGGTTTATGTATTCGATTAGCCCTGCTGTATTGACAATGACAATTGAAGTAGGACTGTGTTCAATTGCCCTGCTGAGTAATAGCAGTTCTTTGTTTATTCTTTCTGTTTCTGTAATGTCCCGGATTATCCCGATAATTTTTTCAGGTTTTCCATCCAGGTCTTTTATCAGGGTTGAGTTGACAGACAGTGTGCGGGTGGTTTTATCTTTATCGACCAATTCAATGTGGTAATCAGTGACTTTACCCGTTTTGCTGATTTCTTCCAGGAACTTTTGCCTGTCTGCTGCACTTTTGTATAGCTGTATGACATCCTGCCCGATTAACTCCTCCTGCGTATAACCCGAAAAGTCTTTTATGGCAGGGCTAAGTTCTGTAATAATACCGTTTAAATCTATTTCATAGTATAGGTCCTGTAGCTGGAGGAAAATGTTTTTTAATGCTGTAGCCGATTCCTGGCTGTTGTTTTCTGCAATTTTTTCTTTAGTTATCTCATGGGTAAAAACTTGTGCACCTATAATCTCCTGATGACGGATGACCGGCTTTATTGTTGTTTTAAAATAAAGTTGCTGG
>JBNKTK010000003.1:0-66605 GCA_050298035.1 Mangrovibacterium sp. | reverse complement strand
CTTTTGGCTCGGCCAACAAATTACCCTCCGGATCCAGCAACACGTAATAAGGTTGGGCATTTACACCATAACGACTGATTTGGTAATCAGCATTCTTTTTGCCCAGCGTTTTTTTCACTTTACCATCATAAGTCGAGGTCGCCCATTCATCCTCTGGCAGTTTCGTTTTATCATCCACATAAAGGGCAATAATGACAAACTCATTCTTCAACCGCTCAAGCACCCGCGGATCCGACCAAACATTAGCCTCCATCTCCCGGCAGTTCACACAACCATGACCGGTAAAATCAATGAAAACAGGTTTGTTCAATGCTTTGGCGCAAGTCATGCCCTGCTCATAATCAAAATACCCTTCCAAACCATGGGGCAGATGCAGGAACTCACTGTATTTTGGTTGTTCACACAATTCATCCTTACCGTCAAAAGTAACCTGACCGCTTGTAGAACTCACCAGTTTTACTTCGTCACGAATAATCTTATGCAGGTCAAAATCATGCGTTGTTTGTGGTGGCAGATAGCCTGAAATAGCTTTCAGCGGAGCGCCAAACATTCCCGGAACCAGGTAAACAACAAATGTAAACGAAAGAATGGCCATCATCAGTCGTGGCACGGAAATATATTTTAGATCGCTGTCATGAGCGAATTTCAGTTTTCCTAACAGATAAAAACCAAGCAAAACGAAAATGATAATCCAAAATGCAAGGTAAACTTCGCGGTCAAGTATTCCCCAGTGATACGTTTGGTCTGCAATGCTCAGAAATTTAAGACCAAGCGCTAATTCAAGGAAGCCTAACACAACTTTCACCGAGTTGAGCCAACCACCTGATTTTGGCAAATTGCTCAGCCATGCCGGGAATAAGGCAAACAACGTAAACGGAAGTGCAAACGCCAGCGAAAAGCCAAACATGCCGACAATCGGTTTCAGCACCTGTCCGCCAGCCGACTCGACCAGGATAGCGCCAACAATTGGCCCCGTACACGAAAACGAAACCAACACCAATGTTAGGGCCATAAAGAACGCCCCCATCAAACCGCCTTTGTCCACCTGACTGTCGGATCTGTTGACCAGCCAGCTTGGTAAAACAATTTCGAACATGCCGAAAAATGAAAAGGCAAATACCATAAAAATGATGAAGAACAACGTATTTGGCAGCCAGTGTGTGCTAATCCAGTTAGCGGCATCGGGGCCAAAAATAACGGCCACGAGCGTTCCAACAACGGTATAAATTGCGATTACCGACAAACCATAAAAACCAGCATAGAAACGTGATTTGATTTTTGAGTCCCCGTTTTTCATGAAGAACGAAACCGTCATCGGGATCATTGGGAAAACACAGGGGGTAAGAATTGCAGCCAATCCTGCAAGAAACGAAAAGAAGAAAAACAACCACATATTTCCAACGGAACCTTCTTTTCCTTTATCGGTAATAATTTTACCCTTCTCTGCGGGTGTTACAAATTCCTGCTGCCCGGCGGTTGATGTTTCAGCAACAATCTCATTATCGTTTTTTTCAGCTTGGTCAACTACAGCTGTCTCCTCGGGTATTTCCGTCTTCTCAGAAATCGCAGGTGTCGTTTGTTTTTGTTGCGTTTCGGTTGTAGCAGCCGACGCTTTCATTTTCTCGATAGCTTTCGTAGTGAAGTTAAAATCAACCTCAGTAGGCGGCAAACAAGTTTCATCGTTGCAACACATAAATTCAACATAGCCACCTATTTTCACCGGCTCCTCACTTTTCAACCGGACGGTCTGGATCAACTCGACCTGCTTACTGAAAAATCTCAAATTCATCTGAAATGTTTCATCAAACATCTCGGTTGGCTTGGGGTTTTTCTTCAAATCCCCAACAAACTCAAACTTTGAACTGTCACTGTAAACAATGGATGTTGGGACCGGCCCACCGTCAGGCAGCTCCGTATCGTACAGATGCCACTTATTTTCAATAGTAGCTTTAAAGATTAGTTGTACTTCCTTCCCATTCTGTTTCGAATCGAAAGTCCATTTTACAGGTTCAAGAATTTGTGAAAATGATTGAAGCGAAATAAGTAGTATTCCGGCCAGCAGCAAAATCTGTTTCATGCGTTGTTATTTATAGTGAACGAAACAAAAGTACGCCGCTATAATCAAAAACAACAGGAAAGCCCGGTTGAATATGGAACTGCAAAAGGTTGAAAAAGGGACTAGACCCCTTTAAACTATCAAATTTTGTGGCGATTATACAGCAAGATGGCTTCCTTCCGGTTTGAAACACCCAGGCGCTTATAGAGGTTGTTAATGTGTGTTTTTACGGTGCTCAGTTCAATGTACAAATCGGCTGCAATTTCTTTATTTGTCTTACCAGCAGCCAGACTTTCCCATATTTGTCGCTCCTTATCTGTAAGCAATAATTTAAAATCAATTTCAGGCTGCTTTTCCTTTTTATGTCTTTTCTGAATAATGAGCAAAAATGACAATACAAGAATTATCAGGGCCTCTCCGGCAATAATCCAGTCACGCCAAGGTTTGGTGATTTTCGGTATCTCGCAAACCAAATCGCGATAGCCCACCAGGTTTTTTACCAGATCATCGTAAGCACTGGTATAAATACTTTTGGAATATGATGCCTCAACCTTTTCCTGAAATTTGAAATAAAAATTACTGTTCCGAAGAAAATCAGTCTCCTTATCCTCGATGTGATAAACAGCAAACAGGCCAATCAACGGATCAGCACATGTTTCGACAAAGTTTCGGATATACTTATTCAGGCTTTGGCTTTGAAAATCCCGTTTTGCAGTTGTATTGATATCATTTAGCAGCTTACGTTTCCGGAAATAGGTATTTTCAAAATCGTTCAAAACCGTGTTCCGATCTGATCCATTGATGGTAACCGGATCAAAAACCGCCCCTGAAACAGAGTTTTCGATTGTTACTGATGAATTATTATCCAGGATCAGGTGCATAAAATTACGAACGGAATCGATCGTAAACTCAACAGCAAACAAATTATTTCGAACCAGGTACAGCCGATAAAAACGTGGATCTTCAGGCAAATCCTGCCCTGAAAGGTCAAAACGCCCTTCGCTGTCAATAATTGCTTCATTGATAATAAACTCGGGTGATGCGACAAAAAGATTCTCCGGAGCGTTGATTGAAGCCAGGTAAATACGTGGCTGCCAGTCATCCGATATTTTAAGTTTTCCTTTGATTTCATATGCCTGTAAACTTCCGGCAAGCAGCATCAACAAGAAAAAAAAGAGGAACCTGTTCATTACGATAGTTTATAATCACCCTAAAATAACAAATCCCGGAGAAAATGTCCGGGATTTGAGCTATTAAAGAATAATTTCTTCGTTATTCTCGTCGAAAAAGTGATATTCCAGAAAACTCATGGAGTTTACTCCTTCAACAACAACTTTTCTAAAATATTTGTAAGCCCATTTTCGTCGTTGAGACATCAGTCCTTTTGTCAAAAATGCGGCAGCGTAGGGATGAACTTTCAAAGTCAGGCTCTTTTTATTCAAGTCTTTGAAAACGTAGTTGACTTTGTTGTCAAGTTCATCAGTAAAGAGAATTGTCGGCGTTACTTTTCCGGTTCCTTTACATGAAGGACAAACTTCTGCTGTCTCAACATGTTCTTCGGGCCGGACCCGTTGGCGTGTAATCTGCATCAAACAAAACTTGCTTAACGGCAAGATGTTATGCTTTGTCCGATCCACGCCCATCGCCTCCTTCATGCGGTCATAAACCTTTTGTCGGTTTTCGGCAACATGCATATCGATAAAATCGATAACGATGATGCCCCCCATGTCTCTCAACCTCAGTTGTCGTGCAATTTCCTCCGCAGCAGCGAGGTTAACCTCCAGTGCGTTTGTTTCCTGATCAACACCTGCTTTTGAGCGGTTTCCGCTGTTAACATCAATCACGTGAAACGCTTCAGTGTGCTCGATAATCAGGTAGGCACCGTTTTTAAATGAAACGGTTTTGCCAAATGACGACTTAATTTGCTTTTCGATCCCGTAGTGTTCAAATATTGGCTGTCCGCCTTTGTAACACTTCACAATTTTTTTCTTTTCAGGATCGATCGTACCCAGGTATTCTGCGATATCATCTGCAACTTCAGAATCATTAATAATGATACTATTGAAGTTTGGGTTATAAATATCCCGCAACAAGGCGGTTGTCCGGTCAATTTCTCCAACAATTAAAGACGGGGCGGTAGCTTTCTTTAATTTTTGGAAAATGGTTTCAAACTTAGCGACCAGTTTTTTAAGCTCCTGGTCCAATTCAGCAACCCGTTTGCCTTCAGCAACGGTCCGGACAATTACTCCGTATTTCTTCGGCCTGATACTTTGAATTAATTTCTTCAGCCGGTTTTTTTCTTCTGTCGAGCTTATTTTCTGAGAAACACTTACTTTCTCACTAAATGGCATCAACACTAAATTTCGTCCAGCAACCGACAGTTCCGAGGTCAGCCTTGGCCCTTTGGTAGAAATGGGCTCTTTGGCAATCTGCACCAGGATATTCTGTCCTGCTTTTAGTACTTCCGTAATTTTGCCCTCTTTGTTAATATCGGGCTCGGAATTAATTTTTGACACAGAAGAAATACGGTTCTTTTTAGAACTGGCAATTTTCATGAACTTATTCAAAGTTGAAAATTGCGGCCCCATGTCGAGATAATGCAAAAATGCATCTTTTTCATACCCAACGTCGATGAATGCAGCGTTTAAGCTCGGCATAATTTTTTTGACTCGACCTAAATAGATATCGCCAACAGCAAATTTTGCTCCGCTTTTTTCCCTTGTTAGCTCAACTAAGCGTTTGTTTTCTAATAAGGCAATTACAACTTCCGAGGGAGTGACATCAATAATCAGATCGCTACTCACAACGTTATTTAATTTGAATTTAGTTTGCGTATAAAATACGACTTATAAAACAGATTAAACCTAAAGCACCAGGTACTTTAGGTTTAACCAACAGAATAGTTTAGTCTTTACCTGTTAGTAAAAACTATTTCTTTTTCTTATGTCTGTTTTTACGTAGTCTTTTTTTACGCTTGTGCGTTGACATCTTGTGTCTTTTTCTTTTTTTTCCGCTTGGCATAACTGTTATTTTTTAACTTGGTCTTTAACTTGAGATACAAAAGTTTTCGCCGGTTTAAACGACGGAATAAAGTGCTCAGGAATAATGATTGTTGTATTTTTTGAGATATTACGTGCAGTTTTTTCTGCTCTCTTTTTCACGATGAAGCTACCAAATCCACGTAAGTATACGTTTCTTCCTTCAGTCAATGAATCTTTTACGGTTTCCATGAAAGCTTCAACAGCTTTTTGTACAGTAACTTTTTCGATTCCTGTGTTCTTGCTAATTTCGTTAACAATATCTGCTTTAGTCATCTCTTAAAATATTTAGTTTTCAATAAATTATATTTTTGCCTTAATCGGTGTGCAAAAATAAAAATTATTTAAGAACTAGGAACACATCAATTGAATTATTTTTGCAATTCATGAAGATTCTAAAGCAGTTATGAGAAAAATGGTCGATTTAACCCCCGATTTACTGAGTTGGTACACCATTAATAAGAGGGAGCTTCCCTGGAGGCAAACCAACAATCCATACGCCATTTGGCTGTCTGAAATAATTTTGCAGCAAACCCGGATTGACCAGGGATTATCATACTACCAAAATTTCATTAATCGCTTCCCCACGGTAAATGACCTGGCCAGTGCCGAAGAAGATGAAATATTAAAACTGTGGCAGGGGCTCGGCTATTATTCCCGGGCAAGAAATATGCATACCTCGGCCAAAAGCATCGTTGAAAATTACGACTGTCGTTTTCCGGAAACATATCAAGAAATACTGAAACTGAAGGGCGTTGGCGAATACACGGCAGCTGCCATTGCATCAATCTCGTTCAATTTAGCCCATGCCGTTGTTGATGGAAACGTTTACCGGGTTTTATCGCGGATTTTTGGGATACCGACACCTATTGACTCTTCATCTGGCAAAAAGGAATTTTACGAATTGGCAAACAAACTGATCGACAAAACAAATCCGGGTGAATACAACCAGGCGATCATGGAGTTTGGCGCATTGCACTGCACCCCGAAGAATCCGGATTGCGAAAACTGCATCTTTAAAAACCGTTGTGTCGCTGTCAAAAGCAAACTGGTCGGTCTCTTGCCGGTTAAATCGGGAAAAACAAAAATCAGGCACCGTTACTTCAACTACCTTTTATTTGACTTGGGTGAAGAAGTTTTTTTACAAAAAAGAACCCGGAACGACATCTGGAAAAATTTATATGAATTTCCACTGATTGAAACCACAGACAAAGAAGAGATTACCTCAATAGCCGGTCAACTCAAACAATTTATCAACTCAGAAGAAATACAAATAGACAAAGTCACCGCCTGGGAAAAACAAATCCTTAGCCATCAGCATATCCACTACCGCTTCGTGTATATCTGTTACAGGCACGAAAAAAATAAGCTTCCCCATTTGATAAAAGTGAATAAAAAAGATATTTTTAACTTTGCTGTTCCGAAACCTGTAGAAAGGGAGATGGAGAAATTAAACTGGTAAAAAATAACAATCGAAATTTACGGTTCGTCAAAAAAACAAACAATATTGTTAAATTATTAGCACGTCATTGATTGTCAATTAAAAGAAAGTCGTAAATTTATTTTTGTTAATCTTAAAATTATTTTATCATGTCTGTAAACAAAGTATTATTAATTGGCAATGTTGGCCGCGATCCTGAAGTGCGCCACCTCGACAAAGACGTTACCGTAGCAAACTTTCCGTTAGCCACATCTGAAAGCTACACGGCCAAAAACGGCGAAAAAGTCACAACTACTGAATGGCACAACATTGTTGTTTGGCGGGGATTGGCCAAAGTTGTAGAACAGTATGTAAAAAAAGGCGACAAACTTTATATTGAAGGACGTATCCGCACCCGCGCCTGGGACGACAAAGACGGAAACAAAAGATATACGACTGAAATTTATGCTGACAATATGGAAATGCTTGGTGGCGGCGGACGCGGCGCCGAAGCTCCTGCCAGCAACAATATACCTGCAAGCGAACCGGCAAACAGTGTCAGCGAACCAGACTTTGACTCTTCTGAAGAGGACGATTTGCCATTTTAGTAACTAAAAATAAGATTCATTGGAAACAGAGCCTTTACCGAATTTTATCAATCTTAACTGGGAAGTTCATTTCTTTCCCATCACACCAGCGGCTGTTTTCAGCCTTATATTGATTGTGGTTTTATTAATTACGTCAGCCTTGATTTCCGGATCAGAAGTGGCTTATTTCTCATTAAGCCCCAAAGACCGGCAAAAGCTGAGCAGTAAAAAAGAAAAATACACGCATTTTATTCTCCACAACCTGGAGAACCCTGAAAAGTTATTGGCCACGATACTCGTGGCCAATAACTTTGTAAATGTCGGGATCGTAATCCTGTCAGCCTACACCACCAGCATGCTGGTCGACTTCTCGGAAGAACAAACGCTCGGGTATGTTTTCCAGGTAGTAATCATCACCTTTTTCCTGTTGCTCTTCGGCGAGATCATTCCCAAGGTTTACGCTACGCGCCACGCCATGCGTGTTGCCCGGATAATGGCATTGCCACTTAACATCCTGGAAAGGATCTTCAGCCCGATCAACGCAATTCTGATCTATTCAACCTCGTTTGTAAACCGTAGGGTGCAGTCGCATGCCCAGAATATTTCTGTTGACGAACTTTCGCAGGCGTTGGAATTGACTGCCGATCACGAAATCTCCGAAGACAAAGACATCCTGGAAGGAATTGTGAAGTTCGGCAATAAAAATGCAGTGGAAATCATGCGTCCCCGGGTTGATGTGGAAGCCCTGGACATCAAAGATTCGTTTGATAAAGTGATAAACCTGATCAATGAATCAGGCTATTCAAGAATACCGGTTTACTCGGAATCGTTTGACAACATCCGGGGAATCCTTTACATTAAAGACTTGCTCCCCCACACGACCAAACTGGAGAACTTTCGCTGGCAATCCCTTATCCGCCCCCCCTTCTATGTTCCGGAAACAAAGAAAATTGACGACCTACTGGAAGAGTTCCAGAAAAATAAAGTGCACATGGCTATCGTTGTTGATGAGTATGGCGGTAGTTCAGGTATTGTAACCTTAGAGGATATCCTGGAAGAAATTGTTGGCGACATTGCAGATGAGTTTGATGAAGATGAAAACTATTTCACCAAAATAGCAGAAAACAAATACTTGTTTGACGGGAAAATTTTATTGAACGACTTTTATAAGGTTACCTGTTGCAATGAGCATATTTTCGATGAGTTTAAGGGAGATGCCGACACCCTGGCCGGGCTCATCCTCGAACTGAAAGGTGAAATACCATCGCTTCACGAAAAGATTACCTGTCTCAACTTTGTCTTTTCAATTGAAGCCGTTGACAACCGCAGAATAAAGAAAATCAAGGTTGAGATCAACTAACAACATGGAAGGTTCAACAATGAGAAAGTTGTTTTTTTTATTTGGGCTCGTGATTGCATTTTCAGCCTGTCATCATGATTATATCCCGAAACCACGCGGCTATTTCCGCATATCGTTCCCGGAGAAATCATACCACGAATTACAACTTGACCGCCCCTACTCATTCGAAATTGCCGACTACTCCAAAGCAGTTGAAGACAGCAGCCTTTTCGAAGGGCAAAAGTGGCTCAACATTGTAACCCCGAAAAATAATGCCGACCTGCATATCACTTATCTGCCGCTGAAAGGCGATTTGTCCAGGCATATTGAAGATTCCCGCAAGCTTGCATACGATCATTCAATCAAAGCAGAATCAATTGACGAGCGACTCTTCATCAATCCCCGGGAAAAAGTCTACGGAACAATCTATTACATTGACGGAAACGCTGCCTCGCCGCTCCAGTTTTACCTAACCGACAGTACCCGCCATTTTTTGCGTGGCGCTTTATACATCAGGGAAATACCAAACATTGATTCCATCAGGCCGGTCATCGACTTTTTAAAGCCGGACATCATTCACCTGATTGAAACAACCCGCTGGAAAAACTAACTTTGCTCCCAAAACCTTTATTCCACGATGCCTTTACTGAAACAAATCAATATTGATGACGGACTGCTTTTGCTCTGGAAGATTGACGAATCGCTAAATGAACTGATGATGATGGCCTCCGAAGCCACACAGCACCCGGTGTTTAAAAAAATTACCCATCAAAAAAGGCAGAAAGAGTGGTTGGCAGTTCGCCTGCTTTTACAGGAAATTGGATGCAGATCTTCAGAAATCAGTTATTTGGAAAATGGGCAGCCCCAAATTGTCCACCCTGAATTTCAACAAATAAGCATCAGTCATTCCAGCCAAATGGCCGGTATTTACCTGCACCATTCGGTAAACGTTGGACTGGATATTGAAAACTCATCCCGCGACTTTCGGCGGATTGAAGAAAAATACCTGTCGCCGGACGAAATACAGCTCGCCAACTCCATCAACAATGGTCACGGACTATTCTGGTGCATCAAGGAGGCCGTTTATAAGGCTGCCGGAATCCCCGGAATCAGCTTTGCCGAACAAATAAAAATCAGGCTCAACAGCCAAAACCAGTTCGAAGCAGAGCTGACAGACGGGATCAGGAACTTTTTCAAGATAAATTATTTTGAGTTTGAAGGACAGCTTATTGTTTGTCTGTTGGAAAAGGAAAGAAAAGACCTCTGAAATAATCAAATGCAGCAAACATAACTGCACCTGACTTGTTTTATTCTGAAAAACGACAAAAAATGAATCACACAAAACCACAAATACTGGTTATTTTCGGTGCGTCCGGAGACCTGACAAAAAGGAAATTGATTCCTGCATTGTTCGAACTTTTCAGGCAAAAACTTCTACCCAAAGAGTTTGCTGTTCTTGGAGTTAGTCGTACCGAACTTTCGGATGATGATTTCAGGGCGAAGATGACCGAATTTTTGCCAAAAGAGAAAAGCCAGCAGGCAGTGATCGACCAATTTCTTCCCATGTTGTACTACCAACCTTTGGCAACAGAGGACAATTACGAGTACCCAATCCTGCGTGACCGGCTGGCTACGATTGCCAAGCAAAACGGAATTGGAGAAAACTACATTTTCTATTTGTCGACACCACCCAAACTCTACAATATAATACCGGCCAACCTGGCAAGTGTTGAGTTGAATAAATCGGAAGACGGTTTCAGGAGGTTGATTGTTGAAAAGCCATTCGGAACAGATCTGGATTCAGCTATCGAGTTGAACAAGAACCTGCTCGATTTTTTCAACGAAGACCAAATCTACCGGATCGACCATTACCTTGGAAAGGAATCAGTACAAAATATGTTGGTTACCCGTTTTGCCAACGGGATTTTCGAACCAATCTGGAACCACAACTTCATCCAGCATGTTGAGATTACCTCGGCCGAAAGCCTGGGTGTTGAAGAACGGGGCGGTTACTACGACCAGTCGGGGGCCATGCGCGACATGGTGCAAAACCACCTGATGCAATTGGTCGGCATGGTTGCCATGGAACCGCCTGTAGTCATCGAAGCCGATGCCATCCGGAACGAAGTACTGAAAGTTTTCCAGTCACTCCGCCCGATTAAAGAAGAAGAAGTCGCCCAGTATGTGATCCGCGGGCAGTACATCGAATCGCACATCAAAAACGAAGCGGTAAAAGGCTACCGGCAGGAAAACGGGGTTGACCCGGAAAGCCGCACCGAGACATTCTTCGCCATGAAGTTTTTCATCGACAACTGGCGCTGGAGCGGCGTGCCGTTTTACATTCGTACCGGTAAAAAACTGCCTACCCGCGTAACAGAAGTCGTCATTCATTTTAAAAAGACCCCACACCACTTGTTTGGCATAAACACCAACAGCCAGCAAAACAGCAACCAACTGATTATCCGCATCCAGCCAGACGAAGGCATTTTGCTGAAGTTTGGCATGAAAGTGCCCGGAGCTGGTTTTAACGTGCAAACGGTGAATATGGATTTTCATTATGACGATTTGGCCAATGTACACCTGCCGTCGGCTTACGAACGCCTGCTGCTCGACTGCATGCAAGGCGATGCAACGCTCTATTCGCGGGGCGATGCTGTTGAAAAGGCATGGAAATACGTTCAGCCAATTTTGAATGCCTGGAAAAACAACCCGGAAATACCTGTTTACGGTTACCCGGCAGGCACTTGGGGCCCAGACGTTGCCGATCAACTGGTTGAAAGCGGGAGCTGGCGCTATCCGTGCAAAAACCTGTCGAACGACGGGAACTACTGCGAACTATAACAAACGGTAGAATGACCAACTCAAGACGTTCAGGAATGACATCAACAACAGAAATAAAGATTTACAAAACGCCAAAACTAGTTGCAGAATCATTTGCAGAAGAGTTATATCAGTTTGTAAAAAACAGCCATAGGCCGGTTCACATTGCACTTTCGGGAGGGAGCACCCCTGCCCTTCTTTTTGATGTTCTGGCACAGGATTATGCCGAAAAAATGCCCTGGGAAAAGATTCATTTCTGGTGGGGAGATGAACGTTGTGTCCCTCCCAGTGACAATGAAAGCAATTACAAAATGACCTTCGACCATTTATTCAGCAAGATTACGGTTTTGAAAGACCAGGTTCACCGGGTGCGAGGGGAAATGACGCCTGCCGATGCCAATACTGACTACATCAGTGAAATCGAAAGATATGTGCCTCAAAAAAAAGGGTGGCCGGTTTTTGACCTGATCATCCTGGGAATGGGAAATGACGGGCACACGGCATCGATTTTCCCGCACCAGCCGGAGCTTTTGGAATCGGACGAGGTTTGCGCTGTTGCCACACATCCCGAGTCAGGACAAAAACGCGTGACGCTGACCGGCAAAGTCCTGAACAACGCCGGGCTTGTCTATTTCCTGGTCACCGGCCTGTCTAAAAAAGAACGGGTGGCCGAAATCCTGAATAAAAAAGACGGAGCAGAGAAACTGCCATCATTCCACATTCAACCAAATGAAGGAAAACTGGTTTTCTTTTTCGACAGTGATGCGGCAAGCGGGCTGAATTCCTAAAAAAGCGTCAAATGGGGAAAATGCAAAATGTCAGTTTCAGGTCGGTCGAAGAGTTTTTAGATTACTTACCGGACAACGAACGCCAAATTGTTGATCTGCTGCGGGAGGTTATCCAGGACTGCATTCCCGAATGCCGGGAAAAACTGGCATACAATGTTCCCTATTTTTACCGGCACAAACGAATTTGCTTTATCTGGCCAGCCTCTGTTCCCTGGGGAAATGTGAAGCAGGACGGCGTGTTGCTCGGTTTCTGCGATGGTAATTTGCTGCACGACGAAATTGGGTACCTCGACAAAGGAAACCGGAAGCAAGTGTATACAAAAACGTTTTTCAGCCCAGCCGATATCGATATTGATTTGATAAAGACCTACCTTTTTGAGGCCGTGGAACTGGATGAATTAAAAAAGAGGTAAAAACAACAGGTCAGTCACTTACCACAGGATTTCCTCAAGAACACGGCCTTCGCATTGTCCGGGAATATCGAATCCAAGAATCTCCAAAATAGTTGGCATTAGGTCAACGGCATCAACCTTCTCAAGTGTCCGGATGCTCTTCACCGAAGCTCCTAACCAGATCATCGGAATCCGGGAGTTGTCATTGTAGATTGTTCGTTTGTACTTGTACTGGGGCTGCCAGCCACTTTCCAGCACAAACAGAATATCGCCCGACCGTTTAAAATTGAACGACTTGGTGATGGTTGTCAACTGGCTTTTCACATAGTCGCCGCGTTCAAAATCGGAAGCAGGCAATGCCAGTTTCACCCCCTCGAACTGGTTGATAAACGTAGCAGCTTTCGACTGCACATTTTCCAGCTCCATCCCTTTCTTCTCAATCAATTCCCGGTTCAGGTAGATTTGCTGGTCACCGACAAACTCAATCCACTCTCCTTGCCCGTAAGTAATATTCAGGTACGATTTCAACAAGGCAATCATACTTTCCGGCGAAACAAAGCCCACGGGCATATTAAATTCTTCTTTCAGGTAATCAACCGGATAGGTAGCCGAGCAAGATGAGGTAAGCACGACCAGCGTATTCCCAATCCCAACATTTCGGTCCAGGTAATTCAGCAAATGAGCAATCTCCTGATCCAGTCTCAGATAGGTATCTTCCATTTCAACCGAAGCCGGGCCAAAAGCGCCGTTTTCATAATCCATCGATGAAAAATTAACGGTCAGCAAATCGGGATACTCATCCGCACCCAGTTGTTCATTCTGGATTATTGCCAACGAAAAATCCTTCACCATCGTGTTTCCGTAAGGAGTCGTTTTCAAGATTTTGTAGCTGCCGGCTTTGGTCATCAACTTACTGATATTGTACGGAAAGGTGTTCCATTTCTGATAATATCCTTTTTCGAGCAGGTAGGCATCTTCCAGGCTTTCCTCGTAACTGTTTTCCGGCAACAGGGTTGTCCAGTCCCGACTGGCATACAGTTCAGCAAACTTTTTATTGTTGAAATCCAACGCCCAGGCCGGAAACTGATCGACAAAATACGAACTGGAAATCATGTTCCCGCTTTGCGTGTCCAGCCAGTAAGCCCCATCAGCCGCATGTCCGGCAGATAAAACGGCACTGTAGTCATTCAACCCAACCGAAAAAACCCGTGACTTTCCGTTTGTGTTCAGTTTCAACTCATCGCCAATCGTGGGGCTCAACAATTTCTCCGACGAACGCTGTCCTTCTTTTGAATCGCTGCCCACGGTAATATAAAAATTGTCTTCCAGTGCATCAATTTCCTTTTCTTTCAGCCGGTCGTACCAGCTTTCGCTCACAATCCCGTGCCTGTCTGGGTACACACCCGTAAACAAGGTTGGCACTCCCGTAAAGCATTTCTGAACATGCAGGTTCATTTCGGCATTGCTGCATGTTGCACCTTCAGCCAGCAACCGGTTAAAACCACCCTGCTGAAATTTATTCATGTAGCGCTTCAAATAATCGGTGCGCATTTGCTCCACGTTGATAACAACCACCAGTTTGGGCTTAACTTTTTCGACCCTTGTTGCACGCTGCGCAAGGGTAACATGACTAAATGAAAAAATTAGGATCAGTAGTATCAGGGTGTTTTTACAATACATTTCAATTGGTTTTAAGCGGACTTCAAAAGTATAAAAAAGAACGAAGCAACAAGGAAAACCGGTATACCAATGCGGTGAATTTACTCCGCGAAAGAATGCCTCTTTGTGTCAAAAATGAATATCCCGACATAAAAACCTGATTGAAGTCAGTTTTTCATTCGATCCTCCCAATTCTTTTGGTATTTTTGTCCCCACTTATTCAAACGAAGAACAGACAAATGAACGCAAAGCAATTAGTTGGCGAAAAAGCTACTGAGTATATAAAAGATGGCATGATCGTAGGACTGGGAACCGGCTCTACTGCCTATTGGGCCATTCAAAAAATCGGGCAATTGGTTCGCGATGGGTTAAAAATACAAGGAGTTCCCACCTCAAAAGCAACCGAGCAAATGGCTCGCGAACTCAACATTCCGCTATTGGAAATGGCCGATGTTAAACACATTGATGTGACGATTGACGGCGCCGACGAGTTTGACCCGAACAAACAACTTATAAAAGGAGGCGGAGGCGCTTTGCTCCGTGAAAAGATCGTGGCTTCAATCACCAAATTCTATATCTGCATTGCCGATGACAGTAAAAGTTCTGATGTATTGGGAAGTTTTCCGCTGCCTGTTGAAGTCACTCCGTTTGCATGGGAAATTACCCGCTACCAGCTGGAACAGTTGGGCTGTACCCCAAAATTGCGCATGAATGGCGAAAAGCCTTTTATTACCGATAACCAAAACTACATTCTGGACTGTAAATTCGAACGCATTGACAATCCTGTTGAATTGACCACCATGCTGAACCAAATTCCCGGTGTGGTTGAAAACGGCTTATTCACCAATATGGCCAACATCATCATCTGCAACACCCCTGAAGGAGGGATTCAGGTTATTGAGTAAAAACGGGGCATTCCGGCGCAAGCCGGAATCTGTTTGCCATTAAGGAATCTGCCGTAACCTATGTCGGGGTTAAACCTCCCTCTCGCTGGCGCGAATTTGCAATTCGTGCCTTGCAAGTCCAGCACAGATTATAAATCTGCACTAGCAAAAGAGACATTAGCAACGAAAATCCGGGTATCGCGGTTTGTAACCGCGCTAAAATCGCTGAATTATTGTCAATCTGTTGCAAACAGTGTTTGAATGCGCTAAGCGGATTACCCGCTAAGCGCCTAACGAGAAAAGCTACGGACTGGAGAGGTGGATTTAGCACAGAGAAAGACGTATTTTTTTACGAAGGGACACTTTGTACCATTATTAAAAACTTATCCCGTCATTTTACAAAACGAACGATGTTAAGTAGTAAATTGGGTGCAAAAAAGGACTTACAGATGATAAAACTAGCCCAAGATAATATTGTAATAAAAGATGGGGTACGTGAGTTAATCGAATCAAGAATGTCAAGTAACACATGTAAGACTAACCTAAGTCCACAATTGATGTTCAAACAAAGTTATACCGGATTGACTGATAAAACTTTTGTTGGCAACTGGACAAAAGACGGTTTTTGGATATCTAAGTTTCGCAGACAATTAATGGAATTACGGCCTGATATCATAGTAAGATTTGATTTCCACAAACAAAAGAATCAAACAATTTTAAAGTTGAGATATTCAATAGGTTTTTCAAGTATTCTCATGGGGCTTATTTGGATATTATTCATTTCGTCAGCTTTTTCTATTCCCTTCAGAAATGGATTCATAATCGTATTTACACTTTTTCTAATCGCATATATTATACTGACATTAAACTGCTTAAATAATACAAAATCCAAAATAAAGGAAAAAATATTTTCAGGCAATTGATAAAAACATCAGTATACAACCATCTTTCATAAACAGAAAAGCCGGGATAATAATCTTACCCCGGCTTTTCTATCAAAAGAGAATCAAAAATCTATTTTACAGAGAACTTGTAAGTCGTGGTTGATTTCAGCGTATCGCCCGGCATTAGGATCGTAGTCGGGAAATTTGCATGGTTTGGTGAATCCGGATAATGCTGGGTTTCCAAACAAATACCCGTACGATATTCGAATTTCTTTCCGTATTTACCAACCAGTGTCCCGTCCTGGAAGTTACCCGAATAGAATTGAATAGCAGGTTCGGTCGTAAACACTTCCATAAAACGTCCTGATTCAGGGTCGTACACACTGCTGGCAAATGTCATCTCGCCGGCAAGCTGGTCTTTGTTCAGAATGTAGTTGTGGTCGTAACCCAGACCGATTTTAATTGGCTCATAGTCTGAGTTAATGCGTTCACCAATGGTATGCGGACTGGTAAAATCCATATCCGTTCCTTTGATGGAAGCAATCTCACCTGTTGGGATCAGTTCTTCGTTGACTACTGTCGTCGAGTCAGCATCGATCACCATTACAAGGCTAAGCACATCCCCGTTCCCTTCACCTTTCAAATTGAAATAAGCATGATTGGTCAGGTTGAAAGGACAAGCCTTATCGGTTGTTGCTTCATAGTCAATCTTCAACTCGTTATCAGCAGTTAGTGTGTAGGTTACCTTCACATCTTTATTGCCCGGGAAACCAAACTCGCCATCAGGGCTGTGAATGCTCATCACCACGGCCTGCCCGGCATCTGTCACCAGTTCTTCGGCATCGAACACTCTGTTTTTAAAGCCAATGAGGCCATTGTGCAGGCAGTTCCCATGGTCATTCGCAGGCAAATCATAGGTTAAACTATCAATTGAGAATGTGGCATCTCCAATCCGGTTGGCATAAGGCCCGATAATCGCGCCGTATTCATTGTGCAAATCCAGGTAGTCTTTGATAGATTTAAACCCAAGATTCACGTCGGCCAGGTTACCGTCACGGTCAGGAGCAAAAATTGAAACCACCTTCGCGCCATAATTGGTGATGGCGACTTTCATTCCATTGGTATTCTCAAGTACATACAAACTCGTCTGTTTGCCATCAACAGTTGTTTCAAAATCGGCTTTGGTGTAGGGCATCAACTCCTTTTGGGCAGGTTGCTGGCAAGCAAAAGCCAAAACCACAAAGAGCAGAGGTAATCTTTTCATAAGTATCAATTTTAATTTGTTTTAAAAGTTCTGATTTCAGGTTTAACAAAGGTTAGAAATACTTTTAATATTCCCAACAATTCAGATATTTTTTACAATCTCTTGCAGAAGTGATTAAAAAACACGATTTTAGTACTGCGCTTGAAAGCGGATTCGATTTGTTTATACAAATTCACTCCTCCGATTTTTATTGATACTTGAACGGATATTTTCAGGACCTGTTAAAATCGATATCTCTGTTTGCAATGAAAAAAGAGCCTAATCATCATTTTCATATTAAGAACATGGTTTGTCCACGTTGCATCCAATCAGTGATGGAAGAAGCAGAAAATGCCGGGTTCAACGTGCAATCAGTGAAATTGGGGAAACTTACCTTAGCTGACGATTACACAGAAAAACAGTTTTTGAAATTTAAAGCAGGCATTGAAAAAAACGGGTTTGAATTATTATCGAACAAACGGGAAAAGACAGTTGAAGCCATCAAAACCGAGATAATTAAAGTTATCCAGCACGAAAAGTCAATGCCCCGCCAGATGAACTTTTCCACTTATCTTTCAACAAAACTCCGCAAGGATTACTCCTATCTCAGTAACCTTTTTTCAACGGCCGAAAAAACAACGATCGAGAAATTTATCATTCTTCAACGAATTGAAAAAACCAAAGAACTTTTAACCTACAACGAATTAACACTGGGCGAAATAGCCCGGCAACTAGGCTACAGCAACACCCAACACCTAAGCGCCCAGTTTAAAAAAGTAACAGGCATCAGCCCTTCCCAATACAAAAACATGGATGATAGAGAACGGCAATCCATCGATAATCTTGGGCATTCACACTAAAAGCTTCAAGTCACGAGCTTCAAGCTACAAATTTTTAAAACCCAAAAATCTTGTACATCTTTTCAAAAATTAGTGAAAACAATATCCGGTAAAAAATCGTTTCTTTGTTGTAAGCTATTTCGTATGATCCGAAAAATCAGTCATATAATCATCACATCCCTATTGTTGGTTTTAACAATGGGATTCACGGTCTCCCGCCACTACTGCGGCGGATCGATTGTTGATGTGTCTGTTTTTGCCGGTCATACAGTTTCCTGTTCCGATGACGGTTCAGCGTGTGAAATGGATGGCTGTTGCCACAACGAGCAGGAAGTATACCAGTTACACGAAGATTATACCAGTCCTTTGGTTATTGAACATGTTCCATTCATTCAGGTTGATTTGGCCGTTCTCGACTTATGCCTGATCACACCCGATTTAAGTGAAGCCGATCAGAAAAATAGTTTTTCAGAAGCCGAGTCGCCTCCGCCGAAGGAGATAACAGCTGTACTTTCCGCTTTACAGGTTTACCGTTTATGATTTTGAATGTTTCCCGGTTGTAGAATTCTCTATTTCCGGCAGTTGACTGTGCATCATTGATGCATGTGCTTTTTTGATTATGGCATAATCAATCAACATTCAATAATCATAAATTCTAGCGCCATGCTGAATAAAATCATTCGTTTCTTTTTAGAAAACAAGCTGGTCACCTTTCTGGTACTGATTATCCTGATCAGTTGGGGAATTATTAATTCGCCATTTGGCTGGGACACCGGTGTTTTGCCCACCGATCCGGTACCGGTTGATGCCATCCCTGATATTGGCGAGAACCAGCAAATTGTATATACCGAATGGCCAGGCCGTTCACCACAAGATATTGAAGACCAGATTTCCTATCCGCTGACCACTTCCCTGCTCGGAATCCCCGGCGTAAAAACGATCCGGAGCAATTCCATTTTCGGGCTTTCAAGCATTTACATCATTTTTGATGAAGATGTGGACTTTTATTGGAGTCGTACCCGGATACTGGAAAAACTAAATTCGCTACCTGCAGGAACTTTACCCGCCGAGGTCACCCCAGCCCTCGGCCCTGATGCCACAGCCCTTGGACAGATATACTGGTACACACTGGAAGGAAGGGATAAAGACGGCAATCCTGCCGGAGGCTGGGATCCCCAAGAACTTCGCACGATCCAGGACTTTTATGTCAGGTACTCATTGACATCGGCAGAAGGAGTTTCCGAAGTCGCCTCGATTGGAGGGTTTGTCAAAGAATACCAGATTGACATCGACCCAAATGCCATGAAGGCGCAGGGCGTCAATGTGGCCCAGATTATGGCTGCTGTCAAAAACAGCAACCTCGATATTGGCGCCCGCACCATTGAATTTAACCGGGCGGAATACCTGGTACGGGTGCTTGGCTACATTAAAACCATCGATGACTTAAAACAAAGTGTTGTCACCGTTCGAAACAATATTCCGATCAGGCTGGAAGATGTGGCCAAGATCAATTTTGGCCCGGCAACACGCCGCGGTGGACTGGACAAAGGAGGCGCTGAAGCTGTTGGTGGTGTTGTGGTTGCCCGCTACGGAGCCAACCCAATGAAAACCATTGAGAACCTGAAAGCCCGAATTACAGAAATTGCCCCGGGACTCCCCTCGAAAACCCTGGCCAACGGAACGGTTTCAAAAGTCACCATCGTTCCTTTTTACGACCGCACAGGCCTGATCAAAGAAACACTGGGGACGCTCGAAGAAGCGCTTTCGCTGGAAGTTCTGATCAGCATTCTGGTGGTGATCGTGCTGGTTTTGAACCTGCGGGCTTCATTCCTGATATCAAGCTTACTACCCATCGGCGTGCTGATGACTTTCATTACCATGCGTCAGTTTGGGGTTGATGCCAACATTGTTGCCTTGTCGGGTATTGCCATTGCTATTGGGGTTATGGTCGACGTTGGCATTGTATTTACCGAAAACATTGTCCGGCATCTCGACATGAAGGAGAATGATGGCGTACGCGGTAAAAAACTGCTGACAGTCATTTACGATGCAACTGTTGAAGTGGCCAGCGCAGTCATGACAGCATTGGGAACCACCATTGTCAGCTTCCTTCCGGTTTTTGCCATGCAGGCGGCCGAAGGCAAATTGTTCCGTCCACTGGCCTTTACCAAGACATTTGCCATGTTATCTGCCCTGCTAATCGGCATCGTTTTCATTCCCTCGCTGGCCAACTTGGTATTTTCCATCCGTTTCGACAAAAAGAAAATCAAACGAATTGCCAATGGCACACTGGCCGGTGCGGGTCTCCTGCTGACAATCCTGACAGGCAACCTGATTGCTCTTGTTTTGATCGCAGTTGCTGTCAACAATCTGCTTGAAAACCGCTGGCCGGAATACAAACGAAAATATGTGAACCTCATCAATATTGCCCTCACCCTACTGGTCGTTGTTTATTACCTGGCAAGGGTATGGATGCCGCTTGGTGCACAAAACAGCCTGTTGGCAAACTTCCTGTTTGTGGTCTCAATCGTATCGGTCATCCTGGGTTCTTTAATGACGATCGTTCATTTTTATCCGCAAATACTGAAATGGTGCCTCGGCCATAAATGGCAGTTCCTTTCCATTCCAATTGTTGTGGTGCTTTTCGGGATTGTGATTTGGCTTGGTGTGGACAGAACCTTTGGTTTTATGCCGGATGTGGTGAAAAAGACCGGTTTCTGGAAGTCTGCCGAAGTCAGATTCCCGGGTGTTGGAAAGGAATTTATGCCTTCCCTCGACGAAGGTTCATTCTTGTTGATGCCAACCACCATGCCCCACTCCGGCATTCAGGAAAACCTGGAAGTGATTGCATTATTGGATAAAAGGGTCAACTCCATTCCGGAAGTTCAAAGTGTGGTTGGAAAATGGGGACGTGTCAACTCTGCCCTCGACCCGGCACCGACCTCCATGTACGAAAATGTGATCAATTACAAGCCGGAATACATCCTCAACGAAGACGGCCACCGGATGCGTTTTAAAGTGGATCGGAATGATGCTTTTGTTTTGAAAGACGGAAGTACCTATAACCCGAAAAACGATGGATTTAGGCTGATCCGTAAGGAAGAACTGGTCATTGACAAGAACGGTGAATACTTCCGGCAGTGGCGCGATCAGATTCATTCACCCGATGATATCTGGAAGGAAATCATTAAACAGGCCACCATTCCGGGACTGACCTCTGCCCCAAAGCTGCAACCCATCCAAACCCGTTTGGTGATGTTGCAAACCGGCATGCGCGCCCCCATGGGGATCAAAGTATTTGGACCCGACCTGGAAACCATTGAGAAAGTTGGTTACGAACTGGAACACCATCTGAAGCAGGTTGACGGCGTGGAGCCCATGTCGGTATTTGCCGACCGGGTGGTTGGAAAACCTTACCTCGAAATGGAGATTGACCGCGATGCAATTGCCCGCTTCGGGTTAAGCATCCAGCAATTGCAAAGTGTACTGAGCGGGGCTGTTGGCGGGATGAAGCTGACTACCACCGTTGAAGGCCGCGAGCGTTTCCCGGTGCGCATGCGTTATGCCCGCGAATTCAGGGACAATCCGGACGATCTGAAAAAACTGCTTGTACCAACCCCGACCGGGGCACAAATCCCATTGGGAGAGCTGGTTAAATTCAACTATGTGCGAGGTCCTCAACTCATTAAAAGTGAGAATACCTTCTTAGTGGGCTATGTCATATTCGACAAAAAACCGGAATACGCCGAAGTAGACGTGGTCGAAAACGCACAGAAATTCCTGAACGATAAAATCAAATCAGGAGAATTTTCCCTTCCCGCTGGAGTCAGTTACATTTTCACCGGAAATTACGAAAATCAAATCAGGGCAAGCAAGCGGCTGATGATTGTTGTCCCGATTTCGCTGATTGTGATTTTCCTGATCCTGTATTTCCAGTTCTCATCGGTAACTGTCTCATTGATGACCTTCTCCGGAATTCTGGTCGCTTTTTCGGGCGGCTTCATGATGATTTGGTTGTACGGGCAGCCTTGGTTCCTCAACTTTCCGATTGGCGGGGTCAACATTCACGAAATGTTCCAGATGGGGACGATTAACCTGAGCGTGGCAGTCTGGGTTGGTTTTATCGCCCTATTCGGTATTGCCACCGACGACGGAGTGATTGTCGGGACCTACCTGAAACAGGTTTTCGAGCTAAATCATCCAACTACTGTCGCTGAAGTGAGACAGTCCGTTCTCGAAGCCGGTTCAAAAAGGGTACGCCCGGCAATGATGACAGCTTCCTGTGCAATTATTGCCCTGCTACCGGTACTGACCTCAACCGGAAAAGGATCGGATATTATGGTACCGATGGCCATTCCGTTATTCGGAGGAATGTTGATCCAGGTGATGACCATGTTTGTGGTCCCTGTTTTTTACAGCATGTGGCAGGAAAGACGAGTGAAACGAGCATTAAAAGAACAAAATATAAAAGACCATGAAGAAATATAATTTGATATTGGGAATCCTGATGGTGCTGATTTCTTCGATGGTTTCAGCACAAAGCGACCTGAACAGCTACCTCGAAACAGCAGCGGCCAATAACCCGGAACTGAAATCCAGGTTTAACGAATACCTGTCGGCCCTGGAAGTAGCCCCGCAGGTAAAAGCGTTGCCTGATCCGCAGGTGGCTTTCGGCTATTTCATTCAACCGGTTGAAACACGGGTTGGCCCGCAACAATTTAAAATTTCGGCCTCCCAAATGTTTCCCTGGTTCGGTACACTTAAGTCGAAAGAAAATGCGGCAGTTCAAATGGCCAAAGCCAAATATGAGGCATTCGAAGAAAGCAAATCGAAGCTTTTCAATGATGTCAGAAGTACCTACTACAACCTGTACTTCACGCAAAAGGCCATTGCCGTAACATTGGAGAACCTTAAGCTGCTCAACACCCTGCAAAAACTGGCTGTTGTAAAGGTTGAAGCAGGTATGGCATCGCTGGTTGACGAATACCGGATTGAGATGGAAATTGGCGACCTCGAAAACCAGTTGGCCTTGTTGAAAGATAAATTCCTGGTACAAACGGTCATGTTCAACAATTTGCTGAACACAGATAACAATGCCCCGATCAATCTACCGGAGCTGTTATTGGATGCAGAACCAATGCTTTCCAAAGAAGCAATAAAAGACAGCATTTTGCTGCAAAACCACCAACTTCTCAGCCTCGATTTGCAAGCCGAATCGCTTCGCTTTAAACAGGAAACTGCGAAAAAGATGGGGCTGCCCGATTTTAGGGTCGGTGTAGATTACACCTTTGTTGGCAAAGGCAATAACAACATGGCCGGAACCGACGCGATCATGCTGCCGACTGTTGGCATCACGATCCCGCTTTATCGTAACAAGTACAAATCGATGCTGAATGAAGCAGTTTACCTGGAAACGGCCAAAAAAGAAGAAAAGCTGAACAAGGAAAATGTACTTGAAACAGTCTTCGAGCAAAGCTGGAAAGACTATTCTGATGCCAAACGACGGGTAAGCCTGAATGAAAAACAGGCAGAACTTGCCCGGAAATCGATCGATTTGATGGAAACAGAATATGCCACCACCAGTAAAAACTTTGAAGAGATACTCCGAATGGAAAGGAAACTGTTGCTTTACCAACTGGAATTGGAAAAAGCCCGTTCCGACAAACAGGCTGCCATTTCATTTTTCAGCTATTTAATGGGAAAATGAATGGAAAATTAGAAGGTTCGATTTTTAGAATATTAGAATTCAACACAATGAGCAAGATTATTCAAAATATAAAAGAGAACTACAAGTTAGTTCTGGCCGTGTTAGTCATCGGCCTGTTTTTAGGATGGTTATTTTTCCATTCATCGGGTGATGCAACAACTCCCGCCGAAAAAGCAACAGTTGCGGAAAGTCATGATCACGAAGCAGAAGCCACCATTTGGACCTGCTCCATGCACCCGCAAATCCGGATGGATCATCCCGGGAAATGCCCGATTTGCGCCATGGATCTGGTTCCGCTGAACTCCCTGCAATCCGACGAAGAACAGATGAATCCCAACGAGATTGCCATGACCGAATCGGCTGCAAAGCTGGCCGAAATTCAAACCATGACCGTAAGCAAAGGGGCACCCGAAAAAACAGTCTATCTGCAGGGAAAGGTTCATGCCGACGAGCGCAACATTGCGGAACTCACCGCACGCTTTGGCGGACGGATAGAAAAGTTGTTTGTCAACTTTACCGGGCAGCAAGTGAAAAAGGGCGAAAAACTGGCAACCATCTATTCTCCCAATCTGGTAACAGCCCAACGCGAATTACTGGAATCAATCGCGTTAAAAGACAGTCGCCCGTCACTGTACAACGCCGCAAAATCCAAATTGAAACTCTGGGATTTGACAGACGGACAAATCGCATCGATTGAAGAAAAAGGTGAACCTCTGCTATACTTCGACATTTTGTCGCCAATAACCGGTACGGTTATGATGCGCCACGTGTCATTGGGCGACTATGTAAAAGAAGGAAACGCCCTGTTCCAGATCATCAATCTCACGCGGGTTTGGGTGATGTTTGATGCTTACGAAAGCGACCTGCCCTGGGTTAAAACAGGCGATCAGGTCAACTTTACCATTCAGGCAATTCCCGGCAAAAATTTCAAGGGAAAAGTAAGCTACATCGATCCGTTTATCAACAGCGCCACACGGGTAGCCAAAGTGAGAGTGGAAATTGCCAACCCGAAACTCGATCTAAAACCCGAAATGTTTGTCAACGGAACTGTTCAATCTAAAATTGCTGAAAACAGCAACGATCTGCTCATCCCGAAATCAGCAGTACTTTGGACCGGCAAACGCTCCGTGGTTTATGTGAAGGTGCCTGAACGCGAAAACCCGACCTTCCTCTACCGCCAGATTGAACTGGGGCCGGAAGCCGGAAACTTTTACGTGATAACCGATGGATTGTCCGAGGGTGAAGAAATCGCCGTAAATGGCGTCTTCAAAATTGATGCGGCTGCCCAACTTCAGGGGCTGCCGAGTATGATGAACCCGGCTCCGGGCGAAAGTGAGGGCTTCACTCCAAGTACAACCAAAGCCAGTCATCGTACCAGTGAGGGCTTCACTGCGAGTGAAACCCTCACGAAAAGCGAACATGTGATGTTCAACGTTTCGGGCAATTGCGACATGTGCAAAGACCGGATCGAAACCGCGGCCAAAGCTGTTGATGGTGTACTGTCGGCCTCTTGGGAAGCGGATAAACAGCTGCTGCACCTGCAATTTGATCCTGGCAAGACTTCGGCCGATGCCGTGCAAAAAGCCATTGCCGCGGTTGGCCACGATACGGAAAAATACAAAGCACCCGATGCGGCTTACAACGAATTGCCCGAGTGCTGTTTGTATCGAAGCGAAGATTAGCTGTAAAATCAGTACCGGAGTCAAAGGAGAATTCCTCCTTCTTTCGTATAACCAATAAAAAGCACTGTCATGGAAGAGTATATTCAAAATCATCAAATGCGGACAGCAAAACCATTGTCCGAAGATTTGAAAAAGGCATGCCAGGCTTTGATTGATTCCCGAAACGGGATTCAAACGATTTCGTTCTCCGGGAACCTGATTACAGTCGGGTATAATCCTTATCAGATCAGCGAAGCGAACGTGGAGAAATTGATCTCCGATCTTGGAATTGAAGTTACCGGTAAACCTCAAAAAACAGGTTTTTTGAAACGCTGGATACTGAATATGGCCAAAAGCAACAAGGAAAACCTGGGCAGCGGGCGACTTGATTGTTGCGACCTAAATAAAAAGAAAGAATAAAGAAATGAGCCATGTTTCTCGCGACACTCATCATATCAGTCATTTTAGTGGCTATTGTCATGCTAGCCCTGGGGGTAAAATTGCTGTTCGACAAGAATGCTGAATTTACCATCCATTCCTGCGCGCTGGAAGATGATAATCAACCCGATAATGATTTAGCGTGCTCAAAATGCCAGTTAAGAGACCTGGCTAATTGTCCCATAAAAAAGGAAAAAGAGAAAGAGGAAACTCAAACAAAAACATCAGTATGAAACTAATCAAAGCATATATCAGACACCGAAAAGCGGAAGAAGTGTTCAATGCACTCAAAAGCGAGGGCTTTTGTTGCATGACTTTCGTAGAGTGTGAAGGAACCGGACAGTATTCCGACCATGAGAAACAACATATCAGCGACAAGTATCCGTTTGCTGATGCCTACCGGGTCATTAAACTGGAGATTTTGATCGCCGACGAACATGTGACTCCGGTTGTGGAAATCATCAGGAAAAGTGGACGAACCGGTTACCGGGGCGACGGACTGATTATCATTTCGCCGGTCGACGAAGTGTACAAAGTCAGAACCGACGATAACGGAATCCTTGCAATTTAATTACCGTATTTACCCATGGACATTTACATCAAAAATATGGTTTGTAACCGGTGCATCATGGTGGTTTCCGGAATTTTCCGGGAAGCCGGATTCCCGGGTGCAACCGTACAGATGGGAAAAGTTTCGGTCAACGGTACTGTTCCCGATGAAATACTTGCATCTATTGCCAGTAAGCTTAACACAGTAGGTTTTGAAATTATCAACGATGCCAAAAGCCGCTTAATCGAACAAATCAAAAAGCTCACGATTGACTTCGTCTACCAAAAGCCGGAAGAGCTAAATGTGAATTTTTCTGAGTTCCTGTCCGGAAAGCTTAATCTGGACTACAATTATCTGAGCACACTCTTTTCGTCGGTTGAGGGGACAACCATCGAAAAGCACCTGATCAACCTAAAGATTGAGCGTGTCAAGGAATTGTTGGTTTACGATGAAAAATCGCTGAGTGAAATCGCCTGGGAAATGGGTTACAGCAGCGTGGCTCACTTATCAGGTCAATTCAAAAAAGTAACTGGTTTCACACCTTCATTTTTTAAGAAACTGGCAGAGCAAAATCGAAAATCAATCGATCAGCTCTGATACCTTAAAATAATGTAAATGAATTTGAAAATTGTGTAACAATGCCCCGAAAGGCATCGCGTAACTTTGAATTATAGAATTAAAACAATCAATTATGAAAACATTCAGAGAAATATTCAAAGGATTTGGACGGCCAAATGAGATGAGAGAAACAGCTCCCTGCTGCGGGGGTGGCGGACATACTCATCATCAGCAGGCAGCCCAAAGCAGTAGCGATGCGAAAGTTGTTTACCAGTGCCCGATGAAATGTGAAGGTGAAAAAACCTACGATGCACCCGGCAGATGCCCGATTTGCGGAATGAATCTGGCTCCGGTAACCAAATGAACTGAATAATATACCTCTGCCCTGCAGAGAGGCCCCGAATGGGTGTGAATAATACAAAAAAAGGAGATTGTCATGCACGGATTAAACGGAATGAGTTGGGGAATGGGTTTCGGCTGGCTGATTGGCCTGGCGATTTTGATCGTTTTGATCTGGCTGATCGTTAAGGCGATTAACAACAGTAATCCCTCATCTCCACAACAATCAAAATCAGCTTTGGAAATCTTAAAAGAAAGATATGCTAAAGGCGAAATCAGTAAAGAAGAGTTTGAAGATAAAAAGCGGGCCCTCTTATCGTGACCTGTTTACTTTCTGAAGAAGAAAAAACAAAACTCATGGACACCGAAGCAACAACAAAATATTACTGCCCCATGCATTGCGAAGGGGACAAAACCTACGACAAGCCCGGTGATTGTCCGGTTTGTGGTATGCACCTGCTAAAAGAAGAAACGAAACCGACGGACAAAAAAACGAACTACATCTGCCCGATGCACCCGGAAGTGAAACAAAACCACCCGGGAAATTGTCACAAATGCGGCATGGATCTGGTTCCTGAAAAAGCAGAGGAAACCAGCGAAGAAGAACGAGCCTACTTCAAAATGACCCGAAAGTTCTGGCTGGCGCTGGCATTAAGTATTCCGGTGTTCATCATTGCCATGTCAGACGTTTTCAGCTTTCTTCATCTGGATGAGCTGGCTCCGAAAAAAATCTGGAACTGGGTCGAATTTATTTTGGCTTCGCCGGTTGTATTTTATTCCGGCTGGAGCTTCTTCAAACGGGGCTACAGTTCTGTTGTCCGTCATTCGCCTAATATGTGGACATTAATTTCAATCGGAGTTGGTGCAGCCTACCTGTTCAGCGTTCTGGCCATGCTGATTCCCGGCCTCTTCCCCGCCCAGTTCAAGGATGCGCAGGGAAATGTTCATGTTTACTTTGAAGCGGCCGCCGTGATCCTCACCCTAGTTTTGCTGGGACAGGTACTCGAACTTCGGGCCCACAGTAAGACAAGCTCGGCAATCAAGGCTTTACTTCAGCTGGCCCCTCCGGTTGCCCGGGTTATCCGTAACGGGCAAGAAGAAGAAATTCCGCTGGAAGAAGTAGTCGTTGGCGATTTGCTGAAAGTTAAGCCCGGCGAAAAAATTCCGGTGGACGGGAAGATCAAGAAAGGCAACGCGGTAATTGATGAGAGCATGATCACCGGGGAACCTATTCCTGCCGAAAAATCAGCTGGTGATCCGGTTACCGGCGGCACCATCAATGGAAACACCGCTTTCACGATGAAAGCCGAAAAGGTCGGTTCCGACACGCTTCTCGCCCAAATCATCGAAATGGTAAACGAGGCCAGTCGATCGCGTGCTCCCATCCAAAAACTAGCCGATGTGGTTGCCAAATATTTTGTACAAATTGTCATCAGTATTGCGCTGATCACCTTTGCGGTGTGGGCCGTTTGGGGCCCTGATCCGGCTTATGTATACGCCTTTGTGAATGCCGTGGCTGTGTTGATTATTGCCTGCCCCTGCGCATTGGGTTTAGCCACACCGATGTCAATCATGGTAGGAGCCGGACGCGGAGCCCAATCTGGCGTTTTGGTGAAAGATGCCCGGGCCATTGAAGAAATGAACAAAGTCGATATCCTGATCATCGACAAAACAGGAACCATTACCGAGGGGAAACCATCCCTGAAGGCCTACCAATCATTAGGCAAACTGACCGATGATGAAGTTCTTCAACTGGCAGCTTCGATCGATGCCAACAGTGAACATCCCATTGCCAATGCCATTGTAAAGGGGGCTAAAGAAGAAGGGGTAAAACTGATTGATTTTGATCAGTTTGAAGCAGTGACAGGCAAAGGTGTAAAAGCCACTTTTCAGCATCAAAGAATTGGTTTGGGAAATCACCGGCTGCTGGAAGATTTTGGAGCAACACTCAACGCAGACAAACAAACTTTAGTCAACAAATGGCAATCAACCGGACAAACCGTGATGTACCTGCTATTGGAAAACAAAGTGGAAGGCATCGTCAGCGTTTCGGATAGAATTAAGGAAAGCTCAGCCAAAGCAATCGCATCGTTGCAACAAATGGGTGTGAAAGTGCACATGCTCACCGGCGATAATGAATTTTCAGCCAAAGCGGTGGCCGAAGAACTCGGCTTGGATGGGTACCAATCAGACTGTCTGTCCGAAGATAAATACAACCGGGTAAAAGAACTGCAACGACAAGGGCATGTGGTAGCTATGGCCGGCGACGGCATTAACGATGCCCCGGCATTGGCTCAGGCCAACATTGGCATTGCCATGGGAACCGGTACCGACATTGCCATGCAAAGCGCCGAAATCACCCTGGTAAAAGGCGATCTCAAAGGCATTGTTCGTGCCCGGGAACTAAGCCATAAAGTCATGCGCAATATCAAACAGAACCTGTTTTTTGCCTTTGTGTACAACTCACTGGGCGTACCGGTTGCAGCTGGAATCCTTTTCCCTGTCTTTGGATTGCTGCTTAGCCCGATGATTGCTGCTGCTGCGATGAGTTTCAGCTCTGTATCAGTTATTTCGAATGCCTTACGGCTAAGAACAAAATAAATTCATTTAAATAATAATCTTCAAAAATTTTAAAAAGATGAAAAGTAAAGTATTGAGTTTAGTAACACTGTTCCTGTTAGGGACAGCAGCGGTTTTTGCAGGAAACAAAACCGAAAAATTTAAAGTGTACGGCAACTGCGGCATGTGCGAGAAACGCATCGAAAAAGCTGCCCTGTCGGTTGATGGCGTTAGCGCTGCCGACTGGAACAAGGAAACCAAGATGATGGAAGTGACACTGGACGACAGCAAAACCGACGTGCACAAAGTACATATGGCCATTGCCAAAGCCGGTCACGATACCGACATGCACCACGCCAGCAACGAAACCTACGACACATTGCCCAACTGTTGTCACTACGACCGTGCACCTGAAAAAGCAGAAATGAAGTAAGAATTTTTGATCCAAGTTGTTTTAACCACCCCCGTCCAGCCAGACCGGGCAGGGAGCTATCCAAAGTTAAAAGACAGAGGAAACAGCGTTTTTTTAGAACCTGTTTCCGAAAAACAAAGCACCCGGCTTTCGGATTAAACCAGCCGGGTGCTTTTTTATTTCTTTTGTACCTTCTTTTTAAAACCGGAAATTTACTCCCAACCGCCAGTATTTGGGCTTAAAGCTGAAAGTCCAGTCCGTGTTTTCCATACCTCCGCTAAGCTTGTTATAACTCAAGCCGCCCAAATAGGCTGTCGCTCCCCAACGTTTGGCAAAGAAATAGACAAATTCGGGCGCCAGCTCAACTTGCAGCAAATTCACATCCTTTTTAGACTCGAAATGAATAAACGATATGCTTGGGGCATCCCCAAGAACCAGCTCGTTGTCGGGCAGTTTTTCACTGGTATTCGTCCCTCCGGCAACATCCGCTTTTGCTTTGCCAAAACCACCTGTTAAATGTGGCACAGCATAAAACCGCTTGGTTAATGGTAAATAATATTTGCAGAAAACTTTAGGCATCCAGTAATTACTTTCGATCTCCACATAGTTTAATGTGAATACATTCCCCTCGAGTTTATGGTCGCTTTGCGCATCTTCATCCCAATAATGCGCCAACCCAATTCCTACTGAAAAGTTGTTTGTAAAAAATCGCTCAACAGAAAGGGATAAACCCAGACTTTCTTCCACTGTATGAAACGTCGTTTGTTCCGTTTTTCCTCTCGACTTGGTTTTGGAATAATTTCCGTCAAATGAAATAAGGATGTCTTTTTTAACTGGTTGAGCCGCCAAGCTTATGGCGATCAAAAACGGTAATGCAAACAGGCAGATTTTTTTCATGAATTATTTTTATTTAGTCAAAAACACAAACAAAAGGGCAATTATTGCGGGGAGTGCCTGGACAAAAAATATTTTCCGGGCTGCACTTAAAGCGCCATAAATTCCGGCAACAATCACACAACCTAAAAAGAACAGTGCAATATTTGAGCTCCATTCCTGATCAGCAATAAAGAAAGACCAGATCAGCCCAACCGCCAGAAAGCCATTGTACAGCCCTTGATTTGCAGCCATCTTTTTAGTTGGAGCAAACAATTCATCGGGCAGCCCTCCCCTAAATGTTTTCTTTCCCAAAGTCTCCCAGGCAAACATTTCCAGGTACAAAATATACAGGTGCTCAATTGCTACCACTCCCGTCAAAATCTTCGATATTAACTCCATATTACTTCGTTTAGTTTTTTTCAATTCATTTGTGTTTCGGCATTAACCAACACCGCCGATTGTAGTTAAACAAAAAAGAAGAACCGGTGTTTTTATGCCGAATAAATTAGTTCCAGCCGATGCCCGTAAAACCCGAATCGGCAACAGCCTGTTAACCGTGTAGGGAAACGAGTATTAATCGTGATCCTTTTTCAAAAACGGAAGCCTTGTACTTACTTGCTTAATCCATTCACGAGCCATCAGTTCGTGCCCGAAAACCGTTGGGTGAACGCCGTCCCAAATCCAGTAGTCGATAGGCGCCCTTTTTTGTGCTTCTTCAAATACGCTGGGGTAGTCGATCAATACCGCATCAAAATCAGCTGCAATGCGTTTCACCACTTCGGCACGCTCCCGGGTGAGCGGATGCCATTGGTCGTAAAAGTCTTTGCGCCAGCCCGAAGCAAAGAAAAACGGCAATCCCAAAACGATTAAAAGTTCGGGATTTTGCGCCCGGCAATCGGTCAGTAGTTTACGGTAGGTTGCTTCAAAAGCTTGTAGGTCTATTGCATCCGGCCTGCTTTCCACCAGCGCGTTTACATCGTTGATACCCACCAGCAGGCTTAGTACATCCGGCTTTAGGTCGAGGGCATCGGCCGTCCAGCGCTTCTCGAGATCCGACACGTTATTCCCGCTGATGCCAAGATTGATAAACTGAAACCCGTATTGCGGAAAATCGGCGCCAATCCGGCTCGACACCGCAAAGCAGTAGCCATGTCCCAGGATGTGGTTCGGGTCGTCGTTGCGGCCACGGTTGCCATCGGTAATGGAGTCGCCCTGGAACAGGAAAACCATTTTTTCTTTCACCGGAATTTCTTCGTCTGCCCGGTTACCAGCAAAAGCTGAAGGAATATACGCGGAAGCAATGCCTGCCACTGAAGCCATCCTGATAAATTGCCTGCGGTTAGTTATTGGTTTTGTCATGATTCAAATTTTTGTTATTTATTTTTCATTATTGTCCGGAAAATTGAGATTACGTCCCTACGGGACTTGGAATAAGTTAGTGTCAACTTTTTTCCTACCTGTATTTATCCGGCAATGCCGGATTGCCCCGGAGGGGCAAAATGGTGGTAGAAAGCAAGATGCAAATCACATAAAAGTCCCGTAGGGACGTAATATTTTCAATATTTCTGGAAGATTTAATCAATTTTAGTCGGAGACTACTGTTTATTTTTCTTGAATTTTAGTTTTGATTCTTTATCCATTTTTTCGGTTGCATACTGAACAATCAACCGGGCACACTGATCTTTCCAGGCCATCAGGAAGTCTTCGATCTCACGCGGATAATTCTTCCATAGCCCGCGTAACAACGTCCCAATCCCCTTCTGCACATATTCCGACTGATCCAGCATGATCGGTTCCACCAACGGCAAGGCTTCCTCCGGGTTCAGGCCTTTCTTTATCAGTTCGACCAGCGTTACCGGAACAGCCCGTCGTTGCCATTCAGACGCGGAGGTAGTCCATTCTTTTAACTTCCCAAAGCCAATTACCTTATCTTCCATAAAAGCAAAAAGCACCAACATGCAAAGAACATCTGTGTTGGCCCAGTTAGTTATGCCGTACCCAAACCACCGGCCAATCCGGTCAAAAACCGCTTCGGTATAATTTTCCCGTTCCGATTTTAAAAAAGCTATTCCAAACGAGATTTCTTCGTACTTTCCAACCTGTACCAACTTATCGCCCAACTCAAGGTACTTATCAAGTGTCATTTCAGCTTTCCACGCTTCAATCCACGAATCCCGCTGTGCTTCGTACACATTTTGCGGAATACCGTACCCATCGAACCCTTCTTTGAAGTACTTCGAATACTTTTCAACATTCGCCTGGTTCGAATTCTGAATGCAGAATTCCCGTATTTCCTTTAGTTTGTCGTCAATCATGTTTTTTGGTTTTAGGTGATAAAATGATTTACTTTTTCTTCTGTTGCTACTCTGCACTTTATAAGAACCTGAGGATTCGGTTAACGGGTTGGATAGATTGTCAATTCAGAGGATTCGGTACGATCAAGCTGTGCGCTGGCCGAGGATCAACACTTTTAGGTTTTCATGCTTTCACGCTTGTTCAATTCGAATCGATAATTTGTCTTTAATAAGTTTCTTAAAATAGATTTTAGAGAAACCATGATTTACACAAACCTTCTTAAACCGTTCAATTTCATCAGGTAAGACTCGAATTCCAAAAATAACTCCTTTCAAAAATTCGTTATCAAATCGAAAAAGACCATGTTCCTCTTGTATAAAAAAACGATATTCGTTTTCATATTTCCAGTCATTTGATTTAGTGTATAAAAGTTTTCTTAAAGCTTTCTTTTTTGATTTAAGATAGTTAATAGGAGAATAATCATCGTAATCAACAAGTCCTTTCCCAAATCTTTCAGAAGGGTAGTCAATAAATGGTTCTGGAATGGATAAGTCGAAATTTAGACAAATTCCTTTATGATTATCACTGTAATGAGACCACATTATTGTATTCTCGAAGGATGTTGAAAAGCAACATATAGCAGTTTTTGATATTTTTTTAAGTTGACTTTGCTTATAAAACTCTTTAATCTCTGATTCACTTATTTGTTTCATCAGAACTTCGGTTTCTTGGCCAAATTCTTTTTCTAAAATGGTTTTTACATTTTTCAAATCGTTGTCTATTTCAATACTCCTGTCATTAAAATCAAATTCTAAAAGGTTGATATCACAATCAAAGGGGTCATTAAAAAATTCGGGATTATTAAACTTTAAAAGCTTTCCTGCTACTATTGATTCTCCAATTTCTAATGATGAGAATTTATATATGTCTGAGTCTGATTTAGTCATTAGCATTGTTTTTAGATAGTATGAAACCTAACGTATATGTATAATTCTACTCACTTTATTTCTTCTTTATCGAAACAAAAAGTGCGTTTATATCTCAAATATAAGATATAAACTTAGTAGTCAGCCATCATCAGGTTCGGAATCATTAATCGGGTTCTCAAATTTTCGAAAATCTTTGTTCGGAAGATGGCATAGATTTCCAAATCACAGCGTGTCTTTGTTGCAGGTAGTCATTTCGGTCCGGCGAGTGGTTATTTCGGTTCAGCGACTTGGTATTTCGACGAGACGGGTGGTTATTTCGGCTCGGCGACTTGACATTTCGGTCCGACGAGTGGTTATTTCGACCCAGCGTCCGGTTATTTCGGTGTAGCGACTTGGTATTTCGGTGTAGCGACTTGGTATTTCGGCTCGGCGACCAGATATTTCTCTGTTACGCATTCCATCGCAAACAGATTACGGCCTGCGCCGGAATGGTGGGAATTTGAGGGGCAACAACCTGTCAACGTGCGAAGCTCCTGACAGTGTTTGGTGGGAAAGAAACGTTTTCCAATTGATTTAGCATCCACTATTCACTTCCCGGCAATCAGTTCACTGGCGTGTATGGAATGGTGAAATAAAAAGTGGTCCCCACTCCCGGTTCTGATTGCACCCACATCCGGCCTCCCAGCAACTCGACCAACCCCTTTGATATTGGAAGTCCCAAACCGGTTCCACCGTACCTGACACGGATGGTCTCATCAGCTTGTCTGAAACGTTCGAAAATCTTTTCATGCAATTCATCCTTTATACCAATACCGGTGTCTTTCACATAAAACTGTAACTCGCAGGGTTCACTGTCACCTATTATGCTGTAACCAATCTCAATAAAGCCTTTGTGTGTAAACTTCACCGCATTTGTAAGTAAATTGGTCAGCACCTGTATCAATTTTGTCTGGTCGGCATAAATTTCCGGCTGCTTACCTTTCAACCGTTGCTCAACACGCAACTGAACATCCGGAACCGCTATCCGTTTTTCGAACACGGTCACCAGTTCATTTATGACTTCATGAATATTTATCGGTTGGATATTGATTTTTTCCTGTTTTGTATCAATAGATGATATCGTTAAAATATCCGACACAATTGAAAGCAACTGATCACTGCTATTTTGAACGATCGATAAATAATTTTCCCTTTCCTCGTCAGTGATGCCGGGGGTTCTCAAAAGCTCAGAGAAACCGTAAATCGCATTCATGGGAGTACGGATTTCATGGGAAATATTCTGCAAAAATGCCGTCTTTAAACGGTTGCCCTCCTCCGCTCTTTCTTTGGCTTTAATCAATTCCTCCTCGGCTATTTTCCGGACACGTTCCTGCCTGTCGCGTTGTAAGCGGGCATTCAGGATGGGTGAAATAAACCGGGCAATATCTTTCAGTAAGCCGATATCTTCGTTGCTGTACCCGTTTTCTTTATTGGCAAAGCTTATTAAGCCAATCGTCCTGTTCCCAAACACAATAGGGACAGTAACAAAATGCTCAACAAGTATATACCCTTTCAGTAAATGAAAAGGCCCGCTTGACACGAAAGACCTTTTCTCTCGGATTGCCCGTCCCCAGACACTGTCGCCCCACATCCTTCTAGGAAAAACAGTTGTTCTGTCTTTAACGTTAAAATCAGTCCAGATTGAATGGCTCAAGCTCGGGATTGAAAGGTCGCCGTTTTCGTTGATAAACCCAAATAAGCCAAACTTGCTTTGGGTGATATCAAGCACAACTGCAACTATTTCGCTATACATCTCCTCATCGGGGATGGTTAGGAAGATTGTGGCAAGTTTATTCAGCACAGTCTTTCTCTGTTCAGATTTCCGCAGGGCTTCCTCGGTCAACCTACGTTCGGTTATATCCTTAAAAATACCAACAATACGTTTTATTTTCCCCGTGTCGTCACGTGCGGGAATCAACGCAGAATGAAAATAATGTTGACCGGACGGCAAGTCCAGCAATAATTCTTCTTCGATGGCTTGACCGGTCTCAACACATCGACGTTGGTGAGCCTTCACGATCTCGGCAGCCGTGGGCGGGAACACATCATCGGGCAGTGTTCCGGCCAAAGCTGAACGGGAAAGGCCACTGATCTTCTCAAACGCCGGGTTCACCTCAACCATTCGGTAAATATCATCATCTTCAACTTCGAGAAGGTACAATCCATCAAGAACATTGTCGAAGATTTCACGATAACGCCACTCACTGTCACGTAAAGCCTCCTCGGCCAGCCTGCGCTCAGTAATATCCTGCACCGAGCCAATTGACCGAACCGGCTTATCTCCGACATAAAAAGTTTCACATTGCTCGTGAACATACTTCACCCGTCCATCGGGAAAAAGTAACCGGTGTTCAATATCGTATGGTCTTCGGGTTTTAAGAGACTCCGTATAAGCAAGGTTCACAGCATCCCTGTCCTCGGGATGAATGGCGTTCAGAAAAGCTTCATAAGTAGCACCAAACTTTTCCGGATCAATCTCAAAAATCCGGTAGATTTCATCGGACCAGTCCAATTCATTCTTTTCCAGATCCAGCTCCCAGCTACCAATATGGGACAGTCGCTGGGCTTCATTCAAATTCTTCGCCGTATTTTGCAACGCACTTTCGGCTCTTTTCCTATCTGTAATATCATTTATAACGGCCAGCGAACGGATTACATGCCCGTCATCGTCACTTTCGGAAATAGCCGACAACAAGCAATCCATGATAACCCCGTCTTTCCTGACAAATTGATATTCGATATTCGTGCATTCCCCGGTTACCATAAATTCAGGCAACACAACCTCAGCGGCATATCGCCGTGATTCTTCCGCTAAAAATTCTATCGACTTGTGTCCAATCACCTCTTCGCGAGAATACCCCATTTTTTCAAGCCAAAAATCGCTGACACTAACCAACCGCCCGTACTGATCAATAGAATGAAGCATGACCGGGGTATTATTATACAAGGAGCGAAAACGAGACTCGTTTTGCCGAAGTTCGGCCTCGGCATGAACACGGTCGGTAATATCGGTGAGGGAAACGAGTACTTTTGAAAAGTTTTCTTCATGGCCCTGGCAAACAGAAAAATAGACCGTCACATGTCGACGCCCCCCTCTCAGGTCTTTTACAACGGCATCACTCACCATTTCAGTCTTGCCATTCCAGATACATACCAGTTCCTTCTTAAAGGTCTCAAATGATTCCGGTGTAAAGATATTGGCCAGGTTGTCCATTAATTCCTGTTTTGTTCCGGCAGCGTGCATCAAAAGTGCTTCCTTGTTCACATCAACAATCTTCACCAGTCCGGCACATTCCGAAATCATTGTAGGATGCTGTTCAAAGTACGCCTCCAGATCGGTTACGCCTTCATTTTTCAAGTTATTGAAAAGCTCAACAACTTTTGAGCAATCCTCCTCCCAAATCGAAACAGGGGAATTTTCAAAAACCATCCGGTAACGTTGTTCACTCTTGAGCAGGTTCTCATAGTTACTGAAAGTGGCTATCCGGTCAGCCACCCGGCATCCCGCTTCATGAAAAAGAAGCTTCTCATCGGCAGTCCAAGTGCGGGTATGTGAACATTGCTGTAATCCAAACATCCGTGGTTTCCCATTTGACAGGAAAATCGCCAGGGAAATCTGGCTTTTTACACCTAGCTTGCTTAGCTCATCGGGTATAACCGGTTGCGGGTTCCCGGATCCAAAAGTCACCGGGTGCCCGGATTTTAGGATCATTTGGAACTGTTCGAAAGTTTCGGGCTGTAACAGTATCCCGGAAGAAGGGATGCTAAGATTGTACTCCGGTTTCTTGCCTTTCATCAGTCCCCCCCAGGCATGCCCCTTCTCATCAACCGGGTGCAACAAGCAAACCCGGTCACAGTTAAAAACGGAAAGAATAACACTGAAGACCCGGTCGATCATTTCTTCCATATTATCGGTTCCCTGAATTGCCCGGTTAACCCGATCAAGCGATTCGAAAAACCAAAGATGCCTGAGGCGTTCTACCTCGACGAGTTTTCGCTCAGTTATATCCCTCGAAACCGACATAACACTCACAATCTTCCCATCCTGGTCAAACTCGGGGAAAACACGCAGGTTATACCAATGCTCACCGTCTTCTCTGTTCCATTTTATGTCCGCTGAAGCTTCAACACCGCTTTTTATTACTGTTCGAACCATATCCTGCACCCTCTTTGCGGTATCAGGAGACAATGGCGACCGTTGCACCGGGGCGACTGCCAATAACTCTTGCTCGGAAATTTTTGATTCCCTGACATAAACCGGATTAACATATATCCGCATGCCATCCAGATTATAACGGGCTATAATGTCCGGAGAGTTCTCCACTAATGCGCGAAACATCTGCTCTCTCCCGGTAAGTTTTTTAATGAATTTTTCCTGCTCTGCGTTAGTGCGAAAAGTTTTTTCTGTTTCTTCAGGTTTTCTTCCCTCATCCATGTTCTTCTTTGTAGTTGCATGCAATTCACTTTTCAGAAAAAGGTTTTCAGATGTAAGAGAAGCGAAGTTACCAAGGTTCTCAACGTATGGTTTACACGATTCGAATAAATCAACTTGTCCGACAATTAAGGCAAAGAACCCAAAACGATGATCAACGGTATCCAACGGAAAAACATACGAACCGGGTAACGTTTCCAATTGACACCGAAAGTCTTTTGGAATTGTGCTTCCTTTATTCGTATTTTGATCAGCCAGCCAGCAGCCATTGCAAGTGGATTGATCAAAGCTGCCTTCCTTTGCAAATGAATTTCCCAAACAAACCTTGCAGGAAGTAATGCCCGGAACTGTGGCCAATAACCTGGCATATTTCCCGGCAACTTCCTTTTCGTCTGAAGAATCACACAGACTGTTTTGAGCATCAATTATCATATCTGGCAGTCTCTGCCCTGGCAAATCATCAGAATCTTTGCTTTCTCGTCTCCCTGCTGAATCCATATATTCCCGATTAATCCCATGGAAGTTTCAATAAAAGAAAGAAATAATACTGTTTTGAGCAACGTCAAACACTAAAAAATTGCTGTACAACACCTATTTAGTCCCCCTGATTATCCCTAATACCCAAACAATCAGACTAGATGAGCAACGGACAAGACTTCGAACCAAAAACGTTCTTTCAATGACAATTGAAAAGAACACAGAATAAACCAGATTGAAAGAACCAAGGTTTCACGTTTATGCCATTTTTATATGTGGTCCTCATGCTGAAAAAAAGCTATCTTCGTTTACAATCAAAAACCGGAATAATGAAGACAAGACTAATCTCCCTATTCTTAGTTTTTATGAGTCTGACGGCTTTGTCACAAACCGACAAATCGGAACAAATCATTAAACAAGGATGGAACTTTGGCGCACTGCCCGCTATTACTTTCGACTCGGATCTGGGGTTTCAATATGGCGGGGTAATCAACCTGTTTCATTACGGCGATGGCAGCCGCTATCCTGAATATGATCATTCGCTTTACTTCGAGGTTTCCCACTTCACCAAAGGAAGTGGAATCTATCGTTTTTACTACGACTCCGACCAATTGATCAACGGCCTGCACACTTCGGTCGACCTGAGCTACCTGACCGACCAAACATATGACTTCTATGGATTTAACGGCTATGATGCCGTTTTTAACACCAGTTGGATTGATGAAGAAAGCGCTGATTACAAAAGCCGCGTGTTTTACAAGTACGACAGGAAACTTTTCCGTTGGAAGATTGATATTGACGGTAAGATTTCGGGAAACCGGTTTCGCTGGGTGGCCGGGTTGAATTTTTTAAATTTTGTGATTGGTTCTGTCGATATCGGAAAATTGAATAAAGGCAAAAAGGAAGCCGACAAACTACCTGACATTGCCGGTTTGTTTGACCTGTACCAACAATGGGGAATTGTTTCAGCAAATGAAGCCGACGGGGGTTTTGTGCCCGAGCTCAAAGCCGGTTTCCTAGTTGACACCCGCGACAATAAGCCCAACCCGATGAAAGGCATTTACACGGAAGCGGTGCTGGTATTTTCGCCAAAGATACTTGGCGCTGAAGGTTCATTTTCAAAAATCAACCTGACCCACCGGGAATATTTTACACTTGTACCAAACGATTTGGCGTTGGCGTACCGGCTCTCGTACCAATCAACACTTGGCGGGAATGTTCCGTTCTATTACCAGTCGCAAGTAATCACATCAACCATGAAAGGGTCAACCTCCGAGGGGCTTGGCGGCTCGAAAACACTCCGCGGAATTAAACGAAACCGGATCATTGGCGATGGCTTTTTTTATGGCAATGCTGAATTACGCTGGAAATTTGCCCGTTTCCAATGGCACAATAATAACTTCTACTTGGGGCTGAACGGGTTTCTCGATTTTGGCAGGGTAACCAACAAAGTTGACTTTGTAAACCCATTGTCCCCTTTCATGTCCTCCATAAGGTATTCCGACTATTTTGATGATCATGCCGAAAAACTGCATACATCATTCGGTACAGGCTTGCGCGTAGCGATGAATGAAAATTTTATTGTGTCATTTGATTATGGCATGGCTACCGACAAACGCGATGGCACCTCGGGCTTTTACATGGGATTGAACTATTTGTTCTAGAAGTGTGATCGCATCACTTGCAATACCATAAAATTGCCTCTTCGATTGCCTGCTGACAAACCGGGCAAAACCCCGAAGCTTCATTGCTCTTCATGCGGCAATCCATCATGGGGCTGTAAATCCCTTTGTCCACATAACCACCTCCTTCAAAAACACCGATTGCTTTCCTGTATTTTCCCTCGCGGGGAGTAGGGACAGGAGTTACAGTATCGATCATGGCTTTCCATTTCAGCTCAAAATCAACCAGCGTAGTTATATTTGGTTCCCAAGGTTCCAGCGCCTGATTATAAAACTCATCATAGGCCACCGATGACGAATAATATTCATCGGCCAAACCGGCAAATGCATGGCCAAATTCGTGCACCAGCACTTGCGGAGTTTTTTCGTTATCAACAGTCGATACGGTCAGAAAATTATAAAATCCGCCACCACCATACCGATCCGTATTCACCAAAAGATAAACCTGGTCATATGGCACCAATGCTGCTGCATCATGAATCGATTTCAGGTCTTTCGTCGTCAGGTAACGCGGAGTATCGAAGGTGTAAAAAGTAGAGTTGAACGCGGTATTCCGATAGATCAGGTCACCCGGCACATCAGTCCCCGACTCCATTGAAGGAACATCGACCGAGTAAATATTGAAATCGTTTTTATGCTTATCGAATGGGGTCGCAGCAAACAAAATATCAACCATACGGTCCACATCAGCATGAAATTTATCCATCTCGGCAGCGGTATATCCTTCCGGAAGAAACACGAGATCAACTTTTTGGTTCGGTTTGCCATTTTTTAAAACCTCGTTTACCTTGTAATCCGGTAATGCCTCCTGAAGGATAAAATAATCATTCGGGTTAATTTCCAGCGAAAGGAGTTGCTTGTAACCACCGTTCCACTCTTTACTCTCTATCGTGAAAAGAATATCTTTTTTTGGAAAAGGTAAAATAGCCACCTGGTAATAACTTTTTTTCAAATCGTGTGCCTCACCGGTTGTCTGCCATTCCTGAAACAACGGGCAAAAACCTTTTGAAAACAGAAGGTCTCCAGTTTTCTGGTCAAAAACCTGGTAGCGATATGTGCCGTAGTTTTTCCCGTCAACCAAATTAACCCTGGAGCCACCGTAAAATGGCTCTTTTTTCATTTGTTCTATAAAAACCTCGGCCGTGCTGTCTGTTCCTCCCATCAAATAATCAATCCGTAAAGAATTGTTCTCAAAGTAATTTGAAAATTTATCCTGCGCTTGCATGATCAACGGATAAAATAATAGCATGAATAAAATATACGGACGTTTCATAGTCAGGGCATTTTATTATTTTTAAATCATAAAAGTAAACACAAATCTCAAAACAGTTAGCAAGCTGCAATATGAAGTATTTAAAAGATTTTTTCATTGATTTATTTCAGCAATTGGATTTTTCTTTAGATTGGGCCACAATATTTTCGATTTCTATAGCCCTCATCGCCCTTTTGCTAGTTTCGGCATTGGCACAAATTGTTACCCGTGTCGTTTTGGTAAAGATCATCCATCATTTTGTTGAAAAGACGAACACCGATTGGGACGACTATTTGATAAAACGAAAAGTTTTCGGAGCACTGGCTCATCTTCCTTCAGCATTTATTATCTACTCGGCCTAAAGTTTTTCAGAAATCGAGACCATTTCGCTAATCCTGTTCGGCATTTCCCGGATTTATTTTGTGATCATCTTCACAATGGCTGCCGTGAGAACTGCAAGTGCCGTAAATGACATTTACCAAACAACCGTCTACGCATCTACCCGTCCAATAAAAGGTTATATCCAACTAGTCCAAATCCTGATCGTTTTTGTTGCCACTATCATCGTGATCGCATTCCTCATTAATAAATCCCCTCTGGGTTTATTTGCAGGCCTTGGAGCAATGGCCGCCGTACTGCTCTTGGTTTTTAAAGATTCAATACTCGGATTTGTTGCCAGTATACAGCTCTCGGCCAACAAAATGATCAAGCCGGGCGACTGGATTGAAATGCCCAGCCACAAAGCCGACGGAACAGTGATCGATATTTCGTTGACGACCGTGAAAGTCCAAAACTGGGACAAAACAATTACAACGATCCCAACATACGCGCTGGTATCAGAGTCATTTAACAACTGGGCAGGCATGGAAGAATCAGACGGAAGACGCATAAAACGCTCCATCAATATTGACATGAAAAGCATACGTTTTTGCGACGAAAAACTGCTCGATAAGCTTAGCCATTTCTATCTGCTAAAAGACTATATCAGCAACAAGGAAGAAGAAATTGCAAAATACAACGAGAAGCTCCAGGTTAAGCCTGGCGACATCTTCAACGGACGACGACAAACCAATCTTGGTATTTTTCGCTATTACCTGGAAGCCTATTTAAAGCAGAACCCAAATATCAATCTGGGCATGACTTTTCTGGTCAGGCACCTCCAGCCAAGCGAAACCGGGTTACCAGTAGAAATCTACGTGTTTAGCAAGGACAAACGCTGGGCAAACTATGAGGCTATTCAGGCAGATATATTTGACCATATTTTTGCAATCCTGCCCGAGTTCGATCTACGTGTGTACCAAAACCCGAGTGGTCATGATATCACAGAGTTCATCCATTACCAAACGGCACAAAAAGGCAGTTAGTAACTTGCTGATATATTTTTATTAAGCCCCTCAATTTATCATTGAGAAATATAAAAAATTATCATACATTTGCTGCCCAATTTTACAGATGTACTTATACTAATTTATTGGTAAAAACTCTTAATTCTTTACAATTAAAGCGTTATCAAACGACCATTTTTAATAATTGTCATTTATTAGTACATTTACATATCAATTTCAAAGAAGAAAATTTTTACTAATATGATGAATCAAGATTATATTGAACCACTGCCACAGATTGATGAACTGGACGAAAAGATACTCAGGCTGATTACAAAAAACGCACGCATCCCGTTCCTGGAAGTTGCCCGCGAATGCGGAGTGTCGGGTGCAGCAATCCATCAGCGTGTACAACGGTTATTAAACCTTGGGGTTGTTTCCGGTAGCGAGTTCATTGTCAATCCTTCAAAATTAGGGTACAACACCTGTGCTTACATGGGAGTTTACCTCGAAAAGGCAAAATACCACACCGTGGTTGCCGAGGCCCTGCGCAAAATCCCTGAAATTGTTGAGTGCCACTACACCACCGGACAATATGCCATCTTCATCAAAATCCAGACAAAAACCAACAAACACCTGAAAAAACTGATTGATGAAGAACTGCAGGAAATTGAAGGAATTGCACGCACTGAAACCTTTATCTCTTTGGAAATGGACTTTAAACGCCAGGTTCCAATCAAGTAAGAAATAACAATATGCAACAAATATAAAAACCGTCAATTGACGGTTTTTTTTTGTCTTATCATCTCACATGAATCAAACAGGCAGAAACAAAAAAACTCCCCGGAGACAGGGGAGTTTCGAGCATATATAAAGAGCGACCACGTTAAAGCTTACTCGCCGCTTTTATATTCAAAATCATATGATTCATTGTGCTGGCTAATATCCAAGCCTATTTTTTCAGACTGGGCAGATACACGCAAAGGAACAATCATATCGGTGATTTTATACATCAGCATTGAACCGCCAAATGTAAAGACCCCTACAATTACCAATGCAAGCAGGTGATACAGGAATGTAGTCACTTCGCCGTAAACCAATCCAACTTCCTGCGCAAAAACAGCAGTCAGCAACATACCAACAATACCTCCCATACCGTGGGCGGGGAATACATCCAACGTATCGTCCAGGCGTGTTTTCGAACGCAACTCAATTGCATAGTTGCTAATAAGAGCCGCTACAACACCAATGAAAATACTTGAGCCAACATTTACAAAACCGGCCGCAGGGGTAATTGCTACCAACCCAACTACCAACCCAATAGCTGCACCCATTCCGGATGGTTTTTTGCCTTTCACCATATCGTAGAACAAATATGCAAGCATCGCAGCCGCTGAAGCGGTATTTGTGTTCATCAATGCCAATGCAGCAGTTGAGTTTGCTCCAAGAGCCGATCCTGCATTAAACCCGAACCAACCAAACCAAAGCATACCTGCACCTAATAAGACAAAAGGAATATTCGCCGGTCTGAATTCTTTACCAAAGTCTTTCCTTTTACCCAGGAAAATTGCCCCAGCCAAAGCAGCAAAACCAGCAGACATATGCACAACTGTACCACCGGCAAAGTCGAGCACTCCCCAATTACGGAGGAATCCGTTAGGATGCCATGTCCAGTGACATAATGGTGCATAAATAAATAAGGTAAACAATACCATAAACAGCATATAGGAACGGAAACGTACCCTACCTGCAAACGATCCGGTAATCAACGCCGGGGTGATGATTGCAAATTTCAGTTGAAACATAGCAAACAAAGCCAGCGGAACCGTAGGGCTTAAATCAGGATTAGTTGAACCAGTTACCCCTTTAAACAGGAAGAAGGTAGCCGGATTACCGAATAGTCCATACCCGGCGGCACCTACACTGTCACCAAATGCCAGACTAAAACCAACCAGAACCCACAAAACGCTGACAACCCCCATTGCAATAAAACTTTGCAACATGGTTGAAAGAATATTTTTCGGATGGATCATCCCCCCATAAAAGAAAGCCAAACCGGGGGTCATTAGCAAAACCAATGCTGTGGCAGTCAACATCCAGGCCACATCACCAGTATTAATGTTCGGGTCGTCTAACCCGCCAAAACCACTTGGCACCATTACCCCAACAATGCCAACAATAATTAATAGCAAAAGGATAAAAAGCCAACTTAGATTAGCATTTTTCATAATGTCAAAATATTTAATAAACCTACAATTTCCCGCGAAAGTCAAATAAAATATCTTCAGCCAATATCAATTTGACACTATTAATGCGACAAAAATAACATTTTAAAATAAACACCAAAAATTTTCAGCTCATTTTGACACAAAATAAATTAATCCGTGAAACAATGAATTAACATTAAATACTTTCATCTTACAGATAATACAAAAGAACTACAATTCCCGACCATTTTGTTGATAACAACCACCATTTTAAGAGTTTCAACTAGCATTTTGCTACTAAATGGCAAAAATTGATTAATTTTAGCCCATATTTTAAAGGCTGAAAGAACATGACATTACGAAACAATCTAGACCAAATTGATTTACATATCCTTGATATCATCACAAAGAATGCAAGGATACCATTTAAAGATGTTGCTGCTGAAGTAGGAGTTTCACGCGCAGCGGTACACCAACGTGTAAACCGGATGATCGAAATGGATGTGATTGTCGGATCAGGCTATCACATTGATCCCAAAAAGGTGGATTACAAAACCTGTACCTACGTTGGCATTTTTCTTGAAAAAGGTGGTTTTTATGACGATGTAGCCATTAAACTACAGGACATCTCCGAAATTGTTGAATGCCACTACACCACCGGACAATATGCCATTTTTGTAAAAGTTTATGCGCGCGACAACGAACACCTGAAAGAAATCCTGAGCGATAAAGTTCAAAAGATTCCGGGTGTGTCAAGTACTGAAACCTTTATCTCACTGGAAGAAACATTCAAAAGACAAGTTCCTATTCACCTGTAACAGCTGCACGCTGCCGGACAACTTCATAGGCAAGTAAGCCGGCAGCGACTGATACGTTTAGCGACTGGATTTTTCCCAGAATAGGTATTTGCACCCGTTCATCGGCAAGGTCAAGGATTTGGCGATCAATACCAAATTCTTCTGAGCCCATAATGATGGCCACCGGGCCGGTATAATCTTTTTGGGTATAATTTTCCGATGATTTTTCAGTTGCCGCTATCAGTTTCAAACCTGACTGTTGCAGGTACAGAACGGCCTTCCGCAAATCTTTCGTCCGGCAAACAGGCACCAAATGCAAGGCTCCTGCCGATGTTTTTACGGCGTCGGCATTAATCCGGGCCGCTCCTTTTTCCGGGATCAAGACGGCGTCAACACCGGCACATTCCGCCGTACGGACGATCGCACCAAAATTGCGTACATCAGTAACCTGATCAAGCACCAGTATCGTTGGGGTTTTCCCCTCCTCGAACAGTGTTGGCAGGTAATTTTCAATATCATAAAAGGTGACGGGCGAAATAAATGCAACTACGCCCTGGTGGTTTTTTCGGGTGATCCGGTTAATTTTTTCAATCGGCACAAATTGAAACGGGATTTGGTTCTCCCTTACCAAATCGAAAACTTCTTTATACAGTTCACCTCCCTGCCCTTTTTTCAAAAGCACTTTATCAATTTCTTTTCCGGAATTAATAGCCTCGATCACGGCCCGGATACCAAAGATCATATCGTCGTTTCTCTTTTGTGGTTGATTCATTCTAAGTACGTTAAAATATTTTCAGTCGGGTTTCAAACATCAGATTCATGCGAATCAATTTGATCAGAAAACATCAAACAGGATCGAACCCCTACCAGGTTTTTAATTGCAAAAGCGTTTCGTATTCTTCGTTTTGTTTTTCCCATTGTTCCATCACTTTTTCAAGCGAGGCTTTCAATTCTTCGTATTTCCCGAAAATACTGTGATCTTCGAGCGAGGTTGGATTCGCCAGCTTTTCGTCCATTTGGGCTATCTCCTCTTCCAGTCGCGAAATATCACTTTCCGACTGTTCAATTGTCTTTTCAAGCCGGGTAATATTTTTATTGACTTCCTTCCGTTCTTCGTAGCTCAGTTTATTCTCATCAGCTACAACCCGTTTCTCTTCTTTTATATTTTCGACAACCGGCTTATTTTTTTGCTCCAGTTCCTTCAGCGAATCCAGCTTTTTCTTTTGCAAAAAATCATAAATACCTCCCAAGTGTTGTTTGACTTTCTTGTTACGGAATTCGTAAACACAATTCACCAAACCATCCAGAAACTCACGGTCGTGAGAAACAACAAGCACAGTCCCGTCATAATCAGCAAGCGCCTGTTTCAACATTTCTTTCGAGCGCATGTCGAGGTGGTTTGTCGGTTCGTCGAGCACTAAAAAGTTCACCGGTTCCAGCATCAGCCTAATCATCGCCAAGCGGGTACGCTCACCTCCCGAAAGTACTTTCACTTTCTTGTCGACATCTTCACCCGAAAACATAAAAGCGCCAAGTATGTCACGGATTTTTGTCCGCACATCTCCGACAGCAATCTGGTCAATCGTCTCAAAAACAGTCAGGTTTTCATCCATCAGACGGGCCTGGTTTTGGGCAAAATACCCGACCTTCACATTGTGGCCGATCTTCAATTCGCCAGAATACTCCAACTCACCAAGGATCACTCTTGCTAAAGTGGTTTTTCCTTCGCCATTTTTGCCCACAAAAGCCACTTTCTCTCCCCGTTCAATGGTCAGGTGAATATCATTCAACACTTGCAAATCGCCGTAACTTTTCGACAGGTGTTTGCAATCAACCACAACAGTACCCGACCGGATTGCCGGTGGAAACTTCATATTCAGGCGCGAATTGTCTTCCTCGTCAACTTCAATCCGCTCAAGTTTATCAAGCATTTTGGCACGCGACTGTACCTGTACCGCCTTTGTTGCTTTATACCGGAAACGTTCAATAAACTGTTCCGTTTCTTCAATTAACTTTTGCTGATTTCGATAAGCAGCCAACTGTGTCTCTTTGTGCTCTTTACGCAATTCGAGGTAGCGCGAGTAATTGGCTTTGTAATCGTAAATTTTCCCTAGCGAGATTTCAACGGTACGGTTCGTCACATTGTCCAAAAAAGCTTTATCGTGCGAAACCAACACCACCGCGCCATTATACGTGCTCAAAAAATCCTCCAGCCACTGGATCGACTCAATATCAAGGTGGTTCGTCGGCTCATCCAACAAGAAAACATCCGGTTTCCGGAGCAGGATTTTTGCCAGCTCAACACGCATACGCCATCCCCCGCTAAACTCGGCAGTTGACCGGGTAAAATCGGAACGTTCAAACCCAAGTCCTTTTAAGGTAAGCTCAATTTCAGCCTCAAAATTACCCCCACCCACAACATGATAATAATCATTCAGGTCAGTCACCCGATTTATCAATCGCATGTATTCATCCGATTCATAATCTTCGCGTGTGGCAATCTCGTGATTCAGCTGGTCAATTTCTTCTTTTAAGCTCAGTATTTCATCAAAAGCTGTCCGGGTTTCTTCAAACAAGTTTTTGGTATCAGACACAACCATGTGCTGAGGCAAGTAACCAATTCTCACATCACGGGGCAGGGCAACCGATCCTTCCGAAGGCATTTGTAGCCCGGCTAAAATCTTCAATAAAGTAGATTTTCCGGCACCATTTTTCCCAACCAGTCCAATCCTGTCTTTAGGTGTAATTAAAAATGAAATCCCCTTAAACAGGTCGAAACCTCCAAAACTGACAACCAACTGATCAACCGAAATCATAATAAAAGAAATTGAGCTGCAAAGATAGCAGAATCCTGAAGAAATCAGACAGTGTGCACCGAACGACAATCATTTAGAAAAAACAAACGTCACCACTGCTTTTATACAAATGAAAAACGATTCAATTTCCTATTTTTGCAAAAATTTTTTATTGAGATGGGAAGAAGCCGCAGAAATAAGCCTTTTTACGAAAGCGTAAAAATTACGGACATCGGTGCCGAAGGGAAAGCCATTGCCCGGGTTGAAGACATGGTCATATTTACAACACATGTAATCCCCGGAGATGTGGTTGACTTACAGGTAACCAAAAAACGCAAGAGTTACCAGGAAGCAAGGGTCGTTAATCTCGTTGAGAAATCAGCTGACCGGATTGACGCTTTTTGTGAGCACTTTGGCGTTTGCGGTGGTTGTAAATGGCAATACCTCCCGTACGAAAAACAGCTTTACTACAAACAAAAACAAGTAGCTGACCAGTTGCGCCGCCTGGGACGAATTGAGTTGCCTGAAATTTCGCCAATACTTCGATCGAAAGAAAATACGTTTTATCGGAACAAACTGGAGTTCAGCTTTTCGAACAAACGCTGGCTAACCCCGGAAGAAATTGGCCAGGAGATGGAAATTGAACAGATGAACGCGCTTGGGTTCCATATCCCGGGGCTGTTCGATAAAATCATCGACATCAACAAATGCTGGCTGCAACCAGAGCCGTCAAATAAACTTCGGAATTTTATCCGGAACTATGCGCTGGAAAACAAACTTGATTTTTTTGACATCCGCAACCAGGAAGGTTTTCTGAGGAATATGATTGTCCGCACAGCCTCAACCGGCGAAAACATGCTGATAGTCTCTTTCTTTTACGAAGATAAAACCAAGCGGGAAGCACTGCTTCAATCTATCGGGGATGAATTTCCGGAACTGACCTCGATCATGTACGTGATCAATTCAAAAGCAAACGACACAATAACCGATCAGGACATCCTGGTTTTCAAAGGGTGCGATCATATTTTTGAAGAAATGGAAGGGCTTCGGTTCAAAATCGGCCCCAAAAGTTTTTACCAGACAAACTCAAAACAAGCTTACGAACTTTACAAAGTGGCACGTGACTTTGCTGAATTGACCGGCAACGAGGTCGTTTACGATTTATACACAGGCACCGGGACGATTGCCAATTTCGTGGCATCGAAAGCTCAAAAGGTTGTTGGTATTGAATATGTTCCGGAAGCCATTGAAGATGCCCACATCAATTCGGAACTGAACAAGATTGGAAACACCATCTTTTTTGCCGGTGACATGAAGAATGTACTGAATGAAGAATTCATACAAACCCATGGACAGCCGGATGTGATCATCTCCGACCCACCACGTGCCGGCATGCACGAAGATGTAATCACAACGATACTTTCAGCATCTCCCAAACGGGTTGTATATGTCAGCTGTAATCCGGCCACACAAGCCCGCGATTTAGCATTAATGGACGAACAATACAAGGTGACAAAAATCCAGCCGGTCGACATGTTCCCGCATACACATCATGTAGAAAATGTCGTGCAACTTGTCCGGAGGTAGAACTAAACTTTTAAATAGCAGGATTGTTTGTCAAAAGAAAAATACAATGTTATGATTGCTGTTATTTCTCCGGCCAAATCGCTTGACTTTGATTCCAAACCGACAACAAATAAATTTTCAATTCCTGCTTTTTTAAATGAAGCAGAAAAAATCAATACAATCCTGCGCCAATTAGCACCAGCCGATCTGGCCGAACTGATGGGCATCTCCGATAAACTGGCGACCTTAAATACAGAACGAAACCTGATGTGGCACACTCCGTTTACTCCGGGGAATGCGAAACAAGCGATCCTGGCTTTTAACGGTGACGTTTACGAAGGACTTCAGGCAAGCTCGTTTTCAGCAAAACAATTTGAAGTTGTACAGGATAAAATCAGAATCTTATCAGGCTTGTACGGTATTTTAAAACCGCTGGACCTGATACAGCCATACCGGTTAGAGATGGGGACAAAACTAAAAATTGGTCAACAAGCCAACCTTTACCAGTTTTGGGAAGAAAAGATCACCCAAACAATCAACTCGGAAATAAAAGAAACCGGTGGAATTTTGATCAACCTCGCATCGCAGGAATACTTCAAAGCGATTAACACAAAAAAAATTGACGGGGAGATTATCAATCCTGTTTTTAAAGATTCAAAAAACGGTGATTATAAAATCATTTCATTTTTCGCAAAAAAAGCCAGGGGGCTGATGAGCCGCTTTATTGTCGAGAATAATATTTCAAACCCGGAAGACTTAAAAGCTTTCGATCTGGAAGGATATTACTACAACAATCGCTTGAGCAAAGGTAGCAACTGGGTATTTACACGAGACAATTAATCTCGTCTGTAATATTATTTCGGTGCAGACTGGGAAATCAATAACAGTATTCGGCTGCCAGAAATGAGTGAACATATTCGGCAACTGCATCCTCAAGGCTCAAAAATTCATCGCTGTAACCAGTAGCCCTAAGTTTGGAAATGTCGGCACATGTGTAATATTGATACTTCTCTCTGATATCCAACGGGGTTTCAACAAAACCAATTTTTTCAGGTATTTCCATTGCACTGAAAACAGCTTTAGCCAGATCAAGGTAAGTCCGGGCAACACCTGTTCCCACGTTGTAGATTCCCGAATGTTTCCGGTTGTGCATAAAATGCAGGATTACTTTAGCTACATCTTCCACGTAGATGAAATCCCGCGACTGATGTCCGTCTTTAAAATCAGGACGATGAGAGCGGAACAAATCCATTCGCCTATTAGTTGATATCCGATTAAAGGCCTGATAAACAACCGAAGCCATCCGGCCTTTATGATATTCATTCGGGCCAAAAACATTGAAGAATTTCAAACCGGCCCAAAAATATGGTTGTTCTGCCTGCAAAAGCGCCCAACAGTCAAAATCATGTTTTGAGCGAGCATACAAATTCAAGGGCTGGTACTGGTTTATTTTTTTATGATCGTCATCAAATCCGAAAGAGCCATCGCCGTAGGTTGAAGCCGAAGAAGCATAAATCAAAGGCAAACCATATTCAATACAGCTTTTCCATATCCGTTTTGAGTAATCGAAGTTGAGTTGCTGGTAAACCTCAGGCTCCTGACCGATTGTATCGGTACGGGCCCCAAGATGAATGATGCATTGCACTGATCGGTAATTTTCTGCTAACCATGCAAAAAACGAATCCCTGTCAATTAGTGAAGAATATGTCTTCGAAATATAATTCGAAATCTTGAGCGGGTCATCGAACTTATCAACCAATACAAGGTCTTGATAATTTTCACGGTTAAGCTTACCAACCATGTAACTTCCAATAAAACCCGCGGCTCCGGTTATTACAATCATACAAAGTGAATTATTCGGCGTTCTGGCATTCAACAACTACAACTGAAATATCATATGAATATTGTTTTCAGTGAAAAAATTTTAAGATTTTTTCTCATCACCCGACAACTGACAGTTCAGCTCCGAAGGACGCAAAATTAATTAATTAAACGCTTTGAAAAAACCATTTTATCAAAAGCTTACCGTACATTTATAAACACCTCAATACAATAAAAGCAAAAAAACGGCCAACATACTAAATTTCAAAACAATACCACGAGGTTCAAGTATATTGGCTACATTTTGGGATTGATAGTAAAATTTAGTTTTTACCTTTGTCAATTATTTAGTGCGGTGATTTTTTATCCGATAATTATTTAATTAATGGAACATTCTTTCAACAGCGAACAAGGGAGCTATCAGCGAATTGACCGTTTTGATCATGAAACAACAAACAAAATAAGCGAACATTACGCTAATATTCTGGAATTATTAGGCGAAGATGTTCAGCGCGAAGGTCTGACTCAAACCCCGTTGCGCGTTGCCAAGGCCATGCAATTTCTGCTTCAGGGTTACGACCAAGACCCGGAGGCCATGCTACGTGCCGCCATGTTCAAGCAGGATTACCGCCAAATGGTCATTGTCAAAGACATTGAAATCTACTCGATGTGCGAGCACCACATGCTCCCGTTTATTGGGAAAGCACACGTTGCGTATATTCCAAACGGATACATTACCGGACTCAGCAAAGTTGCACGGGTGGTTGACGCCTTTGCCCGGCGGTTGCAGGTACAGGAAAGACTTACGACACAAATCAAGGAGTGCATCCAGAACACATTGAATCCGCTTGGCGTAGCTGTTGTCATTGAAGCACAACATCTTTGCATGCAAATGCGAGGAGTACAGAAACAGCACTCGATTACCACAACTTCGGACTTCACAGGTGCATTCGAACGTGTCGCCACGCGGGAAGAATTCATCCGGTTGATCAGCTCGAAATAGCACTGGAATTAAATACCGTTTCTTTCAATTTTGAATGTATGACTTCCTGCCGATAAGTAATTTCAATCTCCTTCAAAAGCTTAGAAGGACGGCATTCATGACAATAACTTTCTGAAAAAATCATTTTCATTTTTCATTGGCACCAACATTTTTATATTATTTTAGCTAAAAATTAGCTAACACCTGACTGAATTCATTTTTTGTATCAATGTGTCCGGTTGTGAGTGTTTTTGAGTGAGAAATTCTACTAAAAGATTAATAATAAAAAAAACACAAATGAGAACAACAAAAGCATACAAATTCGTTTCTCTGGCCATCGCAACAGGCTTATTAACAGCCGGTCTTTCATCATGCACTGGCAAAAGCCCTAAAAAAGAAGGTGCACAAGTTGCAGAAGAAACCATCAAAAAAGAAATTGAAGAATATGCTTATCCATTACCTTCAGCTTTTGAAGTAACCAATATGCTGAATGAAATTGAAGCAAGTTACATCGTTGGTATTGCAAACGACCCAGCTAAGGCCGAAAGCTATTTTGCCGAAAAAAGCAAGGCTGTAAACCTGGGTATCTACACAGCGGATCTGGCTTACGCAACCACCTACAATCAAAAGTCTGATATACAAAGCTATTTTGATGCAAGCGAAACTTTGGTTCGTGAATTGGATTTCACGGCTGCTTTTGATCAGGACCTGGCCGACCAGATTGAGGCAAACATGGACAACAAAGACAAACTGGTTGAAATTGTAACCGGGATGTTCCAAAATGCCTATTCATATCTGAACCAACAAGGAAGGACTGAAATGTCATACCTGGTATTGACAGGAACCGTAATTGAAGGACTTTACCTGACGACACACATTTCTGAAAATACATTCCAAAATCCCAAAATCATTGAGGCAATCCTGTTCCAGAAAGAACCGTTGGCCGATCTTGAGAAAATGATTGAAAAACTTGGTGATTCCGAATTACTGAAAGAAGTTTCAGAAGATATTAAAAGCATCAACGCTGTTTATGCAATGGAAGAAGGAACAACATCAATGACTGAAAAACAAGTCATTGCCCTGACTGAAACCGTGACAAAAATCCGGGAACGTCATGTTCAATAAAAACTTCTGACACATTTTAGTGGAACGGGTTTTTGTAGCCGCCTCAGACCGGATACAGAAACCCGTTTTTTATAACTGTTCTCTTTTATTAATCGATAGATGATTGTCCCTTTTCAGTTCAGTAAATCAAGGCCGGGATAATCGGGAAACAAGCGGCAGATGTACGAAGGTATAATTGAAACACTTATTAAGCTCTTTGCCATCATAACTGACTTCCGGAACAAATTATCACCGGAAAGTATGGCTTTGGTGGAATCGTACCTGAAAGAGAATTTCAGCAGGGAGTTGGCGGAGAAATATATGGGACTCTACCAATATTACGTGAATTATTACCATGTCGATCACCGCGAAATCTTATACGAAAACGAAGGAGAAGGACAACGCTTCATCAACAAAAAATACCTTAACGACATTTGTAGCGGGATTGTTGATCATTTTGACCTGAATACCCGGTTCATGATCGTTTCCCAGTTGCTCAATTTTATCAACAAATCGGAAGGGTTGAATTTTGACGACCTGAAAATGGTCAACGTAGTCGCTCAAGGGCTAAAAATCGATCCCCGTGAATACGACAACCTTTACCGGTTCACCCTCTTCTCAATTGATAAAGTCAAGGACAAAAGCTGCCTGTTTGTTGTAAATGGCGAACAAGAATACCACGACAAGGTAATCAAACACCTTTACCGCGAGAACCAGCAGGTAGAACTGGAACTGATCCGGATAAACAGCACCAATACCCTGTTCTTAAAATACTGGGGGCCAAGGAACATGTACCTAAACGGTCACCGGCTTGCCCAGCACCGGCTTTATATTTTCCCCCCGGGGGGAATCCTGAAAACATCCCGTATCATTCCGATTTATTACAGTAGTGTAATGACCCGATTTATACAGGAAAAAGGGAAAGCCCGGATTGTATTCAATGCCGAAAATATCGAATACCGCTTCAGCAAACGTGTTTACGGCCTCCATCCGCTAAGTTTCCAGGAGCGCTCGGGTGATCTGGTTGGCATCCTGGGCGGTAGCGGTGTTGGAAAAACAACTTTACTGAACGTACTAAACGGAAAGCTTAAGCCCAGCAGCGGAAAAATAACCATAAACGGGTACAATTTACATGACCCGAAGAATGAAGAAATACTGAAAGGGGTTATCGGATATGTTCCACAGGATGATTTACTGTTGGAAGAATTGACCGTTTACCAGAACCTTGAGTTCAATGCCCGCTTCTGCTTCGGCAACATGGGTGATGAACAAATTGAGGACATCATCCAACAAGCGTTGGTTGATTTCGACCTTGTTGAAGCACGTGACCTTGTGGTTGGGAACCCGATGAAAAAAATCCTTAGTGGTGGACAACGGAAGCGCCTGAATATCGCCCTGGAGTTGATGCGCGAACCATCCATCCTGTTCGTTGACGAGCCCACCTCGGGACTGTCATCGGCAGATTCGGAGAAAGTTATGTACCTGCTCAAACGCCAGTGTCTGAAGGGCCGGCTGGTGTTTGCAAACATCCACCAACCCTCAAGCGACATCTACAAACTTTTCGATCGCATGATCGTGATGGACAAAGGCGGGCGCGTGGTGTTTTTTGGCAACCCCATGGAAGCCATTACCTACTTCAAGCACCAGGCCAACTACATCAACCCGGATGAAAGCGAGTGCATGAGCTGCGGTAATGTAAAAACCGAACAACCGCTGCGGATTATTGAATCGCGCATGGTCGACCCGTTCGGAAAAAGCATCCGCCGCCGAAAAACTTCGCCGGAAGAATGGTACCAGAGCTACCAGGAAAAAGTTGAGCCCCGCGTTGTCGACTTTATGCGGTCAAACCCTGTAAAAGAAGAAAAATTCCCGGAGGTCATTTTTAAAACGCCAACCTGGTTTAAGCAATTAAAACTATTCATTAAAAGAGACTTCGCCAGCAAACGATCAAACAAACAGTACCTTGGAATTGCCCTACTTGAAGCGCCAATACTGGCCGTTATACTTGGGTTCTTCTCCAAGTTTTCCAACGAGGGCCGTTACATCTTCAGTGAAAACGATAACATTCCGGCTTTCCTGTTCATGAGCGTGGTAGTAGCACTTTTTATCGGGCTTAGCATTAGCGCCGAGGAAATTTTTAAAGACCGCAAAATACGCAAGCGCGAAGAGTTCCTGAACCTGAGCCGGGGTGCCTACTTTGCCTCCAAAATATTGATGTTGTTTGTAATTTCGGCCATCCAGGTTTTGTCATTCGTATTGATTGGACATTACATGCTCGAAATCCATCACCTGACCCTTTCAACCTGGGCTATCTTGTTCTCAACGGCCTGCTTTGCCAATTTACTCGGACTCAACCTGTCGGCCGGGCTCGATTCGGCAGTGGCCATCTACATCATGATCCCCCTGTTGCTTGTGCCCCAACTGTTACTTAGCGGGGTAATCGTCGATTTCAACAAAATGCACTATTCACTCAGCAGCTACAACAAAACACCCCTGATCGGTGATCTCATGATCTCGCGCTGGTCGTACGAAGCGCTTGCTGTTAATGAATATAAAAACAACAGTTACCGGGAAAACATCTTCACCGAAGAGCTTAACAAAAATGAACTCGGCTTTAAAGCCTATTATTTCCTGCCCGAGGTTGAACGGTACTTTAAAGCACATCAAAACTTTCTGAAGGAAAACGAACTCGAAGAAGCCAAGCTGCTGGGGCCATTATTGACCAATTCGTTTCACGATTTAGTGGAGGCAGTCAAACCAACTATTGATTCAACAATACTGGCTATAAACCAGCTTGGAGAGCCACTCTACAACCCGCATTACAACAAATTATTGGCAAATTACCTTGAACAGGCTAAAGCAGCCTACCACGACAGGTACGAGAAAGCCACCCTGATCCTGGATAAAAAACACGACGAACTTTTGGCAAGGTTTGGTGACAACCAGCAAGAGTTATTGGATTTCAAAAACAAATACACCAATAGAAAACTTGAGGCACTTGTCCGCGACAAATATTCGCTTCACAAACTATATATCTCAAACAACCACATTTACCAGGGCGATGAGCCTATTTACAGGCGGCCGGTTTTAAACTCGGGAAGGGCACACTTCTATTCTGCCTACAAATACATCGGGAAAATGAAGATTGAGACACCCGTATTCAATATTATTTTCATGTGGCTGTTCACCGCATTTCTTGCCGTGGCACTATACTTTGACCTACTACGCAAAGGGCTGACCTATATTGAACGCTGGAGGCTGATCCGTCAGGCTGAAATGCGCGACCGGATTTTCTACAATCCGATGTCGTTCATGAAAGGCGACCGGAAAAAGAAACGGAAGGTGTAACCGAGAAAACAACTGACCTGACAGGTTGCGTTACTCGTTTCTCCAGAAAATTCTCTCAAGCCCCACGCCACCATCTGGATACTGGCAGCTCTGGATTAATAGTGAACGACTGGCCAATCCGCGGGGTGACAACCGGCAGCGAATCCTGTTCTGCTGCTTTCAATAAACGCTCGACCGGCTCTTTCCAGGGATGGATGCTAAGTTTAAACTTTGCCCAGTGGATGGGCATCAACGTGTTTGCGTTTAAATCTTTTGCGGCCTGAAACGTTTCTTCGGGCGACATATGGATGGAAGGCCAGTAACGGCTGTACTGCCCGCACTCGAGCATGACCAGGTCAAACGGGCCGAACTTCTCCCCTATCTCCGCAAAGCCGGGGAAGTAACCAGAATCGGCCCCGAAGAACAAGCGTTCGCCGGAGCTTTCGATCACCCACGAGGCCCACAACGTGGTAAACCGGTTATTCAGCCCACGCCCGGTAAAATGGCGGGCAGGCGCAGCTGTGAATTTCAGCACATCGGCAAATTCGTAGCCTTCCCACCAATCAAGTTCGGTAATCCGTTCCGATGCAATCCCCCAATATTCCAAATGGCTCCCTACCCCAAGAGCGGTAACAAAGGGAACATTGGTATCTTTCAATTGCTTGATGACATTATAATCCAGATGATCGTAATGATCGTGAGAAATCAGCACCAAGTCAGGTGTTGGCAGATCCGTCAATGTATAATTCTGAGTGTATTCAAAGGACTTGGTTCCGAAAAACGAGAAAGGCGAAACCCTTTTACTGAACACCGGATCAATAAGGATGTTCTTCCCGGCCACCTCGATGAAAACAGTTGAATGACCAAACCATGTAATCCTTGCTGCATCTGTTTTTGTTGAAAATTTTTCAGGATGAACCGGGTCGACCACAATTTGGCCTGCCGGCACCCGATCCCCCTCCTCAAACAGAATCTCCCGCATCACCTTAACAAAAGGGATGTCATCTGACTGCACGACCGTTTCAACCGGGTTCTGGAATTTCCCATCACGGTAATTCGGAGACTGTTCCATCCGGGCTAGCCGCGCACCTTGCGGTTTCTTTCCGAATGAAGGGTTCAACTCAATGGCAAGAAAAATAACCAGGAGAGCCACCAAGAACACATATACTATCCACATAAGTTTTCGAAATTTCATGTATTTCTATTTTCAATTCAATTAGTTGAATGTCGGGATGTTTCGTTTCATTTGTCGCAAAGTCATACCCTCACTTGAAGTGAGGGCATGACTAAACACAAGTTCGTGCATCTAGCATATCAATGTCTGTTTTCAGCTAAAAATCCCGACGTCATTTAATGTCAGACGATTTAAGCGAAATAATATTTTCTTATATCGGACATTTTTTGCAATTGAAGCTAAAATTAAAACAGCAAGGCCTGGATTTAGTTCCAAACCGAACTCCCGTTTACTTATTTAGACTGAAAATTCAATAATCTTTGATTGTCAATTTAGAAACTGTTTCAATTTAATTTGAAGACAATAAAAGCATAATTCACTCCGTCGCACCTTCGATTGCTCTTTTAAAAGGTAGAAATTATCTTGCTATAACTCGGTGTCCCTCTGCGTATAACCTTGTGAAACTCTGTGGTTCAGTTCTGGTAATTAACCACAGAGTTACACAGAAAACAAATCACAAAGTAACACATGGTTCATGGATACCATCAAAATTGTTTATCGAGCCTACCGATCTGATAGCCATAGACGTGGCAAGAGGTGGGGTAAAAAAATACCCCATCCTATAGCTCTTTATCGTAAATTTTCAAACAGCCTCTTATCTGACCAAAAATTTCAGGCAAACCGGGCTTGGCATCAGCAGGTTGGTTCCTGTGAAAGTAAGTTTACCACTTTCAGGATCGATTGAAAAGACAGTCACATTATTGCTTCGCTGGTTCGCCACCAACAGGAATTTCCCGTTCGGGTCAATCAAAAAATTACGTGGCCAATTCCCCTGAACCGGTTCATTCTGGATTAAAATTATTTTACCGGTTTGTGCATCACGGCTGAACACCGCTATTGAGTTATGCCCACGGTTTGAAGCATAAACAAAACGTCCGTCCGGGCTTAAATGAATGTCTGCACCCGCCTTGATGCTATCGAAATCAGCAGGCAGAGTAGACACCGTTTCTATTTTCTGATATGCTTCACCTTCTTTTTGTAACACGGTAACCGAAGAACCCATTTCATCCATCACGTAAATAAAATGCCCGTCAGGTGAAAAATCGAGATGACGCGGCCCAAATCCCGGAGGAACACTTACAAACTCCTGATTGGCTGGCTCGTAGGTTTTACCGTCAGCTGCCAGTTGATAAAAATTGACTTTGTCGGTACCAAGATCGGCAGAAACCAGCAACGTCCCGTCTTTCGTAAACCGGGCCGAATGCGCATGCGGGCCTTCCTGGCGGGTACTGTCCGGGCCTGTGCCCTCGTGCTGGATCAACTGCTTCATCTCATTCAGGCTGCCATCTTCCTTCACATCATAAATACTGATGCTCCCGCTTGAATAATTGGCAGCAACAACAGTTTTATCATCAGGAGAAACGGTTACATGACAAGGGTGTTTTCCCATTGTTGCTACCGTATTCTGTTTTACAAGCTCTCCATTTTCAGAAATTCGGTAAGCAGTAATTGATCCGCTATCCAGATTGTCAAAATCGTGTATCTCGCTTACAGCATATAAACCTGTACCTGCTGAATTGATCTCCAGGTAAGAGGGATTGGCATTATTTGGTGTTACAAACTTTGGCGACATTTCACCGGTTTCCGGGTTGTAATTGTAACAGTAAATCCCTTCACTTCCTTCAACGGAGTATGTACCAACATACAACAAGTATTCTTTTTTAGGAGCGGAACAGGAAATCAGAATCATAGACAGGAAAAAGACAAGCAAATGTGAAGTTTTCATAGGATTATAGTCAATTTTGAATTGGGTATGAATCAATAACGCTATCAATATCAAACCAAAGAATTATTACCTTGTTTTATATTACTGAAACCCAAAAATAAAGCAAATGAATTCAAAAAAAGCATTTATCGCTGTAACAATTCTTCTTTTTTCAGTTTACAGCTACGGACAGAAAATGGTAGAAGTATGGCGAACAGGCCCAACGATGAAAACTCCCGAATCGGTTTTATACGATGCCGCCACAAACGTGATTTTTGTTGCCAACATTAATGGCAACCCGATTGATAAAGACGGGAATGGTTTTATCTCCCAGCTCAACCCGGATGGAAGTATTAAGACACTGGAATGGGTGACCGAGCTGAATGCCCCCAAAGGTATGGCCGTATTTAACGGCAAGCTCTATGTATCAGACATCGATAACCTGGTTGAAATTGACATCGCCGGCGGGACAATTGCAAACCGATACCCGGTTGAAGGGGCCAAGTTTCTGAATGATGTGGCCGCTTGCCACAACGGGATGATCTTTGTTTCCGACAGTGAAACGAACAAAATCCATGTTCTTCAGAACGGCAAAATAAGCCTTTGGCTTGAAAGCAGTGACATACAAGGAATCAATGGATTGTACACCGAAATGGGCAAACTCTACATCGGGTCGCAAAAAATTCAGGTGGCTGACATTAAAACCAAAGAAGTAAGCGACATTCAGGATGGATGCGGCGGCATTGACGGCCTGGACAAAGACAACGACGGCAATTTTGTCTTTTCAAACTGGCCGGGTAAAATTTATTATCTCGATAATGGCAAAATAACCACCATGTGGGATTCAACGGAAAAGAAGATCAACACGGCAGATATTTTCTTTGCAAAAGAACTGAACCTGCTACTGGTGCCAACGTTTTTCGACAACCAGGTAGTTGCCTACAAAATCGAGAAATAAGGTTGGGGAAGTTGTTCTGACGAAGAATGGCTCAAATGGTCATCCTGAGATTTCTTAAAATGATCCACAATAGGCACATAGGGCACAATAGAAAACCGGACCGAGCCAAACCTCAAAATAATAACAGCTGATTTTGGGGTGTCTATAAAATGAAACCGATGTATCTTATGTGCCTATTGTTGTTTTATAATCCCCACATACGGGATCACAGATTATTTATAAGCTTTTAACGTGATGACACGGGGAGTTTCGCCGGTTTGCAACGAAATACTCAATTTACCGGAAGACAAATTAGCGACGCCACTTATTTTTGAACCATCAGCATTTGTCCACTGAACGGTATATACATCACCAAGACCGGAAGGCGACAACACAGCAATCGCTTGCAGGTTTGAGTAGCCCAATTGTTCTCCGTTAATCACAACCAACTTTTTCTGTCCCTGACCGCCCTCAACAAGATCGACAAAATACGAGTAATTGTAATACAGGTTCCCCGGCACATAAATTTCGTCCTGAACAGAAACGACTGCACCGGAAACTGGCTCAGCAACTTCGGGTTCTTCTATTTTCGGAGCTGGTGCAGGCTCAGCCTTTGGAGTTTCCTGAACAGGAACAGCTACCGCAACCGTAGTCTGATATTTCGGAGTTTTATTCTCCGGAAGTTCTGTCAAATCCTTCATGGCATCAGCCAATGCCTCGGCATAACCTTCACGGTAATCTTTCGACATCCCCGTACCCTCACTGCTCCAAACCACGCGATGCTGACAATCCAACAAACTAACCCGAAGTTTATTCCGGAGCATACTCTGCATTTTTTCAATATCCATTGTTAGTGCTTCGCAATAATCAGCAGGACGATCATCTGACTCAAATACCGTAGAGATCGATTTTTCTTTTAATATCCCCTGAACTGCAGAACTAATTCCGTAGGGGTTAAAACCGCTTGCAATCTCCGGAAATTGAGTTGGAACAATTACATACTTGTAACGCGACTGTCCAAAGGAAAGAACACTTATCAACATCAAGAGTGCAGAAATGAAATATGTTTTCATGATCAGAAAAATTTATCGTTTGAATTTTTTTGGATGAAGCAAGCTACAAATTTTTTGGCAGCATTCCGAAACCTTTCACCATCCATAGGCATATTTTAAGATGAACAACAAGCCGATACAACTGATGATCCAAGAAAACGACATACCGCTGCCGATACGGTTCAACGCGTTTAAGCACCACCGGAACCATATCCTTCAATTACTAAACGGAACATCGGCTGAAACGCTCATTAACCTAATGGATCCGCTTTGCAATAACTATATTGATGTATACACCGGCAGCCTCACTCCAACAGAAATCGGAAAGCAAATTATTGACCGGCTGGAACAGCTGAAGGTGATCGGGAATGACGCGTTCAAAGAGTGGTTAAACCGTTCATCAGGGCACCGGCTGATTGAGCTCGACGACCAATCCTTTTGGATTATTCGCGAGGGAATAGAAACAAACCGTTACATTCATATTCATCCTGCACGAACAGGCAAATACACCATTCGGTTTAAAGGTTCAACCCTGAAAACGGTTTACCTGCTCTATTTCGATGCACAAGAGATAAACAGTCCGCCAACAGTCTCCGAGATCAACAGCATCCGTGCAAAGATTGGCCTCTCTCCTGTAAAAAGACTGGAACAGGGAAAAGGCATCATGAAATGCTACCGGCAGTTTTTTGACAACCAATGATCCTGTTTGGCTAAACCCGCTCAAAATATTTTATCGTGAGGTAATCCGGCATATCCGACGGAGTATTGATGATAAAACCACCAAGCAAAATAATCTGCCGGGCATTGAACTTTTTTTTGATCCGTTTCGATTGCCGTACAATGAACTCATGGCTTTCTTCAAACATCAAATCAAGGATATGCAACTCCGGGGCAATTTCTGGAATCCGGTGCCGGTTACGGGCAAGCATTTGTTTCACGGCCTCTTGTTGAATGTCATCGGCCGGGTTAGTCAGGTTCGGGCTTCCGGTTACAACCTGGTGTGCACTAAAAGCAGCACCACAGGAATAAGTTGCCCGCCTCTGCCCCTTTCGCCTGATCAATCCCAAAGGCAAATCAGCATCGACAGCCATGTGCGGACCGAAAAAAATCACTGCCGTCCCATCATCCGGAATGTGGTCACCAAAGGCATTGAACCCGGTTTCTCCGGTAAACGGGTAGCCTGTCAGCCCGCCAATATGAAAAGTATAGCCAAAGTAATCCTGAATGTAGTTGGTTACCTGGTTGTTTAGCTCGTCCGGGCAAACCGAAACCGCCGAAATGGAACTTTCGGGTTCCATGCCATATTCATCGTGCATGAGCTTATAATAGCTATCCAGCACTTCATTGTAAGGGCCGGCCTGCGGAAACAACGATTTTATCCTTTCGACAACCTGGTTCATTTTTATAAATTTTGAAGTTCCCGATCTTCAATTACCCTGGATTTTAACATCCGTACCGCAAAACAGTTCATCGTTCGGGTTCCTGTCCTTCATTATTCCGCCATGCAACCAAACTTATTCCCAACATTGGTGTTCTGTATCCATCAAAATTCAGGAATGAACACGACAGCGCACGAAATTTTTCATCAATATGAACAGATTATTGATGATTTGATTGAAAAGAATTATGCAATCATCGAAGGGCTCTTCGAAGATCACGTTTTAGCAGGTTTGAAAACGGAATTGTTAAGGCTCCGGGGTGAAGGAAACTTTAAACCTGCAGGAATAGGAAACCACATAAATTTCACACAGGAACGAACAATCCGATCCGACAAAATCCATTGGATCGAGAATGACTCGAAACAAGCATCGGAGAAAATCTTTATTGAAAAGATATCTGACCTTGCCAATTATTTGAACCGGACATGCTATACCGGAATCCGCGACTTTGAATTTCATTACGCCTGTTTTGAGAAAGGCAATTTTTACAAGCGCCACCTCGATCAGTTTAAAAATGATGAGGCCCGGAAGTTTTCAGTGATCACATACCTGAACAAAGACTGGAACGTTGACGATGGCGGGACGTTGATGCTTTACCTTGAAAAAGAACTGGCCATTTTGCCGGTATGGGGCCGAACTGTAATTTTCAAAAGCGACCTGATTGAACATGAAGTATTTCTGGCCAGAAAAGAACGGTACAGTGTCACGGGATGGCTAAAGTAAAAACATCTTGTCCAGATTATATTTCTTCATTATATTGATAATTTAGAACTTTGACGCAACGCTTTGCCTATAATGCTCATCAACATTCAAGTATTCTCTATATGCATTTATCTAATTATCAAAATCAACATTCATGAAAATTATTAGCTCTCTATTCCTCCTGTTTTTGATCACATCAGTCGCTTATGCCCAGAATACAACGCAAAAACTAGGGATCACCTACTCCTTTGCTAACAATGATATTTTAATAAAATCCGGTTTGATCGGTGGCCCCGGGCACGAAGGAGAAGGATCTTTTTCGTTCGGCATTCAATATGAAAAAAGATTAAAAGGAAATTTATGGTTTGAAACAGGCCTGGATTATTCAAAAGACAAAATCAAGATCACATCAGCGCCTAGTCCAGAACCCCCATCTATCTACCATACCCATACACAGCTATTAACAATCCCGGCCTATGCCAAGTTTATATTTGCCAAATACCTGTTCGTTAATGGCGGAGCATTATTCGACTTTGAAGTGAGCGGAACAAACAGCCGTATTGACGATCAATCCGGGATTGGGTTGGGATTTGGTTTAGGTGCCAGGTATCAAATCAAACATCTTGAATTTTTTGTGAATCCATTCCTAAAATTCCATTCAGTACTCGCCTTTCAACACGAAAACTACCAGGAACACCTGACCGAAGACGGTTGGAAGTTCGGAATATCATACGTTTTTTAAGACTTACGACAGACAGATATCCACGATCAATCATTTCAAAAAAAGAATGTGGCATTGGGTTTGCCCCATTTTGTGTCAGCGTATAAAATCCGCTATATCCAACATTCTGGTAGGAACTGGTGAAAATCCTCCTACAAGAATGTCGGATTTTAGTTTTTGTTCGAAGAAGTTGAACCAAAAAAGAGAATGATTATGGCTATCGCAAATGCAATGAAGTTTATCCGCGAGTCGCAAACAAACCCGGAATTGCGGAAGGTTGTCAACCAATGTCCCCCAACAAAAATTTTTGAACAGCTAACTGAACTCGGGTATGAATTTACAATGGACGAGTTTGAAGAATCGGTAAACATGCTCCATGTAAAGTGCCAGTTTGAAGAAGAAGCCAACATGCTGATGCAGTCTAATATGTGGTTCACCATGCAATTCAGCTAACATACCTCTGCGAAAGGATAAGAAGGATTAAAAAAACTCGGGGTACTCTGTGCCCCCGGAGAATCGGGGCTTTGTGTAACTCTATGGTTAAATGTAAAGACTGAACCACAGAGTTACACAAAGTTTCACACAGACTGCACAGAGCCTCAACAGGATAATTTCTGTTTTACCACCTCGTTCTCATTAAAAGCTTCCGGTTTTTATATGGGAGTGTAAAGTAAACTCTGTCTGGTTGTTTTTATTAGATAACTCAAATTTACTTTTTTGTTGTCAACACGCAAAT
>JBNKTK010000002.1:0-68822 GCA_050298035.1 Mangrovibacterium sp. | reverse complement strand
AGGTTTTCGAAGTACCTGTTATCAGCTGAAAAGATGCGCATGGCGCCAAGGCTGGTGCCCCAATAATCGGTATCGGCGGTTTCAACTGATTTGTATTTTTTCTTCTCAACTACACCGTCAACGGGGAGCATCTTTTTTAACTGGAATGTACATTGGGCGTCGGGTGCCATTTTGCGAGTTGCATATACATAAGTTACTTGTGTCTGTGCAAAGTCAGTGGTAAATGCCCCTGCTCCCGCTACCGGGTCGTTTGCCAGACGGAGTTCGGTTTCCATAACCAGTTTGGCCACGCCACCGGCCAGTTTTCCCAGTGATTTGCTGGCCTGCGATTCACCATCGCTAACAAATTTTACAATCAGGTTAATTTTGGCCACCACGGCATTGTCCAGTTCTACAGAAAGTTTTGGTGAGTCATCAAGGAAGGTCTTTTTTTCAATACCTTTTTTGGTCGTTCTTTTCACAAAGTAATCGTAACCGGTAGGGATCGACATGATAAATCCGGGGTATTGAGCCAGGCTCAAACTTCCGCCTGTTTTGCGCTCAAAATCGGAGTAGGCATTTGTTTTTGCTGCTTCGTCAGGCGGGATAATCTCATAACCTTCGCTTTTTAATTTTTCAATATATTCGGTATAAAGGTCATCGGTAATTCCCTGGATGTCATTTTCATCAATGCCTTTTAAGCCGATTGCCAGCCTGGCCGTTGCCTTACCTCTGACACCGCCGCCAATTTGATAACCTCCGTTTGCTGTTTCTGTCCAATCAGCCATCAATTGATAGATGACCCGGAACTGGGCGATGTAAATTTTTTTTGGGGCTTTGCTGAACTTTTTTTGTCCGTAACCAAAATCCTTATATTCGACCGGACCTACGTTTTGTGCCTGTGAAACCATAAATAATCCACAAAGCGAGAAGAAGATGAATAGCTTTTTCATATGACTGTTTTTTAGATGTTAAGTATTCCTGTTTCAATAAATTCGGGTAATCTGTTTCTCAAATGTAGGGGAGTGATATACACGATTAAATAGGCACGGCCGGGTAATTTTAAATACCCACTGGCACGGATAAAATTAAATTTTCCCGTAGTCGATGGCTTTTTCGGTTTTTACAAGTTGGGAAAGGATTTCCCGAAGGCAGTCAACCAGGTTTTTTGTGTCAAGAACATCCGAGAGAAAGCGGGTGTCATTGTTTAACTGATCCTTATGGACAGGAATCCCTCCTGTGTATTGAATGACCCCCTCGGCAACAGGCGTTAACCTGTCGCTGTTTTTTTCGTCGATACTAACAACCGAAAATTTCAGTGAAGGGAATATGGCCGGTTCGTTTAATTTGTTGTTTCCCAGTACAAAATTGATCTCGAATGCCATCAAACAATTGTTTCCCGATGACTTGATAAAATCGATCAGATCTTTGGTTGGATGAATGAACCCCAGGTTTCCCGGGTTAATATAGCAGAGCCCGGGGTAATTGCATGTTACCCTGTTTTCAGTAAGTTGGGTTTCGGCAATAAAAGCTTTTACATAGTCAGGATTTGAGATGGTATTCTCAATCGGAGTCAACTGAATGTTTAGTTCATCGGCAAAAGCTGTGGTTAGTTGGTCATTAAAGGTTTTTAGCAAATTAGATACAGATTCATCAGATATGGCTGGCAGGGAGATTGTTGTACTTTTCGACCATATTTTGGTGTATCGACTAAAGCCGGATGTCCCGGCAATAAGACCTTCTTCTGTTTTTTTCTCATAAATCTTGCCGTTAAGGTTCAGTGAGATAATTGCTGGCCTCAAATTAGGCGAGAGGGCTTTCCCATGTTGAGAATCGGGAGTGTACAGGTCGTAGCCAAGCTTGCTGTTGTACTTTCCTGTCAGGCGGATATCTGTCAGGACACTTTTTTCTTCCTTCCCTATTATAATGACCGGTTTACTGGCGTAGGCATATCCTTTTATGACTGGAGATGAGATGTTGCCGGGTTTTTGATTTGAGTCCATGTCCTTTTTTAGGATAGTTAGTTCTCTTTGAAGTACCAGGTAGTTTAATCCATTGTTGAACTTCCCTGCGCCAAGGCTTCCTTCAATTTCACGGTCAAGGAAATCATCTTTGGAGAGGACTGCCCGAGAATCGTTGCCGGGGGAGTCGGAAAAATAATTGACTGCCCGTACCCCGGCAACATCGCTCAGTAACCCGATATTTACAATTGTGTTCTCTGATCCCGGGGGATTGGTATATTCGATTGTCAGATCGCTCTGTAAATCAATTACCGGAAGTACTTTGTCGCCATTTACACTGATAATGTCAATTTCAGGAATGGGGGCAATAAGGAATGATGCATAATCCCCGGTTGTGGTTTTTATCTCGATGTGTTGTTCCCCAGTGGGTGGAAAATCAAATAAATAGCCATAGGCCCCATTCTCCAGGTACTCCATTGGTTGACCGTTGCAAAGCACTTTTCCGTCAACTTCATACATGCCAACGCCATAATCTTTGATGAGGGAAACGTAAACCAGGTAGTCGCCCTCCGAGGTTCCTGCCGGATAACGTTTTGATTCTGTCGTTTTTGTCTGCGGATCGTATGCGCCAGAGATTATACCGATAGTGACATTGGCTTTTGATAGGTCGGCAGTTTTGGAGGTCATCAGCTTGGCAGTCAGGTTGCCTATCTTTTCTCCCAGATGTAAATTGGGCTTTTTAATGTTGATTTTTTTCTTTTCCTGTCCATATGTAATCAACAGTAATGGAATGACCAGGACAATTGTAAAAAAGATTCGAACTGATTTCATCAAAGACACACTTAATGGTACATGTCAAAGCTAGTGCATGATGAAAAGAAATGTAATCCAGTGTGAACGGTAAACTGACATACCTGTCAGTACGGATGGTGTTTGTTGGTTCTGGAATGTTTAAACAGGCACTTAAATTAAATTATTGGCGTATGCAAATTTGATGAGGCCGACCAGCGAGTTGGTTTTTGTTTTGCGGAAGATGTTTTTGCGATGGGTTTCTACGGTTCGTTCCGAAATAAACAGTTGTTCCGAGATCTGCTTGTTTGTACACTCCTGGGCGATCAGTTTCAGTATCTCCAGTTCGCGGGATGTGAGCAGTTTGTTTTCGTCAGGTTCTTTCAATGCGTTCATTAAAATGGCATTGATCTCGTTCGAAAAGTACATGCGGCCGGCATGAACGACTTCAAGTGCAGCCAATAACTCTTCTTGCGTGTCTTTTTTTAGAACATATCCTTGAATGCCTTCTTTTAATACTTCTTTTACCAGGTAGGGTTCGTTGTGCATACTAAGCAAAACAATTTTTAGCATTGGGTATAACCTTTTGGCCTTTTGTATCAGTGATAAACCGGTTTCGTCAGGTAGGTTATAGTCACAAATCAAAATATCGGGCAACTCTTTCTCCAATAAATTTAATGCTTCTTTTACTGAGCCCCCTGTGCCTGTAATGTTGACCACACCTGAAGATTCCAGGATTGAAATGAGTCCATTCAGTAAAATAGGATGGTCATCAATAAGCAATACTTTCATTTTTGCTGTTGTTTTAGTTTTATGAAATATCAGCCTCAACATGGTGCTAAATTTCGTTGAGGTATAAACTGAAATCAATACCGTCAGGCGGGTATTTTTTTCTCCTTCATTTGCACCTCTTTTTTTGGAATGTTGAGTATAAGCAGGTTGCCCCGTATGCTTGGGTCTGTTTCCAGTTCCAGTTCTCCACAGAAGATATCAGCCCGGCTGTTTATGTTTTTCCAGCCGTTTCCTTTGCTGTTGATCAGCCGTTCTTTGTCGAACCCAAGCCCGTTATCTTCAATGGTCAGGGTTAGTTCATTGTCGTCGGTTGTTACCTGAATGGAAATGGAAGTTGCGTCGGAGTATTTCATGATGTTGTTTATCCACTCCTGGCAGATGCGGTACAACGCAACTTCCACATCTTTGCTGATCCCGTCCAGATCGTAACACATCACCTCGGTAAACACTTTTTCACTGCGGTTTATCCGTTCCGAAAGCTCATGAAGGGCGGGTTCTATTCCTCCTGAAACCAATACTTGGGGGAGCAAGTCAAAAACCACGTTGCGCAGTTCCATGTACATTTCGTTGATAATGTGCTTGCATTCATGGAACTTTTCCATTTTTAAAAACGAATTTTTTGATGCAAAATCAGCCAACTCAGAGATGTTCATTTTCAATATGGAGATCAACTGCCCAAAACTGTCATGTAGATCGGCTGTGAAACGTCTTCGTTCCTGTTCCTGTGATTCGATGATGGCCATCATGCGCTGTTGCTGAATTTCTTGCCCGTGTTTCTCCTGAAGTTGAAGTGTTTTGATCTTGACCCGTGACCGCCAGTACAAAAATGATAAAATGCCAATTGCAAGGAATGACAACAAAGCGTATATAAACTGTTTGTTGCGCAGGATTTTGTATTCTTGTTCTGCTATTTTGGTCTTTTGTATTTCGATTTCCTTGTCTTTTTTTGCGGTTTCAAATTTTGTTTCCAGTTGGGCAATGGTTGTTTGTTTTTCCCGGTCCATTACTTGTTGAGAGAGATCGTGATATTGAACATGGGTTTTGTATGCCTTTTCGTAATTGCCCATTTTGGCATAATCACTTGCTAAATCTTTTGATGCAAGCTGGGCAAGGTCAATATCGCCGACCTGTTTTCCGTAGTCGATCGACCGTTCATAATAATCAATGGCCTTGTGCGGTTGTTCAAGAACATCATGAAGTCCCCCCAGGTTGTAATAGGTTTGACACAGGCCCAGAGGGTATTTGCTGATTTCGTAACATTGTAATGCTTTCATAAATTGGTTGCCTGCCGAATCCAGTTCGTCCCGATTTTTAAAAATATTCCCCAACATCTGATACGAAGCTCCCATCCCGACATAATCGGGGATGTGTTTAAATAGTTTTATGGCTTCTAAAGTATATTTCTTGCCTTGTTTGAAATTTCCAAGACTGATATAAACAGTCCCCAGGTTACTGGTTGCATGTGCCAGGTGTACGGTGTCGGTTGTGGTCGAAACTGTTTCATAGACTTCTTTAAAGTAAGTCAAAGCTTTCTCTTTTTCGCCAGTTAAAGAATAGATTTGGGCAATATTGCGCAAAGCCAGTATTTCATGTTCTTTATCGGAAATACTGTCAAAATAATGGTGTGCAGAGATCGAGTATTTTAAGGCCAGATCAAAATTTCCCATACGGGTGTACACGTCCCCAATATTAATGGTGTTCAGATTTACTTCTTCTAGCCGGTTGTTTTGTCGATCAATATTGATGGCTTGCTGGTAAAAATAGATTGCGGAGTCGTGCCCCGATCGCATGTGAAAATAAACCCCCTTCATTTTTAGCCCTTGGGCAAGCTGGTAGTTATTGTTATTGACTTTTGCCCATTCAATGATATTGTTCGCGTAAATGAGGCAACTGTCCGGGTTGGAAAACATGGTTGCTTTTGCACGTTTGATTTCGTCAGCAACCCGAAGCGAGTCCTGGGAAAAAACTGTTTGCGCAAAACACACGACTATAAGGATGATTAATGAAGTGGTTTTCTTCATAGTGATAGGGTTTGGAAATAACTGGTTGTAACAGATTTTTTAATGAAACATATGATAATAGGTTGTGGTTCAAAATACTACCTGTTTTTTTATGTTCTTTAATGGTAGTGTGATAATACTCGGGGCCAAAATGAGAAAAGGGCCGGTAAAGGCCCTTTTAAAGCAACAACAAAATATTAGTTTAGCCACGGGTAAACGGGATTTTCAATAAGTCGTTTCCATTTGATATGGCATTGCTTATTTATAGTATCCATTCAGTGCAGTCACTATCTGTTTGATTATCCGTATGTTGTTCAAATTGGAATCAATGCCGGAAGTCTCCGGGCTTAAAAACTGACAGAAAATTGTCCATCGCTTATCGTGACAATATCTCCATTGATATTTTTTGACTGAAAGAAGAATGTTCCTTCCACCGTTGAATCAGTTAGCTTTGAGATACTGACCTCTCCTGATTTTGATTGAAAAGCGAACGAAGAGTAAGTTTCTGTTTGCTCTGTCCCTGCTGTCCATTGTCCAATGTAGTTCGTGTTGCCCAGCCCTCCAAAATCGTATGTTTCGCCTGTTGCAGGGTTCATGATGGTCAGCATAACCTGGTGGCTGTCCCCATCCGATCCCCCAATCACAAGCAAATTATTGCTGTAAGAGGCTTGAACAGCCAGACTGGCCTCCCATGCTGTTCCGTCAATGTTTAGCGTAATTGTCCCATCGCTTTGGGAGTTGGTGTCACTGTCTTTTTTGCAGGAAATTTCCGCAACTACCAGCGTGAAGAACAATAGTAATGTGAATAGATTTTTGAAAATACTTTTCATTGTGAAATAGTTTTGGGTAATTATTAATTGAATACTTGAAACAAAAGTAAAAGGGTGGATTATGTTACTAAATACCATGAGCACGGTATTTCTAATTACCTTGAAACGTAAGCTTTGGGTGTTTGTGAACAAATCTTTACTGGTCAGTATTTTTAAAAGATACTTGCTTGGGTTGATAATTTTAATGTTAAAAATCTTTTTGTATGTGATTGACAATGTCATTCATTGATCATTCCTGAAAAAAAATTACGACATTTGTGTCCTTAAAATACGGTGAGCATGACTATTGAAGAGATACAGGCAGATATAAACGAAGAGTTTTCGGTGTACGAAGACTGGATGGATAAATACAGTTACCTGATCGAGCTGGGTAACGACCTGAAAGAGCTTGACCCGAAAGTGAAGAACGACCAGCATTTGATAAAAGGATGCCAGTCGCGGGTTTGGTTGGTGCCTGAATTTAAAGACGGGAAGATTTATTTTGAAGGCGAGAGTGATGCGGTAATTGTTAAAGGTTTGGTCGCCCTGTTGTTACGGGTCGTTTCGGGACGTACGCCTGCTGAAATCATGGAAAGCGATTTGCATTTTGTTGATGATATCGGTCTGAAACAACACCTTTCCCCAACCCGCTCGAACGGGTTGGTGGCGATGATCAAACAAATTAAACTCTACGCTGTTGCTTATAACAGGATTTCAGAATAGGAGGTGATTGTCATGGATAGCAGAATAGATCAGATAATTGAAAGACTGAAAGATGTTTATGACCCGGAGATTCCGGTCAATATATACGACTTGGGGCTGGTGTATAATGTGGATGTTGATGGAGACAACAAGGCCAATATTATCATGACCCTGACTGCTCCGGGATGCCCCGTTGCCGATATGCTGGTTGAAGATACCCGACAGGCTGCCCTTGCAGTTGAGGGAGTGGATGACGCCAACGTGGAACTGACATTTGACCCGCCTTGGGACAAGTCGATGATGAGCGAAGAGGCCCGGTTGGAATTGGGTTTCTTTTAATTAATTTTAATTCCGGTTGTAAAACCGATCCATCCCTTCGAAGTAGAGTGACTTCCCGTGTGTGACCAGATTTTATATGGATCAAAGTTACTTGAAAACCTTTGTCCATTGTCTTTGTAATTATCACTAACCATCAGGTTTAGTGTTGGCCCTGCAAATACACAGAAATGTTCATTGACTATTTTGGTGAAGATTATTTTTGCTTGATATAAATTATTGTAGTTGTTTGTCCATTTCCCTTTCTCATTAATCTGATAACTCAAGATTTCCAGTTGACTTTTGAAGTGTTCTTTTGTTGCCAGATGGGTACCAATTCCGTACCCAAAACCCCAGTCAAAATCAGATAAGAAATTTGTGCCTATGGCAAAAATATTGTAAAAACGATCAACTCCAATTTTGAATGCTGCATTTGCGTTGAACGTTTCACCTGTCGAAATTTCAAATTCCCTAAATCCATCTTTTACGATGCTTAAAAAACCAATTGGGATTCCACTCTTTATTGTGTCGGCAATATTGATAAGTCCAATCTGAACGCCGGTTACATTTTTTGCAACGTTCAAGAAACCGGAGATTTGGGCTCCATCTAAATCACCTCCCGAGATATTTACAAAACCAGCGATTTGACATTTCTGCATTTTTTGTTTTGAATAATTTATGAAACCAGCAACCTGAACCCCATTTACCTCGCCAAGTGTCACATTGGCAAAGCCCGCCATTTGAGTAACCTTGCCATTCCCTTTTACAATATTTGAGAATCCGGCAAATTGCATCCCCTGAACATCTTCACAGAAATTGGCAAAACCGGCCATTTGAATAGCAAGCGATGTTCCGTTTGTGAAATTTGCAAATCCAGCAGCTAATACACCGTTTGCTTCATTGTAATTGAAATTTGAGAAGCCTGAGAACTGAAAACCTCTTGAAATTCCTCTGTTAAAGTTTCCAAAACCGGAAAACTGGAACCCTGTGAATTCTCCATTTACGAGATTTACGAAACCAGCAAATTGTGCGCCTTTGACAAAATCCCTCTCTGTATTCGAAAAACCTGCAAATTCAACTCCGGCTAATCCGGCTGAATAACCTCCGAAGATATTAATTGAGAATTGATTGATGCAATTACCTGCATTCATGCCATTAGTGCTAATTGGAGGAACCAAGCAGATTGAGAAGGGGACTTTGTTATTACTGCCATAGCTTTGTGCCGAGATTGGATTAGCAAAAAGAATGGCAAATAGAAATGCTAGTGTTGGTAAAATTGTTTTCATGTATATATGAGTTAGCTGGTATATTTATACATCTACTGACAAGAAAAAAATAAACAGGTTGCAACGATCGAAAAAAAAATGAAATTTTCAAAAATAAAATCTCACATTGTATTTGTAGATTCATCGAGTAAATTTACGAATGATAGAAAAGTGATGCATGGGGGAAAGTGAAATTTCAAATAAGATAAAATCCAAGGCTCTCGAAATCGGGTTTCTGGCCTGTGGTATTTCCCGTGCCAATTATTTGGAGGAAGAAAAAAGCCGGCTTGAAAAGTGGCTGTCAGCGGGGATGCACGGGGAGATGGGATACATGGCACGGAACATGGAGAAGCGGCTCGATCCCCGCTTGTTGTTCGAAGGTGCCAGGTCGGTTATTTCGGTGTTGCTGAATTATTATCCTTCTGAAAAACAGAAAGACCCTGATGCGCCGGTACTTTCGAAATATGCTTATGGTACCGATTACCATTTTGTGTTGAAAGATAAGCTGAACCGGTTGCTCGAATTTATCCAGTCGGAAATTGCCCCTTGCAGCGGAAGGCCGTTTGTCGATTCAGCTCCGGTACTCGACAAGGCTTGGGCTGCAAAGTCAGGTTTGGGCTGGATTGGCAAAAACACCAACCTGATCTCGGTTGAGCATGGCAGTTTCTTTTTTATTGGCGAACTGGTTATCGATTTGGAGCTGGAGCCGGATACACGAACGGTCAGCAATCATTGTGGTAACTGCACCCGCTGTGTCGATGCGTGCCCTACGCAGGCAATTGTGGCGCCATATGTGGTTGATGCCCGCCGGTGCATTTCGTACCAAACCATTGAGCAGAAAGGGGAGATTGATGAGAACTTGCAGGGCAAATTCAAAAACCGGGTGTTTGGCTGCGATATTTGCCAGGATGTTTGCCCCTGGAACCTGAAAGCAGAACCACACCACGAACCGGAGTTTAATCCACATCCGAAGCTTATGGCGATGAACCGTGAAAATTGGATGACGATGGATGAAAGCCTCTTTGCAGAGCTTTTCCGTAAATCGGCTGTTAAACGTACCAAATACAGCGGGCTGGTGCGTAACCTGAAATTTATAGATGCAACTCTCCCTGTAGGTGACTCCAGGTCCCCTGATGAGTAATGCCAAAACCAGATACCATGAACACCAAACGTTTTGAATATCGAACCACCCTGTTTCCGCTCAATCTCGGAATGCGGGGCATCTATGCAGGTTTCCCTTTTGATGTGCGGAAAGAATTTGGCACGGGTGGCCCGGTGCGTATCCGGTGTTGGTTCGACGGGGTCGAGAAAACCGGAAGCCTGATTCCCTTGGGTGGAGGAGAACATGCCATCCACGTCAGGAAAGAAATTCGCGAAGCAATCGGGAAAAGTGAAGGCGATGAGGTGGAGGTGATCGTGGAGCAGGATTTATCGCCGAGGGTGTTGGAGGTCCCCGATGATTTTCAGTGGTTGCTGGATGATGATCCGGAATTGAATGAGAAGTTTGAAAAGCTATCGTTTTCCAATAAAAGTGCAATTATCCAGTACATTAACGAAGCCAAGCGGCCGGAAACACGGGTAAAGCGCATTGAGAATTTTATTCAGCGTATTAAAATTGGCTTTTATCCCGGGCAAAAAATAGATTAGATGTTTCCAACGGATTTGAAAATGTGTTAAATTTGAGCCCGTAAACATTTTGCGAGAGTAGCTCAGTGGTAGAGCATCAGCTTCCCAAGCTGAGGGTCGCGGGTTCGACCCCCGTTTCTCGCTCACGGTCAGCAACGGAGTTGGACAGAAGTCCAGCTCTTTTTTTGTGTCTGTTCGTTCCATGATCAATCATTTAAAAAAGAGATACAACCTATCGCCCCTTGGTAATCATCAAATTCATTTTGTGCCGTGAGATTGATTCTTGTGTTGCTTATGCGAGAGTAGCACAGTGGTAGTCCGGCAGCTGCCGGATCCTAAGCTGAGGGTCGCGGGTTCCCTGCCCGGCTTCGCGGTCAGACGGGGACCCCCGTTTCTTGCTCATAAAATCAGTCAGTTACGATTTTGGAGAACTGGCTGATTTTCTTTTTTAGTCTCGTTTTTAAGCTTGCATGTAACCCGGGATGTAAACCAGTTTATTCATCTGAACGTTTCAAACTCAATAGCCTGTTTCAACAAGTGTGAAAGAAAGGTTGTCAAAACCTGGTGGCTCGTTGTGTGCGTTGTGCACATCAGGGGGTTAGTAAGAAACTTCTTCATAGCTTAATCCAAATCCAAACGGGTACAATGGCGAATCAGAGTCGTACGGGACATCTTCTTTTTGATTTTTCACCGCCTCCATTGATGAAGGGATTTCGAACGGTAGCTTGGCGCATGGGTTGAAATTGCCAAAAATGATATCCAGGACTGCATCATCGAAAGCGCCAAAATCGGCCAATAGAGCTTTGCTTTGTGCTGCAATCTCCGGGATCACTGCCGGGCGGTCCATGTAAACACAAACAATTGTTGGCTTTGCATTCATGATTTTCAGGATCCGGCTAAGTTCAGGTTCTTTAAAATCGAGGTCTCCCTGGTGAAAAAAGCTTTCAATAAAGTCGCCGGTGCGGGGCTCAAATGGTGTTTGCACCCGGAGAATGGCAAAATCTGCATCTGCCAGGCTGTCCACCACGGTTGCATATTTTGAAGCAACATCCGGCCTGATGTTTTCGAGATATACCTTTATGTTTTTTTTAAGTGGAAGGATGTGGCTGCTGTCTGCCTGCATCTCATTCTTTAATAGAACAATCGATTTGCGCTGTGCCAGTTTCCCTTTTTCTTCAGCTTCTTTATTATTGACGATTTTTGTTGCTTCTTCCGGGTCAACAAAAGGATTGTCAAACAAGCCAAGGGCGAATTTTACGCGGAGCAATCTTTTGGCCGATTCGTTGATTCGTTCCTCGCTGATTTCACCTTTTTTGATCAGCCTTAACAGTTGGTCGGTGTTCATGTTTCCGCCGAATTGGTCGACTCCGGCATCAATTGCTTTCTTAATCCGTTGTGGAATGGTCAGGTCTTCAACGCCCCAGTCTTTGGCTTCAACAATTTCGTAGCCCAGGAATGAAAATCCTTCAATAATGCCCCAGTCAGTGCAAACAATTCCATCGTAACCGTATTCTTTACGGAGCTGGTCGGTAATAATTTCTTTGTTGAAACTCATGCCGACATTCTCGCTAGTCTGGTTGAGCGGAACACCGTAGTAAGGCATGATCATGGCTGTGTTGGCTTTCAACGCTGCTTTAAAAGGAATAAGGTGATATTCGAAGTTATTGCCGGGGTAGACCTGGTTTTTGCCATAATGGAAATGGGCATCTTCGCCGTTTTCCTGTGGACCGCCGCCTGGCCAGTGCTTGGTCATGCAGGCAACACTTTGCGGCCCCAATTCTTCACCCTGAAAACCATAAATGTAGGCTGCTGTCATTTTTGCCGATAACCCGGCATCTTCACCAAATGTGCCGTTAATCCGTGCCCAGCGTGGCTCGGTGGCCAGGTCGGCCATAGGATGTAACGCGGTTCGGATACCAACTGCCCGGTACTCCTGGCTGGCAATCCGGCCAAACTCGGCAACCAGCGCTGAGTCACCGGTTGCAGCCAGCCCGATTGGTTCCGGCCATTTCGACCAGTCACCGCCAAGTAGATCGGTGACAATAAAGTTGGAAATGCCATGCCTTGGATCGGTACTGATGGAGACAGGGATGCCCAAGCGGGTCGATTCGGCCAGCTTCTGTATTCGGTTCGACCATTCGGCCAATTGTGTCGTCCCCGGGACGGCGAACAAATTATAATGGTTGATTTTCTTGTTTATCAGCGCATCGTATGTGGACGTTGGGCTCATTAAACCGGGCTTGCGTTGTATTGTCCCTCCGTCGCCGATTTCGATAGGCGGATGCCACATCAGTCCGGCTTTTTCGGCAATCGTCATTTGAGAAAGCAGGTCGTTTACCCGGTCTTCAACCGGTTGACGATTGTCTTCATAAATGTCAAGTTTCCCGTTCTTATTCAGGTCGCGAAACTCGAAACCGTTTTGGCTTAGTATTTTGGTTTCCTGAAGTTGTTTTTTTGACTTGCTGTTTAGAATCGCGTAATAGCCATTGAAAATAAGGACTGAAAACAGGATAAGGCCAAGAATGATGGCCAGGAAATATGCCAGTGCCCGGAATAATTTTTTCATTTTTAGCGATTTGAGGTTACGATGATAAAAGATAAATTGAAATTCCGGGGATGAAAAATTATCCCATCTGTTGTTTAGTATGTCCGTAAACTTTTCGGAATTGTGAAGGCGATGTAAAATCTTTTGCAATTGAACAGTATTGAATGAGAAAGCTACGTGCATTTATATATCTTTAGGGAAACGCAAATCGTATGGAATTACCAAAACTCATTAAGAACGATGCATGGCTAGAACCATTTGCCCCGATGGTTATTTCACGATACGAAGCGGCCTGCAAGAAAGAACAGGAATTGATAAACGACAGTACCCTGGCAGAGTTCGCGAGTGGTCATCTTTGGTTTGGTTTGCATAAAACCGGGTCTGGGTGGGTACTCCGGGATTGGGCGCCAAACGCCAGCGCTGTCTTTTTGATCGGTGATTTCAATAACTGGCAGGAACAGGAGTCCTATAAGCTTCAGTCGTTGGGTAATGGTACCTGGGAGCTTAATATGAACGAGAACCAGCTAAAGCATGGCGACCTGTATGCCTTTTCGATGCATTGGCCGGGTGGAAGCGGAAAACGTATCCCAGCCTGGGTAACCCGGGTGGTGCAGGATGATGAAACGAAGATTTTTAATGCCCAGGTTTGGCATCCGGAGGAAAGCTTTCAGTGGAAACACCCAACCTTTGACCGGGGAAATGAAGCTCCGCTGATTTATGAAAGTCATATTGGTATGGCCGGTGAAGAAGAACGGGTACATACGTATAATGAGTTTCGTGAGCATATCTTGCCCCGGATTAAGAATGCCGGGTACAATACCGTACAGATCATGGCAATTCCGGAACATCCCTATTACGGAAGCTTTGGCTATCATGTCTCTAGCTTTTTTGCGCCATCTTCCCGGTTCGGGACACCCGATGAGCTAAAAGCCCTGATTGATGCCGCTCACGGGATGGGATTGGCCGTTATTATCGACCTGGTTCATTCGCATGCCGTAAAAAATGAAACAGAAGGGTTGGGTAATTATGATGGTACCCGTTATCAGTTTTTTCATGAAGGTGGCCGTGGAGAACATCCGGCCTGGGATTCCTATTGTTTTAATTATGGCAAGAATGAAGTGCTGCACTTCCTTTTGTCCAACATTCGCTACTGGTTGGAGGAGTTCAAATTTGACGGGTTCAGGTTCGACGGGGTCACCAGCATGCTGTATTTCGATCATGGATTGGGGAAAGCTTTTACCAGCTATGATGATTATTTTACCCCTAATGTTGACGGGGAAGCAATCAGCTATTTTTACCTGGCCAATAGGTTGATCCACGAGATCAATCCCAATGCCCTTTCGATAGCCGAGGAAATGAGCGGAATGCCCGGGTTGGCAACTTCAATTGAAGAAGGAGGTCTGGGATTTGACTACCGCATGGCCATGGGAGTACCTGACTTCTGGATAAAGTTGATCAAGGAGGTTGCGGATGAAAATTGGGATGTTGGGCAAATCTACTACGAGCTGACCTCGAAACGGATGGATGAAAAGGTCGTTAGTTATGCCGAATCGCACGACCAGGCATTGGTTGGCGACAAAACAATCATTTTCCGTTTGATTGATAAAGAGATGTATTTCAGTATGCGGAAAGATCAACCGAATATGGCGGTTGACCGGGGAATTGCACTTCATAAAATGATCAGGTTGGCAACAGTAAGCACGGCCGGTGGCGCCTACCTGAATTTCATGGGAAATGAATTTGGTCATCCGGAATGGATTGATTTCCCGCGGCTGGGGAATAACTGGTCATACAAACATGCACGCCGTATCTGGAGCATAGCTGATGACCCCGAGTTGCGCTTTCATTGGCTGTCGGACTTTGACCGGGAAATGATGCGGTGGATCCGGGATGAGCATCTGCTTGAAATTCCGGAAGTGTATCGCTATTTTGATAATAAGCAGGATCAGGTGCTGGCATACCATAGAGGGGATTTTTTAGTAGTGTTCAATTTTCACCCGGTAAATTCGTATACCGGCTACGGAATCCCAATGGAAGCAGCAAAGTATAAAGTTTTGTTCGATACGGATGAAGACCGTTTCGGCGGGCAAAACCGTATTGATCATCAACAAGTGTATTACACCCGTCCAGCGGCACATATGAGCCATCAGCATTATTTGAATCTGTATTTGCCTGCACGGACGGCAATGGTATTGAAGAAAGAAGCATTTAAACGTGTACGATAATGAATCAATACTTTACGGAAGTAGAAATTGAAGACGTCGGTTGGCGGATTGGTTATGACGATAAAGTGATGCTAATGGGCTCGTGTTTTGCCGAAAACATTGGAGAGCGGTTGCAGCGGCTGAAATTTCAGGCTGATGTCAACCCGTTCGGGATCATCTATAATCCGGTTTCCGTGGCCAAAAGTATCCGTATCCTGCTTTCCGACAAAATATATAATGAGAAGGATTTGTTTGAACATGATGGTATTTGGGGAAGTTTTGATCATCATAGCAGGTTTTCATCAACCGCGGCCGAACAAACATTACAAAATATTAATAGCCGGCTTGAACGGTCACGGACTTTTTTGAAAGAAGCAAATTACCTGATCATCACGCTTGGAACTTCATGTGCCTACGAGTTAAAACAATCTGGCGAGGTCGTTTCCAATTGTCATAAGTTCACATCTGGCACTTTTAAACGATTTAGGTTGGATTTGAGTGAAATTGTCACCAAATTTAAGGATTTATTGACAGATGTTTGGAGATTTAACAGTGATTTAAGAATACTGTTTACGGTGAGTCCGATTCGTCACTGGAAAGATGGTGCAGTCGGAAATCAACTCAGCAAGTCGACACTGCTTTTGGCTGTTGACCGGTTGGTTTCCGGATTTGGGAATGAACGTTGCGCGTATTTCCCCTCTTATGAAATTGTCATGGATGAGTTGAGGGATTATCGTTTTTATGCACCTGATTTACTGCATTTAAGTAGTGTGGCAGTTGATCACATATGGGAAAAGTTCAGTAAGGTAATGATTTCGGAAGAAAGTTTGAAACTGTCAAAAGATGTTGTGAAAATTATAAAGGCTTCAGAGCATAGACCATTCAATTCTGGCTCAGAAAGCTATGAGAAGTTTCTGTTATATAACCTTAGAAAAATCGAGGAATTAACAATTAATTTCCCTTATCTTAACTTGACAGTTGAAAAAACACACTTCGAGTGTGAATTGCGTGGAAGCCAGGAGAAAAGGAGACACTGAATAAAAATAGTTTCATTATTTTTGTTAGCACAAACCTTTTCCAGTAATTCTGTGTTCTTCCCTTTTTAAGTATAGTGAAATAATTGTAGTCGCATTTTGGTCTTCAGGATGTTTCTGAGAGACAGGATAAAGAAAATAAATAAACGGGTCCGCGACCTTAAGTTCGTTTTAGGCTAAAGTCTGAAATTTATGAGTTACTTAAAATTTGACAAAAGCAGTTTAGTCAACCTTGAATATTCACTTGCACGCGAAATTCTTAGGTCGAACAGGGCTGGTTCCTATATCAGTACCACTATTGCCGGGTGTAATACCCGCAAGTACCACGGTTTGCTAATTTGCCCGGTCCCGGAACTGGATGGAGGTAAGCATGTTCTGCTTTCTTCATTGGATGAAACGGTTATTCAATATGGGGCAGAGTTCAATTTAGGCATTCACCGGTATGGGGGAGATCATTATGAGCCCAAAGGGCATAAATACATCCAGGACTATGATGCTGAGACCGTTCCCAAAACAACCTGGCGGGTGGGAGGAGTCATTTTGACCAAGGAACGGCTCTTGGTTGAAAACGAGCAACAGTCATTGGTCCGTTATACGTTGGTTGATGCTCATTCGCCAACAGTTTTAAGGTTTAGACCGTTTCTTGCATTTCGAAATGTTCATTCGCTAAGCAAGGCCAATATGTATGCCAATACAAAATATATTCCTGTTGATAGTGGCATAAAAATGAAACTGTATGAAGGATATCCTTATTTGCACATGCAGTTCTCAAAAGAAGTTGAATTTGTTCCTGTACCGACCTGGTACAACGATATAGAATACCTGAAAGAAAAAGAAAGAGGTTATGAGTCAACTGAAGACCTTTTTGTTCCCGGGTATTTTGAGGTGCCTATAAAAAAAGGTGAAAGCATTGTTTTTTCTGCCTCTACATCTGAGGTGAAGCCGGCTTCTTTAAAAGCAAAGTTCACCAAAGAAATAGGGAAGCGCATCCCTCGGGATTCATTTATGAACTGCCTGTCCAATTCGGCGCAACAATTCATTTTGCGGAAGGGAAACGAAACAGATATTATCTCCGGGTTCCCATGGTATAACGGGAATACCCGTCAGACTTTTATTGCCCTTCCCGGGTTAACACTCTCCCTGGACGATCGGGAAACTTTTGAAGCAGTGGTTGACACCCAGCTTGCCCGGTTGAAAAACGGATTGTTCCCGAAACATAGCGGAACCGGCGATTCCGGCTTCGACTCGATTGATGCGCCGCTTTGGTTCTTTTGGGCCATTCAGCAACTGGCAGCAGAAGTAAAAGAAAGCAAATACATTTGGAAAAAGTACGGGCCTGCAATGAAGCAAATACTGTCAGCTTACAAGGTCGGGACCGACTATCAGATAAAAATGCATGAGAATGGCTTGGTTTCCGGCGAAAATGATACAATTGCCCTGACCTGGATGGACTCATATGTTGACGGGCAACCTGTGGTAAAACGGAAAGGCTTTTGCGTTGAGGTAAATGCTTTGTGGTATAATGCCATTTGTTTTGCACTCGAATTGGCCCATGCCGGTGGAGACAAGGGGTTTATTAAAGAATGGGCGAAATGGCCGGCTGTTATTGCAAGTTCATTTATTCAGGAATTCTGGTGTGAACAAAAAGAAAGTTTGGCCGATTGGGTGTCTGACAGTGAAAAAGACTGCACTGTCCGCCCGAGTGTTGTGATTGCAGCTGCAATGAAATATACCCCACTGGACAGGGAAAAACAAAAACTGATACTGGGAGTTGTGAAAAAGCAACTGCTCACGCCACGGGGATTGAGGTCGCTGACTCCCGAAAGCCCATTTTACGAAGGGGCATGCGATGGGAATGTTGCCCATCGGGAAAAGGCACTTCACCAGGGAACCGTTTGGCCATGGTTGATCCAGTTTTTTGTTGAGGGGTACCTGAAAATCCATAAACGGAGCGGGTTACCTTTTCTAAAAAGGACGATTGAAGGATTCGAGGAAGATATGTCAGAACATTGCATCGGGACCATTGCCGAAATGTACAATGGAAACCCACCACATAGTGCAAAGGGCGCTATATCGCAGGCATGGAGTGTAGGTGCTGTGATCCGGGCCTACAAAATGGTGATCAGTTTTGAAGAATAGAATGAACAATTAACAGGACACAGAATATGAAAGTATTAATGTTTGGTTGGGAATTTCCTCCTCATATTTCCGGAGGGCTGGGGACAGCCTGCTATGGACTGACAAAAGGGTTGGCCGGTTTTAAAGATGTGGATGTCACTTTTGTCGTGCCAAAAGCTTATGGAGATGAAGATCAATCAAGCATGCAGCTGATCGGGGCCAATAATGTTTCGATTTCAAGGAAGACTGTTCATTTTACCGATCTGCAGAGAAAAATTGATTATTACGAAGTTGAATCGGGGATGGTGCCTTACGTCGATCCGGAGGAATTCTGGAAGATGAGCAGCAAAAAGTATTCAGAAAAGACCCGTTTCATCGAAACCGACGAAGAAGGAAGACTTGAATTCACAGGGAAATACGGCAACGATCTGCTCCATGAAATTTATAAGTATTCGTTGGTTGCCGAAGTAATTGCCCGTGACAACGAGTTTGACCTGATCCATGCCCATGACTGGCTGGCTTATCCTGCCGGGATTGCCGCAAAAGAGATTTCCGGGAAACCTCTCGTTATCCATGTGCATGCAACCGATTTCGACCGGAGCGGGGGAAGTGTCAATCCCCAGGTTTATGAGATTGAGAAACGGGGGATGGACGCTGCTGACCATATTATAACGGTGAGCAATCTGACCCGAAAAATTGTGATTGAACGGTATGGGATCAATCCGGATAAGGTTACCACGGTGTACAATGCTGTTGAGCCGGTAAGCCAGGAAGAAAAGATCCGGCTGAAAAAAGGTGTCGATGAGAAAATTGTCACCTTCCTTGGCCGCATAACCATGCAAAAAGGCCCTGAATATTTTATTGAGGCAGCCAATATGGTATTGAAAAAAATGAATAACGTACGTTTTGTCATGGCTGGTAGCGGCGATATGATGAATGCCATGGTAAAACGTGCTGCAGCACTGAAAATAACAAATCGGTTTCACTTTACCGGGTTTTTGAAAGGGGATGATGTTTTTGATATGTTCCGGATGAGTGATGTCTTTGTAATGCCCTCTGTTTCCGAACCATTTGGGATTGTGCCGCTCGAAGCAATGCAATCCAATGTGCCGGTAATTATTTCACACCAATCCGGAGTTTCTGAAATCCTGAAATTTGCGGTGAAAATTGACTATTGGGATACGCACGCTATGGCTGATGCCATTTACGGATTATTAAACTATCCGGCCATGTGGAACATGTTTATGAAGCATGGAAAAGAAGAAGTTGATAGTTTGCAATGGAAAAATTCAGCCAAAAATGTGCGGGATGTTTACGTTAATGTTTTAAACAAGTAAAAAACCAACGATATGAAAGCCATTTGTTTTAATTTCCAGGTACATCAACCTTTCCGTTTTCGCAGATATCGTTTTTTTGATATTGGCAACGACCATTATTACTACGATGATTATACAAACGAGACCATTTTGCGAAAAGTGGCTGATCATTGTTATTTGCCGGCAAATAAACTTTTGCTCGAACTAATCAAAAAAAATGAAGGCCGGTTTAAAGTGAGCTTCTCAATTACCGGGACAGCATTGGAGCAATTCGAACTGTATGCCCCGGAAGTGCTGGACTCGTTCAAGGCTTTGGCTGCTACAGGTCAGGTTGAGTTCCTGTCCGAAACCTATTCACACTCGTTGGTAGCGCTTAAAAGCAGAGAGCTTTTTGTTCAGCAAATTGAAAAGCATGACAAACTCATTGAAGAATATTTCGGACAACGGCCAAAAGTATTCCGGAATACCGAAATGATATACAGCGATGAAATTGGTGCCATGATTGCAGATCTGGGATTTAAAGCAGTGCTTACCGAAGGGGCAAAACATATCCTGGGTTGGAAGTCGCCAAATTATGTGTATTGTAACCCAATCAACCCAAGATTGAAAGTCTTGATGCGGAACTTTCGGTTGAGTGACGACATCTCATTTCGTTTCTCCAATCAAGCCTGGAGCGAATATCCACTTACGCCAGCAAAATTTGTCAACTGGCTAAACGATAACCCCAAGGACGAAGTTATTAACCTGTTTCTCGATTATGAAACATTTGGCGAACACCAAAGAGAGTCAACAGGGATATTTAAGTTCCTGAAAGACCTGCCTGATGCCGTGTTCAAATATTCAGACTTTCAGTTTGCAACTCCATCCGAAGTTGCTGATGAGCTTCAACCCATTTCGGTAATTAGTGCAACTCACCCGATTTCGTGGGCTGATGAGGAAAGGGACTTAACGGCCTGGGTCGGAAATGAAATGCAGCAGGAAGCGTTCAATAAACTTTATGACCTGCGAGAACGAATGACTGGTGTAAATGATGAATCGCTTATTAAGGATTGGGATTTTCTCCAGGTGAGCGATCATTTTTATTACATGAGCACAAAATTCTTTTCTGATGGGGTGGTGCATAACTATTTCAATCCTTACGAAAGCCCTTACGAAGCTTTCATAAACTACATGAATGTATTGAGCGATTTTGAACTTCGACTGAGTAGATTTGTTCCAGAAGGAAAGATGGAGAAAGAGATAGTTGCTTTAAGTAAACTATTGGCTGAGAAAGAAGAAAAATTAAAAAAATACGAAACCGAACTTAAAAATTTACATTCAAAAACAAAAAAAACTTTAACGACTAAACGACCGATTACCGTAACTAAATCAACAAGTAAAGATTAAGTTAACCCATGATCTGGGGCTGTTTATATTCTGAAAAACTTCAGAATTTACTATTTTTGTTTCATTTGCTTCTTGTGGTTCTGACAATTCTGTGTGTGCGCAAACAGTCGTGTCAAATTTTAATTAGAAGGAGGTTAGATGATGAATAGAGATGGTGTCAGATTAATAAAACGACCTGTTGTGGAAATGCCAAATTGGAAAAAACTGTTTGTTGAGTCAAACATACCCGAAAAATTAGCTCCTCTGAAAGAGTTGAGCAGAAACCTTTGGTGGGCCTGGAATAACGATGCCCGTGAACTTTTTCAGTGCATCGATGAAGAGATATGGGAGGAAAGTGCCCATAATCCGATTGTCCTGCTGGAAGAGGTAAGTTATGAGCGGTTTATTGAGTTGGAGAACGATAAGACATTCATGGCCGCCATGGATTCGGTTTATGCACGTTTGCAGAAATACATGGATGACCGTTCTGCCTTGCCTGGACCTCAGGTTGCCTATTTTAGTATGGAATATGGGCTTCATGACAGTCTTAAAATATTTTCAGGAGGTCTTGGTATTCTTGCCGGTGACTACCTGAAAGAAGCAAGCGACTCGAAGGTGAACCTGGTTGCAGTTGGTTTGCTTTACCGCTATGGATATTTTAAACAGTCAATCTCTATACAGGGAGACCAGATGGCCAATTATGAAGCCGAACAATTCTCGAAGATACCGGTGCAACCTGCATTTGATAAAGATGGGAACTGGGTACAGGTTGAAGTTGGATACCCCGGAAGAACAATTGTTGCCCGTGTTTGGGAAGTTAAAGTTGGTTCGATTAGTCTGTATTTGCTGGATGCCGATTTTGAGGAAAACCGGGACGAAGACCGTTTTGTTACTCACCACTTGTATGGTGGTGACAACGAAAACCGGTTAAAGCAAGAGATGCTTCTTGGGCTAGGAGGTATTCGGGCCTTGCGTAAATTGGGATATCAAAATTCTGATATTTACCATTGTAACGAGGGACACGCCGCCATGATCGGACTGGAACGTATTTCAGAATACATTGAAGGTAAAAAGCTTACTTACGCGGAAGCGAAGGAAGTTGTCCGGGCATCTACTTTGTTTACAACACATACACCGGTACCCGCGGGGCACGATTCATTTCATCAGGATTTGCTCTTTAATTACATGAGTAAATTCCCGAATAAATTTGATTTGACCTGGGATGAGTTCCTGATGTTGGGGAAATCACATCAGGATGAAGACCACTTTAATATGAGTTATCTGGCCGCGAACCTCTCCCAGGGAATTAACGGGGTAAGTATGTTGCACGGCGAAGTTTCAAAAGATATTTTACGTCACTTGTATGAGGGGTTTCTTCCCGAGGAGCTGAACATTGGCTATGTGACTAATGGTGTGCACTATTCAACCTGGACAGCGAAAGAGTGGAAGGAACTTCACCTGAAATATTTCGGGGCCGATTTTGTTGAAAACGAGCTTGACTTTGACCTTTGGGATAAAATCTATAAGGTACCTGATGAGGAAGTCTGGAACCTGAAGAAACAACTGAAGCTGAAGATGATTGACTATATCAAGCAACGCTTCACCCAAAGTTGGATCAAACGGCACGAGAACCCAAAGCTGATATCGGAAGTATTGAACAAGTTGAACCCGAATGCACTGACAATTGGATTTGCACGAAGGTTTGCAACCTATAAACGGGCCCACCTTTTGTTCCGGAACCTCGACCGCTTGTCGAAGATCGTGAACAACCCGGAACGTCCGGTACAGTTTATTTTTGCAGGGAAGGCACACCCCGCCGATAAAGCAGGGCAGGATCTGATTAAATTCATCGTTGAAATTTCAAAACGCCCTGAGTTCCTTGGTAAAATCCTTTTCGTACAGAACTACGATATGAACCTGGCCAAGATGTTGTTGCAAGGGGTGGATATCTGGCTGAACACGCCGACCCGCCCGTTGGAAGCTTCGGGTACCAGTGGTGAAAAAGGGGTGATGAACGGGACTATCCATTTTTCGGTACTTGACGGATGGTGGGTTGAAGGTTATAAGGAAAATGCCGGATGGGCATTGCCACTCGAACGCACCTACGAGGTACAGGATTTTCAGGATGAACTGGACGCTGATACGATTTATAATATTTTCGAGGAAGAGATTATCCCGGCTTATTATACCCGCAATGAACACGGAGTATCAGAAGAGTGGACAATGTTTGTGAAAAATACCATCGCGCAGGTGGCGCCGAACTTTACAACTACCCGAATGATCCGCGATTACCAGGAGCGCTTTTATAAACCACAGGCTGAACGTATGGCCAAACTGGTTGAAAATGATTTTGCCTTGGCGCGTGAGCTGACTACCTGGAAGGATAAAATTACCCAAATGTGGGGGGCAATTGAAGTGAAAGATATCCGGATTACTGATGGCATAACCAATGTTTTGCGCATTGGCGAAGAATATCCGGCCAAAGTGGTACTCGACCTGAAAGGCCTTTCTGCCGACGAGATTGGACTGGAAATGGTGGTTACCGAAACGAATGGACAGGGAACTCTGGAATTATTGAAGTCGATGGAATTTAAGGTTGATGGTTGCGAAGGTTCGCTGTGTTCCTACTCGCTTAACTTACAGTTGATGGAACCTGGTGCATACAATTATGGATTGCGGATGTACCCGAAAAATAAGAACCTTCCGCACCGGCAGGACTTCAAATATTTAAGATGGTTATAACTTGAACCGATTTGATAATGAGAAAGGCAGCTTCGGCTGCCTTTTTTATTTCCGGACTATTTGTAGGAGAACATTTTGGGGCCATTTTTTATGATTTATATCCTCAAAAAAGCCTTTTGCTCGGGTTGGGTGTCTCTCGAAATAAAATTAAATTTGTCATTCACCTAAAGTAAACCGACATGGCTGTTGAAAAAAACCTGGGATCAAAAATTAAACAGATACGCACATCCAGACAAGTTTCACTGGACGAGTTATCCGAGCGGACGAACCTGGATGTCAAACTGCTGAAGAAAATTGAAGAGGAGAAAGTTGTGCCGTCGCTGGCGCCTTTGATTAAAATTGCCCGGTCACTGGGGGTTCGTCTGGGGACTTTTCTGGATGATCACGACCAGCTGGGGCCTGCTGTTGTCAGGGCAGGGAACGAGGGACAGGGCGTACGTTTCACATCACAAGGTTCGGAGTCGCGTGAGCACCTCAATTTTTTCTCGCTGGCCTTTGATAAAGCCGGTCGAAACATGGAACCTTTCATTGTCGAAATCGAACCGTCGGAACAATCAGATTACATGCTTTCCACTCACGAGGGAGAAGAATTCATTTACGTGCTGGAAGGCCGGGTTGAAATTAATTACGGGAAGGACATCTATTTGCTCAACCCTGGCGACAGCATTTATCTCGATTCCATTGTGTCTCACAATGTGCATGCTGCCGATAAGAAGCCGGCAAAGATTCTTGCAGTTATTTACGCGCCATTCTGATAAAAAGATCAATCATGCAGTTACTGGATTATACATTGGGAGGCATTCTTGAAAAATTTGCCTTTGAAACGCCCGACCATGAATTTATGGTTTACCCCGACCGGGACCTCCGCTTTACCTATGGCGGGTTCAATGAACGTGTCGACAAACTGGCCAAGGGGCTGATGTATATTGGTGTGGGCGAAGGCGACAAAGTTGGTATTTGGGCAAATAATGTTCCCGATTGGCTGACGTTTATGTTTGCCACGGCAAAAATCGGGGCAGTGCTGGTCACCATCAATACAAACTATAAACTGGCCGAGTTGGAGTACCTGGTCCGGAATGCCGATATCCACACCCTCTGCCTGATTGGTAGCTACCGCGATAGCGATTATGTGAATATGGTGTTCGAATTGGTGCCCGAACTAAAATCACACCCTCGTGGAAACCTGCAGTCGCCCAAATTTCCCGAATTGCGGAATGTGGTTTTCATTGGCCCCGAGAAACACCGGGGCATGTACAATACGGCTGAGCTGATTTTGTTGGGATCACACCTGGACGATCTGGAACTGGAAGAAGTAAAAAGCAGGGTGGATACCCACGATGTGGTGAATATGCAGTACACTTCGGGGACGACCGGCTTTCCGAAAGGCGTTATGTTGTCGCATCACAATATACTGAACAATGGGTATGCAACAGGCGAGTGCATGCGTTATACTGCTGCCGACCGCTTGTTGGTTTGCGTGCCGTTTTTCCATTGTTTTGGCTGTGTGTTGGCGCTTTGTGCCATTGTGACCCATGGCGCTACGATGGTGATTACCGAAGATTTTGATCCGCTGATGGTGCTGGCATCAATCGAGAAAGAAAAATGCACCGCGCTTTATGGCGTGCCCACGATGTTTATTGCTGAGCTGAATCACCCGATGTTCGACATGTTCGACCTGAGCAGCCTGCGTACAGGCATCATGGCGGGGGCGCTTTGCCCCATTGAAACCATGAAACAGGTGATGACCAAAATGCACTGCAAAGACATCATCAGTGTGTATGGGCTAACAGAAACCTCGCCGGGCATGACGGCCACCCGTACCCACAATCCGCCTGAAATACGGGCCACCACTGTTGGGTTCGAGTTCCCGAATGTGGAGGTGAAAATTGTAAACCCTGAGACCGGTGAGGAATGCGACGATGACGAGCAAGGTGAGATTTGCTGCCGTGGCTACAACGTGATGAAAGGCTATTACAAAAACGAAGAAGCAACCCGCAAGGCAATTGACGCCGAAGGCTGGCTGCATTCGGGCGACCTTGCCGTGCGCAACGAGGATGGCTTTTATCGGATTACCGGGCGTATTAAGGATATGATCATTCGCGGAGGCGAGAACATTTATCCGCGTGAGATTGAAAACTACCTGTTCCAGCTGGAACAGATTGAGGCCGTTGAAGTCGTTGGCATTCCCAGCCCGAAATACGGCGAGCAGGTGGGGGCATTTATTAAACTGAAAAACGGTCAAAGCCTGACCGAAGAGGAAGTGCAGGAATATTGCCGTGGACAAATTGCCCGCTACAAAATACCGAAATACATTTTCTTTGTCGATACTTTCCCCATGACAGCCAGTGGTAAAATCCAGAAATATAAACTGAAGGATGTTGGTCTGCGGCTGTTGAAGGAACAGGGGATCGAAGTGGTATAAGTGGACACCCGATTTTCGATCCTGGGCCCGATAGTTGTCGGGACTGGATGCTTGATTCTTGATGCTGGATATCTTTCCTCGTCAAATCTTGGTTGTCTCAAATTTCCGGGTACTCTGGGTTGAAGAATGAAACCAGTAGAAAACCAGAAATTTTATATGTATGGCTGTTTTTGTTGTGCCCAGACCTTTCAGGTTTCGAAAACCTGAAAGGTCTCGCGGGAGAAACAGGCTATTGCTATAATACGAAGACAAGTGCGGTTCTCTACTGTTCTCCCCTAGTTCTGAAAAGCCTCTATGAACAAAATTTATCAGTAGAAATTACCCCTTCTGGATTGTTGTATAGTTGGTTTTAAATTATATTTTTGTTCACCGATTGCGACTTCAAGTGGAACCCCGCCCGGGGAAGGAGGGAAAATAATCAAATAGGGATTTTAAACGGTTGCCTGCCGGTGGTAGGATGATCAGGTTATTCATGATTGATAGAAATCATACAAAACAGATACTCATTGCATATGAAACAACTAACAATTTCTCTTTTACTCATATTGGCAAGCTTTTATAGCTTTTCCCAGTCGAAAATCCAATTTGGGGCATACGCAGAGGGAGGATCGTTTTTCCCAAAGGAAACTCCGCTAAACCAAAGGCCGCAGACCAATGGCTTTTCGAGTGGTGCGGGAATTTATATTTCAACAGTCATCTGGGGAAACTTATCCGCATCGTTGGGGGCGGGCTATCGTTATAAATTCAATAAGCAGACAGAAACCTCAAATAATCTCCCTTATTATTACTCTGGAGTTTACGGAGGTTATGGTTATTCGTCCTATGGAGGCTATGGTTCTTATGATCCGGGGTCGTATTACAACTATGAAACACCTTCAAAAAGATATAACTACCCTCAAAGCTACGTGACATTGCCACTCAAACTGAAGTACAGTTTCGGACACCTGGTTTTCCTGGAAACAGGAGTTGAGGCTTCCCGGTTGTTAAATTATAAGTATGTGAAGGAAGATACTGAGTTTGACTGGTTGGTGGGGATTGGTTGTGACAAGTACCGTCTGCATGTTGCAATTGAATATGTACAAGGATTTCGTATACAGAAAATGTGGGATATTCAGGGATATTCGGAACTTGGGGAGTCCTTCCGCAACCGCATGCTGATGTTGAACCTATCGTACCCGATATTCGGGAGTAAAGAATAGGAAAGGGGGCATGGCATTGAAATTAAAGATTATCATATTTGTTTTGCTCGCTATTTTCGCTGGAAATCTTTATGCACAGGAAAGTAATGTTCGCCCTTTTGTTACTCTTGGCTTTGGGACAGTTGATTTGCGTTTTAGTGCAAATGGACTGTCTGGTCCATCAACGTTGATTGATGAAGTAAGTTTTGGTGGAGGATGCAATGTGCTTATAAAAGAGCCTTTGTCGGTAAATATCTGGTCTGAGATTGCAATAGGTGGGGGCGAAAGCGAGTATGATGAGGATTTCCAGACCATGGCCTGGATGAAAATTATCACAGTCGCTTTCTCGTTAAATGTTGCTCCCCGTTACAGTTTCATGTTCGACAACGGGAATGCTTTGTTTTTCGAGCTTGTTGGAAAACTGGAAACATCTTCCAGTAAGGCACATTTTCAGTTTAGGGAGAAAGAGGATTATAACAGTTCGGCAGCCGGTTCTCCCATTCAGTTCCACTATGGGGGGGGATGTGGGTTATACTTTTGCTTTTGAGGAGTATAACAGCGTGCATTTGTCGTTAGGGTTATTGTCTTCCGACTTAGGGGCATCGGTCAATAAACTTGATCTCGAACAATCCGGTTATTTCAAAAATGAAACACTGAGGCGGTCAACGTCACTGGTGTTAAAAGTAGTTTACAACTTTAAGTTTAACAAAAAGAAAGATTTTAAATGGAGAAACGATGGTATCTGGTACTGATGCTGTTCATCAGTCAGCTTGGAGTGGCGCAGGTGACCACCCAAAAGAACCTGACAGAACCTGTAAAAAAGATCAATCTGCTCTATCCGGGTTACGAGCGGGAGAAACCATTCTCGGAAAAGATGACCTGGGGATATACATTGGGAGCACGTTTCTGGTATAGTGCAGGAATGTACCACGATGGCGACAACTCCAGCAGATGGACGTTTTATGAAGTGGACTTAGTGCCCAGTGGTGAAATATATGGGCGGTGGTATTATAACATCGCTAAACGCGACCGAAAGCACAAAAAGATCGTGAATAATTCGGCCAGCTATTTTACGGTTGGTACCGCTGTTTACTTTGATGGGATTAATCTGAAGGAAGAAGGAACCCCGGATAGCGATTATTTTATTGCCGGTCTTTATGCGGGATGGGGGTGGCGCCGTACGTTTGGGCAAAGGATCATCTTTGATATGCACCTGAAAGTGCAGCCAACAATGAATAACGATGCTGACTTTGGTGTTTTTGTAATACCGGGTATCCACCTTGGTTACAGGTTGCTAAAATAGTCGCGTACCGGCATTGTTCTGTTTTATCCGACAGTCGTTAAGTACAGAAAAACCGGATTGGATTAGAAGGCGGACAATCGAATTTATTTTCTGCTCCCCTGGCTTTGGGGTTTCCCGTTGTTTGTCCGACGGAAGTTTCTTTTTTTGCCGCCTTTCCTTTTGGCGAAGACCTTCCACTCGGGAGCGGGGCCAAACTCTTCGGGCAATGGTACCTTGTAGACTTCGTTTTCAATCAACGCCTCAATCTGCTGGAATTTGTACATGTCGTCCTCGTTGATGAAGGTGAGGGCAATCCCGGTTGTATTGGCGCGGGCAGTCCGTCCTACACGGTGCACATAATCTTCCGCATCGCCGGGCACATCAAAATTGATCACCAGGTTGATGTCCTTGATGTCGATACCGCGGCTTAGCACGTCGGTTGCCACGAGGATGCGGGTTTGCCGGGCCCGGAATTTCATCAGCACTTCTTCGCGTTCCTTTTGTTCCAGGTCCGAAGAAATGCCCTGCGCATCTAACTTCTTCTTTTGCAAAGCGCGCACAATTTGCGACACTTTCTTTTTGGTTGAGCTGAAAATGATGATACTCTGACAGTCGTCTTTCCCGGCAATCAGGTTTTGGATCAGGGGGATTTTCTGTTCCTCAAAACAAACATAAGCAGCTTGCAGAACGCCTTCGGCCGGTTTGCTGATAGCTGTGCTGAATTCTTTAGGGTTCTGCAAAACTTTTGCGGCCAACGTCTTGATTTTTGGAGGCATTGTTGCACTGAACATCAGGGTTTGCCGTTCTTGTGGCAGGTGGCTGAAGATGCGGATAATGTCATCGTGAAAGCCAATATCCAGCATGCGGTCGGCTTCATCCAATACCACGTATTCCACCTGTTTTAATTTGGCAATGTCGTTATCGATAAACGAGATTAGCTTTCCGGGTGTGGCCACGATAATATCAACGCCACTTTCGAGCGCTTTGCGCTGAACTTCCCATTCATTCCCGTCGCCTCCGCCATACAGGGCGATTGATGTCGTTCCGGCGTAATATGAAAATCCCTGCACCTGTTGCTCAATCTGGATGGCCAGTTCGCGTGTTGGTACAATAATCAGGGCATGGGTATGTCCCGAAGGCAATGCGGAAACTTTTTCAATAATTGGCAGCATAAAAGCGGCGGTTTTGCCGGTACCTGTTTGGGCGCAGGCAATTAGGTCGTGCCCTTCAAGAATAATGGGAATAGTGCTTTCCTGTATCTCGGTTGCTTCATCAAACCCCATGTCGTACAGGGCATCCAGAATGTCGTCGTGTAAATCAAATTCGTTAAACTTCATATAATACGTGCGGAATGTATTTCAAACTATTAGAAAAGAGAAGCTTACCCCGGGGAAATGCTATATCTGTTTCAACACCACAAAAGTAACAATTTTTCGCTCTAAAACTTAAATAATCACGGATTAGCTAACAGGCGGCTCCTATCCTTAATATGGGATGTTCCCGATGAGTTAATTTGATACGGCTAATCATCTTTATGACAATTGCATTAATACTGGCTACACACGACTTGTTGCTCATAACTGTTTTCAAAAAATACTATCTTTGCAACATCATTTACACCGTGTGCTTGGTAACCACGTAAAAAACAAGAACAATGAAAAATAGAGTTTCAGTTTTATTCCTGTTGACAGGGGTATTGTTTGCCGCCTGTTTGTTAATCTCCAATATCTTAGCGTCGAAAATTATTATGGTAGGCCCGTGGTCGGCTCCGGCTGGTGTGCTGATTTTTCCGATTGCGTACATCATCAACGATGTGATTGTTGAAGTATGGGGCTACACAAAAGCCCGGCTGATCATTTGGGCAGGTTTTGGCGTGAATTTGCTGGCTGCCTTATTTTTTATGCTGGCCATTTCCATGCCGGCCGCCCCGTTCTACGAAGGGCAGGAGTCCTTCCAAATGGTTTTGGGAAGTTCGGTGCGTATTGTTGCTGCCAGTTTAATGGCCTACATGGTCGGCTCGTTCCTGAATGCTTATGTAATGAGTAAATTCAAGATACTGACCAGGGGCAAAGGCTTTTCGTTACGGGCCATTGTTTCAACGCTGGTAGGCGAGGGGGCCGACTCGCTGATTTTCATCAGTGTGGCATTTACCGGTATCTTTCCTCTTGAAGTGATCCTTGGGATGATTATGACCCAAACGATGCTGAAAACCGTTTACGAAATCCTGATTTTGCCGTTCACTGTTTTGATCGTTAAAAAAGTAAAAGAAGTTGAAGGTATTGATACATTTGATGAATCAATCTCCTATAACCCGTTCCGTTTAAAAGAATTATAATGAAGAAAGCATTGGTGGTATTTTCCGGCGGACAGGACTCAACAACCTGTTTGTTCTGGGCAAAAAAGCACTTTGATGAAGTAGAAGCCATTTCGTTTGATTACGGGCAGAAACACCGGTTGGAGTTGCAAATTGCGGCTTCGATTGCTGAGAAAGCAAAGGTTCCTTTCCATGTATACAAGTTGGATTTGCTGGGACAAATTACCAGCAACGCGCTAACCAATCCCGACATGGAAGTGGAGCAGGACAAACCGGATAACCGTCCGCCAAACACCTTGGTTGAAGGACGTAACATGTTGTTTTTGACGTATGCTGCCATCTACGCCAAGTCGCAGGGAATACACAACCTGGTGACGGGGGTGGGGCAGGCTGATTACAGCGGTTATCCCGATTGTCGCGATGAGTTTATCCGCTCACTCAACCAAACCCTGAACCTGTCGATGGATTATCCGTACGAGATTCATACCCCGCTGATGTGGAAAAACAAAGAGCAAATTTGGCAACTGGCCGATGAGCTTGGCGTTTTCGATCTGGTTCGCAACGAAACACTGACCTGCTACAACGGGATTGTGGGAGACGGCTGCGGCAATTGCCCGGCTTGCAAATTGCGCAAAAACGGAATCGATTCGTACCTGTTGAAACGGGGAAGTGTAAGATGAATAGTTATTAGATAATTAGTGACTGGTCATTGGATAATTAGTGATTTGTCATTAGTGATTAGGAGCTGTACTTAAATAGTATTGAATATCTGACAATTTACCCAATGCCATTTATCGTCATTAAGTTGTCATTTTTGGTCATTCTTTGCTGTCCAAAAAACAATTAATGACGACAGAATGACAATAAATGACCAATTATCCAATGACCAATTATCCAATGACCAATTATCCGATGACCAATGACTAACTTGAAATTAAAAAGACATGGACAACCTGAAACACCTCGGAAAGAAAACGGATTATTTGTTTGACTACATGCCGGATGTACTGGAAACATTCGACAACAAACATCCCGAAAATGATTATTGGGTGAAATTTAATGCACCCGAGTTTACCAGTTTGTGCCCCATCACCGGCCAGCCCGACTTTGCGACCATCTACATCAGTTACATCCCGGGTGAAAAAATGGTGGAAAGCAAATCGCTGAAATTGTACCTGTTCAGCTTCCGCAACCATGGCGCTTTTCACGAAGATTGCATCAACATCATTATGAAAGATTTGGTGAAGCTGATGGAGCCAAAGTACATCGAAGTTTGGGGCAAATTCCTGCCGCGGGGAGGTCTCAGCATCGATCCGTATTCCAACTATGGACAACCGGGTTCCAAATATGAGGAGCTGGCCTGGTACCGCATGCAAAACCACGATCTGAACCCGGAAAAGATTGACAACCGGTAGAAATAAGAACTAAGAATAATGCTTGGTTGTCTTTTTTATAATTGGAACCTTTTTTAGGTTCAGGGGATAACTACACTTCCGAATTAAGTTTCGTGACGTTTCCTTATTTCAGGAAACAAATTATCAACTTCAAAAAATTTTGTAACAATCATTCTATCCCTCGAACTAAATAGAAAACAAGTCTGAATTTGATGATCACCAAGGAAGAACGTTTTAAGAAAATTGTAGAGGAAAACAAGGGACGGATTGACCGGATATGCAGGTATTATGCTCCCAGCGAAGAAGATTCAAAGGACATGTGCCAGGAGGTTCTTGTCAACATTTGGAAGAGCCTCGATTCGTATAGGGGAGAAGCTGCTATCAGTACATGGATTTACCGGATTGCTGTGAATACTTCGTTGAGCCAATCGGGAAAAGCCTTTAAGCAGTTTAAGCTTCGGGTGGATGCCGATATGCAAAACCTGGGAGCCCTGCTGGATGAAGATGAAACGGAGAGGCGGGAATTGCTGGAGATGCAATTTGAAGCCTTGCAGACAGAAATCAACCAGCTTTCGGTTATCGACAAGGCACTGATTTCGTTAATGCTGGAAGACTTGTCGGGAAAGGAAATTGCCAATATTATTGGTATTACCGAACCGAATGTCAGAGTGAAAATTCACCGTATCAAAGAGACACTGCGTGAAGCGCTTGACCGGTTTGCAAATAATTAATTAGAAGGAACTGAACGAAAAAATATTAACATGAACCAGTTACTTGATAAACTAAAAGCTGAAGATCGATTCATTTTAAGATTAACAAAGGGCATTCAGATTCTATATATTATTCTGATTCCTGTTTACACGGTGTTGTTTATCGTGGATCCGGGTGGAAGGATGAACCTTTATGAGCAAATAGGCGGTGCTTTTTACGTTGTTGCCTTCCTGCTTTTTGTGATTATTTTCAGGTATAGGATAAAGCAATTTAAAAACATTGATTATTCTTTGTCATCAGTAAAAATGCTGGAAGAAGCTGTTAACCGTTACAAACTGTGGAAGCCTGAACTTGTATGGGCATTGCTTACTGTTTTGCTGATTGATATTGGGATGTCGTTGAGAGGATTTGACGAAGAAGACCCACTGAAAATAAAGGAGCGAATTCTTGATGCTCAGTATGTTTTGATCCCCGCAGTGCTTATTGGTTTCATTATTGGTGTTATTTGGTGGTACCGCAAGCATAAACCACTACGTGACCATGCTTTAAGGTTGTTGGATGAACTAAAAAGCTGAAGTTGTGAAGGCGGCACAGGGGTACCTCTAATCTGAGGCGAAATTCAGAACAGGTATTTCCCGGAAGATCATTTTTTTACTTCGCAGGCATTCGCGATCTTAATCGTAAAAACCGAAGGGTATTTTTGCATCAGTTGTTTTATTGCCCGGTTGAGCAGGTTCATGACCGGCTCATATTCTCCGCTGAGCAAAGTGCTCATTGTCCCCACCTCCGTTGAAATTTCCGGTTGGTTCTTCAACAATTTCAGCAGTTCGTGAACAGGCTGATCGTAGTCATTCACGAGTGGGTAGTAGCTTATTTCAACAGTGATATGCATTATTCTGATTTTTGTACGGCCGCAGCCATGAAAACTCCCGGCACATTGGTTTTATCTTCAGTCTCATCCAAAATCTTCAAATCAGCAGATAAATGAACGCACTCAATAATTGTAGGGGTACCGAATTCAAGCAGAAAATCTTCTAGTTGGGTGTGGGACATAAAATTGCCATGTCTGTAAACCGGGTCCTGGCTTTTGATTTTGCCGAGTGTCGAATCAGCATTCAGGCACCCGGCAATCAGCCAGCCGCCGGGTTTCAATACCCGTCTGATTTCGGAAAAAGCTTTGGGGATATCGCCGCAAAATTCGAGTGCCGTAATTACAGCAACCTGGTCAAACGAATTGTCGGCGAAGGGTAAATTGCGAACGTCGGCTTTCTGATATTGCACATTGGGCAATGATCTTTCTTTGGCAAACTTCATCATTTCATCTACCACATCTGTTGCCGTAACCCGGAATCCCTGTTCTGCAAAGAATGCCGTCCAGTGGCCGGTGCCGCACCCAATCTCAAGCATTTGTCCGGGAGCAATTGGTGCAAGTAACTTTTGCACTGCCAGCTTCTCCAATTTGTCAACCAGTTGTCCCTGCTCACTTTGGTAGTAAGCATCATACGCTGCCGCGACTTCTTTTTTTGCAAAAATATTCATGTTAAAATCCATGTTAGTTGTTAGTCATTGGATAATTGGTCATTAGTAATTAGGAGCTGTACTTAAATGTCATTGAATATCTGACAATCTACCCAATGTCATTTATCGTCATTAAATTGTCATTCTGTAGTCATTCGTTGCTGCTCAAAAACAATTAATGACTACAGAATGACAATAAATGACCAATTATCCAATGACTAATCATTAATTACGACCTTCATCAATAGATTTCGTCAAACTTCTGCTTCACCACTTCTTTTACTTCGTCCATATCTACTTTGTGTCCCAGTTCCCGTTCCAGCGAGGTTACGCCGTAGGTGATAAAGCCACATGGGTTGATATAGTTGAAGTAGCGCATGTCGGTATTCACATTCAGTGCAAAACCGTGCATGGTAACATAGCGGCTAACGCGAACACCGATGGCGCAAATTTTCCGGGCCTTTGCCGGGACGTCCGCATCGAGCCAAACACCGGTTGCCCCTTCTTTTCTTCCTCCGGTCAGTCCGTAGTGGGCTAAAGTTGCAATGATTGCATCTTCCATCTTTTCGATGTATTCGCGCACCCCGATTTTGTAATATTCCAGGTCGATAATCGGATAGCCCACCAACTGCCCGGGGCCATGGTAAGTAATGTCGCCACCCCGGTTTATTTTGTAGAAGGTGGCTTCAATCTTCTTTAAAAAATCGCCATGGATCAGTAGATTGTGTTCGTCTCCGCTTTTGCCAAGTGTGTAAACATGCGGATGTTCAACAAGTAAAAAACGGTTGAGTTCTGTCGGGTCGCCTTTTGTCTTTTTATCGGCCTGAACTTCTGCCAGTATTTCTTCCTGGTAGTCCCAACAGTCTTTATAATCTTTCAGACCAACGTCTTCGTAATTAAATTTTGCCATTTCTATTTAAATTTCAAGTTCCAATCCCGATAACAATCGGGCCAAATTCCGGATTGAGGGACATGCCACTCGTTTCATGGGAGCCATGCTTGTTTGTTAATTCTCCCCTCCTTTGGGGGGGACGGGGGAGGCTTTTGTTTTTTAGGCCTCCACATGCATTTCTGCCCGGTACGATGATCGAACCAACGGACTGCTTTCAACAAAAGAAAAACCCTTTTCGATCCCGATTGTTCGGTACTTCTCAAATTGTTCGGGAGTGATGTATTCTTTTACCTGGATGTGTGATCTGGTTGGCGCCAGGTACTGGCCAATCGTCATCACTTTGCAACCGGCAGCCAGCAGGTCATCCATGGTTTGCAATACTTCCTCTTCGGTTTCGCCAAGCCCAAGCATGATCCCCGATTTTGCCACCAGTCCGGTTTTTGCGATGGTGGAAATGACGTCCAGGCTTTGGCGATATTTGGCGGCACTGCGAATTTGCGGTGTCAACCGTTCAACGGTTTCCATGTTGTGTGAGATGACATCCGGTCTGGCATCGGCAACTTGTAAAACCAATTCTTCCCGTCCCTGAAAATCCGGGATCAATACCTCCAGTTTGGTTGCCGGGTTGAGCTGTTTGACTTCTCGAATCGTTTCAGCCCAGAATGATGCCCCAAGATCGGGCAAGTCATCCCGGTCAACCGAGGTGATGACGGCATGTTTCAGTTGCATCAACCGCACGGATTCAGCCACGCGTTTTGGTTCCTGTGGGTCGGGTGGCAGCGGTTTCCCGGTTTGCACACCGCAAAATTTGCAATTGCGGGTACAAATGTTCCCCAGGATCATAAATGTTGCCGTTCCACGGTTCCAGCATTCGCCAATGTTGGGGCAGTTCCCGCTGGTGCAAATGGTGTGAAGCCCATGCTTGTTTACCAGGTTTTTTACTTTGGAATAGCTTTCACCTTTGGGCATCTTCATTTTCATCCAGCGCGGCAGGCGTTGCCGTGGCAGTGATTCGTCGCTCATGATTTTTGGAAATTTTCACCAAAAATAGTTGAATTATCGGACAGGGCAAAGAGCGAAAGTCAGTGTTCCGGGGTTGGTTCTGTGTGTAGATGACTGTGGTTGGCTTGCAGTCTCATATATTCTTTTCATTTAATTACCGGCACGTGTGACTTTCATCAGCAGGGATTGTTATTTTTGCAGGTAATGGCAGCAAAAACAAAAAAATGGTTTTGGTTTGCGGGAATCCTGGCTCTCATGGTTTTTCCGCTTTTTGTGTCGGGGCAACACCTGAAAATCGACACCAATAAGCTACAGTTGGCCAACCGGTATTACCAGGGCAAAGAATACGAAAAAGCATCGGTGCTGTTCAAAGAATTGTATGAGACTTCAGGCACTCAATACTATTTTGAGGTGTACCTGAACTGCCTGATTGAAACCCAGAATTATTCCACAGCCGAAAAGGAGATAAAACAGGAACTACGACATACCGGTAAAGATGCCTCGTTGTATGTTTTGTGGTCGTACTTGCTGAAAAAACAGAACCGTTACGACGAAGGCAATGCCATGCTTGAGAAAGCTATCGAACAGGTGGAGCCCAACAAAATTGATTATACCCGTTTGGCTAATATGATGATTGGTAAAGGAGAGTTTGACTTTGCCGAGAAATTGTATCAGGATGCCCGGCAAAAGTTTCCAGGCGAAAGCTTTCATTACGAGTTGGGGCGCGTTTACATGTACGAGCGAAATTATGAAAAGATGTTCGATGAATATTTGCAACTGATCCGGGAGGACGAAACGGCTATAGGACGCATGCAAAGTGTGGTGCAATCTGCCTTTCGGATGGATGTGGATAATTCGCTCAGAGGGCAGTTGCGCACCATGTTGCTCAGGCAAATGCAAAAGGAGCCGGATGTGATGGCTTACAACCGGGTGTTGATCTGGTTATTTTTGCAGGAGCAAAATTTTTCGGGCGCCCTTCGTCAGCAAATTGCATTGGATAAGCGGACCGGACAGGAAGATGCACCGATTATGAACCTGGCCCAAATTGCCGGGCATAACAAAGTTTATGCTGAAGCGCTGAAGTCCTATGATTACATCCTGGCAAAAGGAGAGCAAAATCCATATTATCCGGCGGCTATGCTCGAACGGATGCAATTGCAATATGCCCGTTTCACCGAAACATCTAAAGAGCAGCAACAACCTCAGGAGTTGAACCTTCAGTTTGAAAAAACATTTGAGCAGATAGGTTATTCCCCCGAATCGTATAAGCTGATCCAGAACTATGCTCATTTTCTTGCCTTTTGGATGGCCGAAACGGACAAGGCTGTTGATTTGCTGAACAATGCAATGGTGCTGCCGGGGCTGAACCGGGTTCAGCGCGATGAACTGAAAACAGAACTGGCCGACATCAATGTTTACAACGGAGACGTTTGGGAGGCGGTTTTACTGTACTCGCAGGTAATTGAAAGTAATAAAATGAATGACCTGGGGGATGAGGTGAAACTGAAAAAAGCACGGTTGAGCTACTTTATCGGCGATTTGCAGTGGGCAAAAGCACAGCTTGACGTTATTAAAGCCAGCACGTCGAAACTGGTGGCCAACGATGCCATGGAGCTGTCGCTTTTCATTGGGAACAATTCTGACCTGGACACGACGTCCGTTCCTGTTCAGCTGTTTGCACGGGCCGACTTTTACAGCTTTAAAAATGAAAAGGAAAAAGCCTGGGCTGTGCTCGATTCCATTGAGCTGGCCTATCCGTACAACTCGTTGATTGATGACATCTATTTCAGAAAGGCCAACCTGTTGGTTGCCGATGCCAAATTTGATCAGGCAGCGGAGTACTACACGAGAATAATGAACGAATATCCAACCGGATTACTGGGCGATGATGCCATGTACCGGTTGGCCGAATTATACAGTAACCACCTAAATCAAAAAGAGAAAGCACAGGAACTTTTTAAAGAGATGTTGGTTAAATATCCGGGAAGTGTCTACGTGAGTGAGGCCAGGCGTAGGTACCGCGAGTTGCGTGGCGACTTTGGCAAGGACGAAGGGACAAACTTCTTTAACGGAGAAGATATCAACTAAATGAAGAACCAGAATTCGGCTATTTTATTGGCATTGGTTGCTGTATTGCTTTGGTCGACGGTGGCAACGGCATTTAAAATTGCCTTGGAGACAATGAGCCCGTTTCAATTGATTTTTGTCGGGACCACGGTTTCCACAACATTCTTTTTTCTTGTCTTACTGGTCAGGGGGAAGCTTTCAACATTATTCCATATGTCGGCGATGCAATTGATGCAGTCGGCCATGCAAGGTTTCCTGAACCCTTTTCTGTATTACCTCATCCTTTTCAAAGCGTATTCGCTGAACCCGGCTCAGGTTACGCAGGCGCTGAATATGGTTTGGCCGATTACCCTGGCCGTTTTATCTGTTCCGTTTCTTGGGCAGAAAATCAGCTGGCGCAACTTGTGGGCAATCCTGTTAAGTTTTGCGGGGGTGGTTTTTATTTCATCGCAAGGCAGTGTCGATGGCTTTTCGAAGACCAATACAACCGGTGCAATACTGGCACTTGTAAGCAGTGTGATCTGGTCGCTTTACTGGATTTTGAGTACCAAGGATAAACGGGACAAGCTTTTTGTCCTTTTCTGGAATTTTGTTTTTGGATTAATCTACCTGTTGCTTTACCGTGTTTTTGACAGCGAGGCAAGTTTCAGTTTTCAGTTCGACAAACATTTGGCGGCAGCCGTTTATGTTGGTTTGTTCGAACTGGGAATAACCTACATTGTTTGGATCAATGCCCTGCACCGGAGTGAGAACAATGCAGTTACCGGCAACTTTATTTTCTTGACCCCTTTTTTATCGTTGGTTTTCATCTACTTCATTTTACACGAAACAATTTATGCAACCACGTTTATTGGGTTAAGTTTTATACTTTTAGGGATATTTATTCAGCAACTAAAAAAGAAAAGGTTGAGGAATATGTTTAAACCAGGGGCTTGGTGGGTATTGTGAATTTTTTAAGAATAAAAGAAATCCTGGCAACTTTCTTTGTCAGGAAATAATGAAATGGAACTGGAAGGGAAACGCATATTGGGGATAGACCCGGGAACGATCGTGATGGGGTATGGTTTGATTGAAATCAAAAACAACAAACCGGAAATCCTGCAGGTGGGTGTTGTCAAGACAGCCGGATTTAACAATCATTACCTTCGGTTGAAGCATATTTTTAACCGTACTCAAGCTTTAATTGAGGAATATTTGCCCGATGAACTGGCTATTGAGTCGCCATTTTACGGGAAAGATATTCAGGCTATGCTGAAGCTTGGGCGGGCACAGGGAATTGTGATGGGACTGGCCCTTCACCGCGATATCCCGGTTTTTGAGTATGCGCCCCTGAAAGTAAAACAAGCCATCACCGGGATGGGGCGGGCAGCAAAAGAGCAGGTGGCCTACTTCCTGAAAAACATGCTGAAGGTAGATGACCTGCCTCCTGAGTTGGATGCGACCGATGCCGTTGCTGTTGCAATCTGCCATTATCTGCAAATGAAAAATCCGATCGCAAAAGGAGACTATAAAAACTGGGGCGATTTTGTCAAAAAAAATCCCGGCCGGATAAAATAGGGCTGGGGTTGGAATTGGAAAAGAAAATCTTCTGAAATAAAAAACCACCTGCCTGGGCAGATGGTTCTGGCATATTCTACAAATTAACTTCTTTGGAGATTCTGGCTGTAATTTCAGCAAACTCTTCCGGGGTAAACTTCTTTTTATCCGAAAAATTAAGCAAATCAGCTTCGGTTTGCATCGGCACCAAATGGATGTGCGCATGGGGGACTTCAAGCCCTAAAACCATCACGCCAACCTTCTGGCACGGAATGGCCTTTTTGATCCCTTCGGCCACTTTTTTTGAAAACTGCTGTAAGCCAATATAGGTTTCATCATCTAAATCGAACAGGTAATCCACCTCTTTTTTGGGGATAACCAGCGTGTGACCTTTGGCCACCGGAAAGATATCCAGGAAAGCCAGGAAGTTGTCGTCCTCTGCTACTTTGTAGGCCGGGATTTCGCCATTTACGATTCGAGTGAAAATGCTTGCCATTTTAAATTACAGTGCAATGTCAACAATTTCGAATGGTATGACCCCTGATGGGACCTTAATGTCCACCACATCGCCTACTTTTTTGCCAATCAAGCCTTTAGCAATTGGTGTTTCAATAGAGAGTTTGCCTGATTTCAAATCGGCCTCATGCTCCGAAACAATCGTGTATTGCATGGTCGAGTTGTTCTTTTTGTTCTTGATGGTCACCTTGTTCATAATCTGAACACATGACGTGTCAATTTTAGACTCATCAATAATCCGGGCATTGGCAATCTTTCCCCGGAGCAAAGCGATTTTGGCCTCAAGCATACCTTGTGCATCCTTAGCCGCATCATACTCGGCATTCTCTGAAATATCACCTTTTTCAATGGCTTCCCCAATTTGTCTGGAAATTGCCGGGCGCTCCACGTTCATCAGATATTCCAGTTCGACTTTCAGTTTGTTTAACCCATCCTGAGTAATATAGGTCACCTTTCCCATATCGTTTATACTTTTTTCTTTGATTGTGTGACTACATAAAATAAAGAAGAATTCCGGCTGGCGGAACTCTTCATTTTAGATCTACAAAGCTATATAAAATATTTGATTTTTGCGAATGCTATGTTTTAAAAAAGGATTTAAACGATTGTTTATTAGTTTGTTCTAGTATTTTCTTCGTAGGATTTCAGAATAAATTACAGCATTTTTCAATGAAAAATCTTTTTTCAGGGCGCTGATTGTATTGGTTGTTTTTTCTTCTTTTTCAACAATTACTTCAATCGGTTTGGGGCGAACAGGCGGAGGTGCCGGTTTTCGTATCTCCGGGCGCGCTAACGGTTGAAACTGACGAGCGGATATTTCCGGAGAGGGAACCTGTTGAACCGGAGTAGGCGGGGCTTCCTCAAAAAAGTCGTCTTCAAAAAGTTGTTCAAAAACCGATGGCCGTTGTTGTGGAATGTCTTCGTCATCGGCAAGAAGCTGATTGTTCTTTTTCTTGCTTTGGTTGATTGCTCCCCAAATAGCAAGAACTATTGCGATGATGATAAAAATATAATCTTCCATTTTTGCTATTTTTGACCAGTTATAAAATAAAACCGGTTTAAAACTGGTTTAGTCTGATAAAGGTATAAAAAATGAACGGCTTAAAACGAATCTCACTACGTATTAGTTTCATCTTGTTGTTTGCCATGCTGGCAACTTATTCCTGCAAAGATGACTGGGATTCATCAATCCCGTACGTGCGTGTGTTTTTTCGGGTAAACCTGATTAATAACAATGACTTGACTGTTCCCGGGAATGCTGTTTATTTTGCTGCCGGCTACGGCGGTGTTATCGTCATGTATAATGGCATCGATTATTACGCGTTTGATGCCGCTTGTCCTTACGAAATTGATCCTGCTGTTCGTGTTGAACCAGATGGCGGTATTGGTACCTGCCCGGTTTGCGGCTCTCAGTTCAACCTGTTTGATGGAGGTTATGTTGTAAAGGGCCCGTCATCCGAACAACTGAAGCCTTACAATGTCAGTATGACTGACAATGGTAATGGTTTGCTAATCACAAACTAGCTGTCTGTAGCTCATAGAGCTTCCCTTTGTTGCTTTCCAACAGAAAAATGCGGTCAAACCCGGATGCGAAATGTAGCTTCTCGAGCTTGTGCCCCAGATGAAAGTTATTCATGTGGATTAACGTTTCGAGGTGAATGAGGAGCCACAGCTCAACGAGCCGGTTTTTCCGGTAGAGATAAATCTTTTCCTCTTTCTTCCGGATCGTATCTTCCAGGTGGGGAATTATGTTTTTGGGGTTTATCAGCTTGTCTGCGTGGTTTACGAAATCATGACCAATAAGTCCGGTCAATTCAATTCCGATGGCTTTTCGTGGTTTCAGCCTCAATAAAAAATCAGGTGATTCTCCGGCAATGAACTTTCCCCTGGGCATTTCATCAAATAGTTTGATGAATGTGTCCAGAATGATTCGCTCTTTGATTTTTTTGTTGTGCATGGCCGGGAAGATAATAAAAAAGCAGCCTTTGGGCTGCTTTTTATATGTTAATAGCGATAATGCTCTGGTTTGTATGGACCTTCCTGTGCCACACCAATATAGTCGGCTTGTTCTTTTGTTAGTTTTGTCAGCTTTACGCCGAGTTGTTCCAAATGCAGGCGGGCAACTTCTTCATCAAGGCGTTTGGGCAAACGGTAAACATCAACTTTGTAGTCGTTTTTCCAAAGCTCAATTTGCGCCAGGGTTTGGTTCGAGAATGAGTTGCTCATCACAAATGAAGGGTGCCCGGTGGCACAGCCCAGGTTTACCAAACGTCCTTCAGCTAAAAGAAAAATAGCATGGCCGTCTTCGTAAATGTACTTGTCAACCTGAGGTTTGATATTCAGTTTTTCGATTCCCGGCCAGCGCTCCAATCGCGATACCTGGATTTCGTTGTCGAAGTGACCGATGTTACAAACAATGGCCTGGTCTTTCATGGCGGCCATGTGTTCGGCAGTGATAATATCTTTATTCCCGGTTGTCGTTACAAAGATGTTTCCTTCGGCCAGCGCATCTTCCATGGTTTTTACCTCAAAACCTTCCATGGCAGCTTGCAGGGCGCAAATCGGATCAATTTCGGTAACCACCACCCGTGCTCCGTAACCACGCATCGAGCGGGCACATCCTTTGCCTACATCGCCATAACCGGCAACAACCACAACTTTGCCGGCAATCATCACATCCGTTGCACGTTTTATACCGTCGGCCAACGATTCGCGACAGCCGTAAAGGTTGTCGAATTTCGATTTGGTAACCGAGTCATTCACGTTGATGGCAGGGAAAAGCAATTTGCTTTCTTCCATCATCTGGTACAAACGATGCACGCCGGTTGTGGTTTCCTCGCTGACCCCTTTCATTTCTTTTACCGTATTTGCCCAGCGTTGCGGGTTTTCAGCCAAAATGCGTTTCAGCACTTTGTTGAGTTGGATTTCATCTTCACCTTCAGCCGGTGCATCCAGGATCGACGCATCTTTTTCTGCAGCATAACCACGGTGGATCATCATGGTTGCATCGCCACCATCATCAACGATCAGGTTGGGGCCAAACCCATTTCCAAAGTCAAGCGCTTTTTCGGTACACCACCAGTATTCTTCGAGCGTTTCCCCTTTCCAGGCAAAAACCGGGATGCCGGCAACGGCAATGGCTGCGGCAGCGTGGTCCTGTGTGCTGAAAATGTTGCAACTGGCCCAACGTACTTCTGCGCCCAGTTCAACAAGGGTTTCAATCAATACGGCGGTTTGGATGGTCATGTGGAGCGATCCCATGATGCGGGCGCCTTTCAATGGTTTCTCCACGGAATATTTTTTACGGATCGACATCAATCCGGGCATTTCTTTTTCTGCAATCTCAATTTCCTTGCGTCCAAAGTCGGCCAACGAAATATCGGCAACTTTATAATCAACTTTCTGGTTCGTCAATGTTGTCATTATGATTTCATTTTTTTGAGTGCTGCAAAGATAATCAATATCGTGCAAATAAATGGGGTGTTCATTGGGGAAGGAAGTTCTTTGGGCAACAACAAACAGGTGCTTTAGTAATGCACCCGGTTACTCGTTCCCGGCAGGGCCCAATTTCAATATTTCCAGGACGGTTTGTTTGTCTTGTTCCAGTTGAAGTCTCAATTCATCAATCGATCCGAATTTTTGTTCGTCGCGCACTTTCCGGATAAATTCGAGTTCAATTTGTTTCTGGTAGATGTCGTTGTTGAAATCGAAGATGTGAACTTCAATGCTCCGGTGATCGGCATTTTTGTTCACGGTAGGACGGGTGCCAATGTTCAGCATGCCCATGTGTTTTTCTTTTCCAAAATTCACGAACACGGCATAAACGCCATAGCCGGGAATGATTTTATTTGGATCGGATGCTTCAATGTTGGCGGTCGGAAATTGGATTTTTCGTCCCAGCTGTTGTCCCTCGACTACCGAACCATGCAGGGTAAACGGGTAGCCCAGGTATTTGTTTGCCCGGGTGATGTTGCCATCCTGCAACGCATTTCTGATTTTTGTCGAGCTGATATTGATGTCGTCCATCAGCAGTACATCCAGTTGCTCCAGTTTAAAATTGAATGTGCCCGAGAGGCTTTTCAACATTTCGAAGTCACCTTCCCTGTTTTTCCCAAACTTGTGGTCGTAGCCAACAACCAGGCTTTTAATTTTGAGTTTCTTCACCAGTATGTTCTGCACAAAATCGGTATAGCTCAATTCCGAGAATTCTTTCGTGAAAGGGAAAATGATGAGGTGTTCAATCCCGGCTTTTTCGAAAAGCCGTATTTTCTCATTCAGGGTGGTTAGCAACCTCAGGTTGCCTTCTTCCGGGAACAGTACCAAACGTGGGTGTGGGTAGAAGGTGAAAATGACCGATTCGCCGCCTTCCTGTTTGGCAATTTCTTTCAGCCGGTTAATAATTTTCAGGTGGCCAAGGTGCACTCCATCAAATGAGCCGATCGTGATGACCGGGTTTTTTACATGAAATTCACTGATATCATGGTAGATTTTCATTCTTCCTGAAATTTGTGGCTGCGAACCTGTTTATTGTTTTCGTTATCTCTTCTTTTAATGTTAGATGGCAGAAATAGATAATGAATAGTTCGCTGTAATTAGGATGCCAAAAGTACAATTTTTTGGGCGATATCAGTAAGCAAGGCAATTTATTCAGATTCATGTTTCAAAAGATTTTACGGATATCGCCTGAATGCTGTGTAAATTATTATTTTTACCACTCGTTTTTATAAAATTCAGAATCGTGAGAAAATTTGTTGTTTACCTGGTTATGTTGGCAGCAATTGCTGTTTCCTGTAAAGATTCAACACAATACACTATTAGTGGTAAAATTAGTAATGCCGATGGTCAATATGTGTATTTGGATGAGTTAAAAGTTACTTCGACAGAGGCTCTTGATTCGGTGATGATTGACCGAAAGGGTGAATTCGAATTCAAGGGACATGTGAGTTTCCCCACTTTCTTTTTGCTGAGGTTGAGTGGGAAGAATTTTGTGACCCTGTTGGTTGACTCGGCCGAGCAGGTGCAGGTTTATGGTGATGCCGCTAATTTTTCGCGCGATTACCTGGTGAAAGGGTCTGAAGGTTCTGCACTGGTGCAGGAACTCAATAAAAAACTCAGTCGTACCAAGCACCAGCTGGATTCAATCCGGTCGTTGGAGGTTATGTACCGCAATGATGACAATTATGCCGCCAAAAAGCAAAAATGGAATGAGGAATACAATGAAGTCAGGCAAAACCAGATAGATTATTCAAGTAAGTTTGTTGCTGATCATCCGTTTTCAATGGCCAACGTGTTGGCTTTGTACCAAAAGTTTGATGACGACACATACGTGATTCAGAACCTGCAATCGCTGAAAGTGGCCGCATCTGCACTGAATTCTTTTTATCCGGAATCGGAACATGTGAAAGCGCTTTATGCCAATACGGTCAAGCTGATGCAGGATGAACGCAACGCGAAAATTCATCAGATGATCCAGCAGGCAGGACAAAACAGCCCGGATATTGTTTTGCCAAATACCGAAGGGAAAGAAGTGGCTTTATCATCATTTAGGGGAAAATACGTGTTGTTGCAGTTTTGGGCGGCGGCCGATCGCGGTTCACGGATTTTGAACCCGGTATTGGTGGAGCTGTACAAAAAATATCATTCAAAAGGATTCGAAATTTACCAGGTTAGTATCGATGATAACCGGTATGAATGGTTGGATGCCATTGATAAAGATGGTTTGAAATGGACTAATGTGGGCGATATGAACGGGAGTGTTTCTGCGGTGCAGTTCTATAATATTCAGTCAGTGCCTTTCAATTATTTGCTCGATAAGGAAGGTGTCATTATTGCAAAAGACCTGAAAGGGCCGGGTTTGGATCAGGTTCTGAGCCAGGTTCTGAATTAAAGGCAACGTGATATTGATGCCGCTTGTTGTTTGCAACAAAAGTTGAATGGCAGAATCACTTAACATGCTATCTTTGATATCCTTGAAATAGAGTTTTGGCAAATCAGAATAATAAAATATACTTCATCTCCGATGTTCATTTAGGAGCTCCGGCATTGGATAATAACCGTGAGCGCGAGCTTTTATTTGTCAGCTGGCTGGACGAGATTAAAAAGGATGCATCCATGCTTTTCCTGATGGGGGATATTTTCGATTACTGGTTCGAATACAAAAAGGTAGTACCCAGAGGTTTTACCCGTACCCTGGGGAAAATCGCAGAGATTGCCGACTCCGGCATACCGGTTCATTTTTTTACAGGCAACCACGATATTTGGGTGTTTGACTATTTGCATGCCGAGTTGGGACTTCACGTTCATTACAACGAAATGCGGGCGACCTTCAACGGCAAAAAGTTCTTTTTGGCGCATGGCGATGGTCTGGATCCCTGGGATACCGGGTATCATTTCCTGAAAAAGATTTTTACCAACCGGTTTTTTCAATGGGCTTTTTCACATGTTCATCCCAACCTTGGGATTGCCATTGCACATGCCTGGTCGAAGAAGAGCCGGCTGACCAAAGGAATGGGCGAACCGTTTAAAGGGGATGAAAAAGAAGGGCTTTTTGTGTTTGCGAAATCGGTCCTTGAAAATGAAGATGTTGACTATTTTATTTTTGGGCATCGGCATTTGTTGTTAGATTTGCCAATCGGGGAAAATACCCGTTACATCAATCTTGGCGATTGGATTAACCATTTTTCTTACGGGGTTTTTGACGGTGAAAAATTTGAATTAAAAACATACAGAAGATAAACAGACTGCAAGGTCTGAAGCATAGAATATTATGACAAAAAAGGTGTACACAAAGATTATTGGGACAGGATGTTATATTCCGACCAAAGTAATCAAAAACGATTATTTCCAGGATTATAAATTTTACGATCCGTCAACCCGGAAACCTTTTGAAAAAAGCAACAGCGAGATTATTCAGAAGTTCCATGAAATTACAAACATCGAAGAACGACGTTGGATTGAGGATGACCAGATCAACTCTGATATTGCAGCATTGGCTGTGAAGAATGCCTGCGAATCGGCTGGCGTTGATGTGGAGACCCTGGATTTCATCATCTTTGGCCACAACTTTGGTGATGTGTATAAAGACAATACCTCGGTTGATACGCTGCCGGGTCTGGCAAACAGGGTAAAAAAGATTCTGGATATCAAGAATCCGGCCTGTATTTGCCATGATGTGATTTCCGGCTGTCCGGGATGGACGCAAGGGATGATTGTTGCTGATGCCTATATCCGCAGTGAGACTTTCAAACGCGGAGTGGTGATTGGTGCCGATACGTTGTCCCGTGTTTCCGATCCGCATGATCGCGATACCATGATCTACTCTGATGGAGCAGGCGCAACTATTGTTGAAGCTGTGGAGAGCGACGAGCCAACCGGGATCATCACGCACAGCAGCCGTTCCGACTGTAACCCGTATGCCAACCTGTTAACTTTCGGTCCTTCGCTGAATCCAGATTACGACGGGCATGACCTGTTTATAAAAATGGCCGGTCACAAGTTGTATGTGTATGCCATCAGCCATGTGCCGGGAGTGGTTAAGGAGAGCATTGAAAAAGCTGGTCTGCAACTGTCCGATATCAAAAAGGTGTTGATCCACCAGGCCAATGAAAAGATGGATGAAGCCATTTTGAAGGGTGTTTTCAAACTATACAAGGAGAAACACATTCCTGAAGGCATTATGCCAATGAGTATAAGCAAGCTTGGCAACTCATCAACAGCCACGGTTCCTACATTGCTCGATTTGATTGTAAAGGGTAAAATGGAAAACCAGGAAATCAATAAAGGCGATTATATCATCCTTTGCTCTGTTGGTGCGGGGATGAATGTGAACTCGATCATCTATAAATGGTAGAACCGAATTACAATAATATTAAAGAGCCATCTTTCCCGGATGGCTCTTTTTTTTTGCAACTTAGTTTCTTCTTCTTTGATATGTTTTTCGGCGGTTCCCGCTACTGTTTGCAGCCATATTCACACTGCGGTTCTTTTGCGGGGCTTTCTGTCTGTTGGGGACATTTTTCTGAATGTCACCATCTTCACTGTCATCAGGAAACGGATGGTCATCGACAATCGGGATCTTTTGGGCGATCAAGCGTTGAATGTCCCGCAAATAGGGTCTTTCTTCAACATCACAAAAAGATAGTGCGATACCGCTGGCACTTGCACGTCCTGTTCGTCCAATTCGGTGGACGTAGGTTTCAGGGATATTCGGCAGGTCGAAATTGATAACAAGCGACAACTGTTCCACATCAATGCCGCGGGCTGCAATATCGGTTGCCACAAGTACGTTCGTGGTCCCGTTTCTGAAATCGCCCAAGGCACGTTGCCGGGCCACCTGCGATTTGTTGCCATGAATGGCAGCCGATGAAATGCCCGCTTTGCCCAACGATTTCACAATCTTGTCAGCTCCGTGCTTTGTGCGCGAGAAAACCAGGGCCGAGTCATATTGCTCCGTCTTTAATAAATGTTCCAGCAGTTTTGGTTTCCACTTTTTGCTGACGAAATAGAGCGACTGTTCTACTTTTTCGGCAGTTGTTTGCTCGGGTTTTACCACTACTTTTTCCGGTGTCCCCAATATCTTGTGTGATAGTTCGACAATTGCCGGTGGCATGGTTGCCGAAAAGAAAAGCGATTGGCGTTCTTGCGGTAGCTTGGCGATAAGTTTTCGGATATCATGCACAAAACCCATGTCAAGCATGCGGTCGGCCTCGTCCAAAACAAAGTATTTCAGATCCCGTAACGAGATAAATCCCTGATCCATCAAGTCCAGTAGTCGTCCGGGAGTGGCGATCAAAATATCAACGCCGCGGCGAAGCGCATGTATCTGCGGTTCTTGCTTTACTCCTCCAAAGATGACTGTGTTGTTCAGCCCGGTGTATTTTCCGTAAGTCGAAAAGCTTTCGCTGATCTGTATGGCCAGTTCCCGCGTTGGGGTAACAATTAGTGCCCGTACCTTTCGTATTCCCTTTTTTTGAGGTTTGTCAAGGTACAGACCTTGCAAGATTGGAATAGCAAAAGCTGCTGTTTTGCCTGTTCCTGTTTGAGCTGATCCCAGCAGGTCTTTTCCTTCAAGTAAAATTGGGATTGATTGTTCCTGTATTGGAGTGGGATGAGAATAGCCTTCTTCTTCGAGGGCTTTAAGAATGGAATCGGTGATTCCTAAATTTTTAAAAGTCATGTATTATATGTAAAGGCAACAAAGGTAGGGGAATTGTTTGGATATTCATGTATTTATTTTTGAAGGTTAATTAATTGTGTCTGAATTGATTGGTTGTTCCCTTTAAATCGATGTGTAATTTATTAAAGCTGACAGTGATAATATTGCCGTCAATATCCAAAGTATAATTCCCATCAAAAAGCTTTTGGTTCCGGCCCGTTTCATATCTTTTACCGAAATATTTGACCCGATCAGTAAAAGGGCAACGACCATTCCCCGTTTGCCCAGCCAATTTAAATGTTGAAATGTTGGTTGCCAGTCGGGGATAAAGTGTGCTGCGACCATTGCTGCCACAAACATCCCGATAAACCACGGGATTTTTATTTTGCTTTCCCGATCGTCTTTTCTTGATAAGGCAAGCAATACCGAAAGCGGAATGATCCATAAAGTGCGGGTCAGCTTCACGGTTGTGGCAATTTCCAGCGCTTTTTCGCCATACGATGCCCCCGCTCCAATTACCGAGCTGGTATCGTGGATGGCGATGGCCGACCAAAGGCCAAATGTTTCCTGGCTCAAATGGAAATAGTGCCCAATGACCGGGAAGATGAACAGCGCGACTGCATTCAGGATGAATATCACGATGAGCGAAAAAGATATTTGGGCATCTTTTGCCCGAATGACAGGGGCAATGGCGGCAATGGCGCTGCCGCCGCAGATTGCTGTCCCTGAGGCAATCAACAGGCTGGTCTTTTTCTCCACTCCCAGAAATTTCCCAATTAGCAGGCCTGCCGTGATTGTAAATGCCACGGATGTCGCTGTAAGGATGATGCCGTTTTTTGATGCCTGAATTGCTTCTGACAGGTTCATCCCAAAACCCATCAGTACGATGGCGACCTGCAACACCTGGTGCGTGTATTTTGAAAGGCTTTCGTTTTTTAAGCTGGTTAGCGAAAGCATTATTCCGAGAATTAACGAAATAGCAGGGGAAACAACCGGCAAAAAACAAACAGCAATTGCTGTTCCGGAGATTAAAAGAGTCGATTTTGAATTGAGATTCATGTCTTTGTTTCGTTACTAAGTAATGTCTGCAAGAAAACTCTTCTTTATCTGGTCTTTGACGTTTTCTTGCGAAGACTAAGTAGAAACAAAAATAGAATCAATCCATAATCAAATCAAATACTAAAAAATGATATTGGATAATTAAAAGTTATATTGAAGGAGAAAGATACGGAATAACTCGGGGACTTTATTTTCCGGGCCTTGCCTGTGTGCCAGCCTGAATTTGCGCTTGATCCGAAGATCTTTTACCGTTAGTTTCAGGATGGTTTTCAGTTGCAGTTCTTTTTCAATTGCCCGTTCCGAAACCAAGGCAATTCCATCAAAATCAGGCAGGAAATTTTTGATGGCCTCGGTGCTCCCCAGGTGAATAGTAATGTTTAGTTTTTCAGGGTCCACATTCAATTTGGAAAGTGAGTGACGAATGACCTCCAACGTTCCGGAACCACGTTCCCGCAGCACAATCGGTATTTTGGCGATGTCGGCAACCGTGAGGTTTCTTTGTTTGGCATAAACACTGTTGTTCCCGGTGACAACGACAATTTCGTCCTCCAGAAAATCAGTGTACCGGATATTTGCTCTCGACGAGTCATTCTCAACCAATGCGAGGTCAATTTCATTGTTCAGTAATTTCTGCTCCATCTCAAAGGAGTTGCCATTCAGCAACTCCAGCTTTATTTCGGGATATCGCTGATGGAAGGCAGCCAAAACCCCGGGGATCAGGTATTGTGATATGGTGCTGCTGGCGCCCAGCCTCAATGTCCCTTTGTGGGAATCGTTTAGCCGGCCCAATTCAAATTCAAGTTCATGATACTGTTCTTTGATTTGTTTCAGGCTGCGGTAGGTTAGTTTCCCGGCTTTTGTGAGGTAGATTTTGTTGCCTTTGCGTTCGAAAAGCGCAATGTTCAATTTGCTTTCAAGTTCCTTGATGTGTTTGGTAACCGCAGGCTGGCTGATGAACAACTCTTCAGCTGCCTTTGAAAAGCTTAGATTTTCAGCCACCGATATAAAAACTTCGTCGCGGTAATCCATAATTTGGATGATTGTATTGAAATCAAAGATAAGTTTCTTTGTGAAGAATGTTACCAGGTAATTGGCTCCAGTCCGTGTTGCACAAGAAAGTCATTGGCCCGGCTGAAATGTTTATTGCCAAAGAATCCGCGACTGGCCGAAAGCGGCGACGGATGAACGGATGTCAGAACCAGGTGCTTGTTCTGGTCGATAAACTCGCCTTTTCGGATGGCGTAGCTTCCCCACAAAATAAAAACGACATGTTCCTTTTCAGCATTGATTTTGTGAATGACCGCGTCGGTAAATTCTTCCCACCCCTTTTTCTGGTGCGAGCCCGCCTGGTGTGCACGGACAGTCAAGGTGGCGTTTAAAAGCAGTACCCCCTGCTGTGCCCAGCTTGTCAGGTTGCCGCTTTTCGGGATTGGTTTGCCCACATCGTTTTGCAGTTCCTTGAAAATATTCCGCAGGCTCGGCGGAAAATCAATTCCATCGTTCACCGAGAAGCAGAGACCATGTGCCTGTCCCGGCCCGTGATAGGGATCCTGCCCGAGGATGACCACTTTCAGCTGGTCGAAGGGACATTGGTCAAACGCGTTGAAAATAAGTTTTGCCGGAGGGAAAATTTTATGTGTTCGATATTCTTCGTGTACGAATTGGGTTAGGTTTTCAAAGTAAGGTTTTTCAAATTCATCAGTCAGGTGGCTCTTCCAACTGGCTTCAATTTTAACATCCATGAGCTCGGTTTTGTATTTTGTCAAGCTAAAATAGCATTCAAATCCCAGATTCCAAATCCTAAAAACAAATTCCAGATTCCAGGTTTCAATCCCGATAGCAATCGGAAACAAATTTCAAAGCCAAACTTCATTCCCGATAGTTTCCGGGCAAATGCTGAAATTCGGTTTTACTTGTGTGTGTCATGCCATTTTGCTTGCCCATTCATTTTATCATGTTCTCCCTTTCCCGTCTACATTCTTCTTCGTACTTTTAGCTTTCAAATCATCAAAATATGGAACTGGTTTATCTGCTTGCCGGACTGGCTGTTGGTTATTTATTGGCTTTTTTAGTGTTAAAACTGAAGTCGAAAACTTCGGAAAATGAGTTGTTGACTACCCGTACCGAATATGAAAAAAGCAAGGCTCAGCTGGAAGAACGGGTTGTAAACCTGCAGGCCGATAAGGAAGATTTAACGGCGAAACTGGACGCGGCAGATTCCGACAACGAGCAGAAAGCGGAACGGCTGGCAAAGGCCGAGGTTGAGTTTGCCAACCTGCGAGAGAAGCTGACTACCCAGAAGCAGGAAATTGAGGAGTTGCAAAAGAAATTCACCACCGAATTTGAAAATATTGCCCACAAGATATTGAAACAGAATTCGCAGGAGTTCACGGAGGTAAACCAGAAAAACATCAGCGAAATTCTGAACCCGCTGCGTGAAAAAATCCAGTTGTTCGAGAAAAAGGTGGAAGACACCTACGAAAAAGGTTTGAAAGACCAAACCGACCTGAAAGCGGAATTGAAAAAGTTACATGATTTGAACCTGAAAATCAGCGATGAGGCCAACAACCTGACCAAAGCGCTGAAGGGGGACGTGAAAAAGCAAGGAAACTGGGGCGAGGTTATTTTGGAACGCATACTGGAACGATCGGGACTGACTGAGGGGCGTGAATACGAAAAGCAGTTCAGTACCACCGGCGAAAACGGTCAACGCCTGCAACCCGATGTGGTCATTCACCTGCCGGAACAGAAACACATTGTTGTCGACTCGAAAGTGTCGCTGATTGCCTACGAGCGATTTGTCAATGCAACAGATGATAATGACCGAACCCGGTTTATAAAAGAACACTTGGTGAGCATCAAAAGCCATGTTAAAATATTGAGCGACAAACATTATCAGAATGCAGCGGGAGTGAATAGTCCCGACTTTGTTTTGCTGTTTGTGCCCATCGAGTCGTCGTTTAGTGTGGCCATTGAGGCCGACCAGGAATTGTTTTCGTATGCCTGGGACAACAAGGTGGTGATTGTTAGCCCGTCGACTTTGTTGGCTACCTTGCGCACCATTGCATCCATCTGGCAACAGGAAAACCAAACCCGCAACGCACTCGAAATTGCCCGGCAGGGTGGGGCATTGTACGATAAATTTGTGGCTTTTATTGCCGATCTGGAAAAGATTGGCACCAACCTGGAACAAACCCGCAAGAATTACGACCTGGCCATGAATAAACTGTATGATGGCCGTGGCAATTTAGTCCGCTCTGCCGAAAAACTTCGTGAGCTTGGCGCCAAGGCCAGCAAGGAGTTACCTCAGAAGTATTTGGAGGAATAAAAAGACATCAGTTTTGCAACGTGCAAGGATCAAATTAGTTGAATAAATGACCACTTATGACTTCTGTTTTTTGAACATCTGAATATCCTGTGGTCTGGTAATCTTGTACTCCGGTGATCGGCGTTGAGTTACCGGACCCATGAAACAAGAGCGCGTGGTTAATTTTTCGAGATCATGTCCTTTGGGACTGTGAAGTAAAAAGTTGATCCTTTCCCCGGTTCCGATTCAATCCAGATTTTCCCGCCAAGCAATTCGACCAGGCTTTTTGAAATAGGCAGTCCCAGTCCATTCCCGCCATATTTGCGGGTAGACCCGTTGTTGACTTGCCGGAATCGTTCGAAAATCTTTTGATGAAATTCGGGCGGGATGCCGACCCCCGTGTCTCTTACAAAGAACTGGATGAAACTATCACTTACTGTATACCCGATCTCAACAAAACCTTGTTCGGTAAATTTAAGGGCATTGACTACTAGGTTGTTAATGATTTGCTTCAACCTGAGTTCGTCGCAGTTAATTTCAAATTTCGATTTTTTCTCGAATTTGTCCCAAATGAACTCAACCCCTTTTTCCCGGGCTTTTATTGAAAAATCACGGTAAATTTCATCCAGTGCCTTGTTTAGGTCGAATACGGAATAACGTGTTTCAATCTGTCCGGATTCAATTTTCGAGATATCCATGATGTTGTCGATAATCGACAGCAACTGGTTGCCGTTTAAAGCAATTATATGGGTGAAGTGATGCTTTTGATTGACGTCGAAGTCCTCGTCTTTCAACAATTCGGAGTACCCGAGAATGCTGTTCAGCGGTGTCCGGATTTCATGGCTCATATTGGCCAGGAACGCCGACTTAAGTTTATCTGCTTCTTCGGCGCGTTCTTTGGCTTTAATCAGTTCTGTCTCGTTTTGTTTCCGGTCGGTGATGTCCAGGAAGATTTCGAGAATGGCTTTTTTCCCCTGAAACATCATTCCCGTATTGCTGATCTGGAATATGCGGCCTGCGAATATATCGGTTACTTCCAGGGTCGAACTTTGGTCGATTTCAAAGCCTTTTTCCCTCGGGCACGATTCGCACTGGGTTTTGTTGTCACGGTAAAGTCTCCAGCACTTTTTCCCAATGGCGGTTTTGCCATACATCGATGTCAGAACATCGTTCATAAAAAGAATGGTTCCCTGTTCGTCAACGATGTCCATCCCAAACGGAATGGTTTGAAGCAACGATTTGTTTAGCTCGTTACTTTCTTTCAGGCTGAGCTCTGCTTTTTTTCGTTCGGTGATATCGTAGAAGAAAGTCGCAAATTGCCCGGGCTTGGGGCAATAGGCTGTCACGTGAAAAAATTTGCCCATTGTTTGCGAATAATCTTCAAACTGGATGTGCTGGCCGGTCAGCGCGACCCTGCCATAGGCTTCAATCCAGTATTCCTCAGTTGCAGGCATAACTTCTTTCACTGTTTTGCCTTTGATAGCAGCCGCTTTTATCCCGGTGATTTTTTCAAATGCCGGGTTGACTTCGATGAACCGGTAATCGCATGGTACGCCGCTTTTGTCGCAAATAATTTCGTGGAGGGCAAATCCTTCCGACATTTCCGTAAACAGGTTGCGGTATTTCTTTTCACTTTCCTTCAGCGCTTCTTCGGCTTTCTTTCGTTCGGTGATTTCGCGGACGGTGGTCATTACTACCGGTTTGTCGTTTAAGGTGAACCGGCTCAGCAGCACTTCTGCCGGAAAGGGAGAGCCATCGGCACGTTTATAAGTCCATTCGAAGAAACTTCCCCCGCTTGACAAGGCATCTGACGCATGTTTTTCTGAGGCTGATCCTGACGGCGATCCATCGGGCTGGAAGTCGGGAGAATAAAAGGCGGGTTGTTTATTAAGGATTCCATCTTTCTTTTTCAGGCCAAACAGGTCCAGGGTCGACTGGTTGCAATCAAAAAAGCCCTGTTCGTCAAGCAACAGGTTCGCATCAAGCGATCCCTCGAAAACAGCCCTGAACTTGGCTTCGTTATCAATGATGGCTTTTTCCGTTCTGAGCCGCTCGGTGATATCGCGAGCAAAGACAGTAGTACCAATAATTTCGTTGTTTTGATCGATTGTAGGGTTGAAAAAAACTTCGTAATAAATTTTCTCGCTGCCGCCATATTCGTCGACGGTTGAATGGGCTGTTCCGTCGATGGCCTTGTCATAGTTTTGTTTCGCCTTTTCCCGGTCACCGTCCGCGGAAATACATTCCAGCACATTCATCCCGGTTTTCACGCGGCGGTTGTAGGTAGCCAGCATAAAATCTTCGTAAGCTTTGTTGAAATACAGGTAGCGGTAATCTTTGTCGATCGAAAGGATCATCATGTCCCTGGGGCTTTCGAGACTCGATTTTAACATGAGCTGTGCCCGCATCAGTTCTTCGGCAAGCTGTTTTCGTTCGACGATTTCTTCCAGTAAATGTTGGTTGGTGCTTTCCAGTTGCTTGGTGCGATATCTTACCGTTTCCTCAAGCGATTCGTTTAGCCTGGTCAGTTTATCCTGGGCGGCTTTGAGGTCCCGGTTTATTTCAATTAATTCTTCATTTTTTCGGATCGAGTCCTCGTAGGTGGACAGCAGAATATCGAGGATTTGCCTTGACGAAGAAGAAATGGTATGGCGGTGATTGGCATACAGTACTTCTGCCACAGAATTATCCACTTGCGATTTTCTCAGGTCGGTATTCTGGATAAAATAGTTGATCCTTGAAATCAGCAGGCTTTCGTTGTAAGGTTTGGTCAGGAAACTGTCGGCCCCGCTTTCGAGCCCTTTGATGACATCGTGCGGGTCGGAAAGCGAGGTCAGCAGGATCACCGGAATATTCTTGTACCGCTCGCTCGATTTGACAAATGAACAGAAAGCATAGCCATCCATACCAGGCATCATAATGTCGCTGATGATGATGTTGGGCTCGATCTTCCCGAGCTTTTGCAGTGCAAGTTCGCCATTCATCGCATGTTCAACGTTATACCGGTGTTCTTCAAGTATGAATTTTAGCTCTTCGGCCTGGGTCAAACTATCTTCGACCACGAGGATTAATATTCTGTCATTTGTTTTCATCTGTATCAATTTTCAATATTACCAGCTAGAATTTTCGTATTAATGCCAGGGTTTCAAATAATTGCTTTAACGGATGGAATAGCTATTGAAGCGTTTCCGGTTTGTATGGCTCTGGCTTTTAAGGCTATTTCATGCTTTTTCTATTTTAGCTAACAACAAACTGATTTCTTCGTCGCTGAGTATATGGGACGCGGCCCCTATTTGAGCAGCAACGCCTGGCATCCCGTATATCAGGGAGCTTTCCTTGCTTTGGGCGATGGTGGTTGCGCCAAGGTCGTGCATCCGTTTCAGTTCGGCCGTCCCGTCATTTCCCATTCCGGTTAAAATGATGCCCAGCGCGGAGCTTCCAAAATTATCGGCCACACTGTTAAAGAGGTGCGACACCGAAGGACAGAAGCCACGTGGCGCTTCCCCGTTCTTGAGGAATATTTTCCTCTTTTCTGAGATCCCGAATTGAAATTTATCCGGGGCAAAGTAGATGTGGCCCGGCCGGAGCGGTTCGTCGTGCCGGGCTATGAGTACCGGGATTTGAAGCATTTTTTGAAGCCAGGAGACCAACCCGTCAATAAACCCCGGGGCAATGTGCTGGACAACCAAAATGGGCGCGGGGAAATTGTCGGTAATTTTTGAAAAAACCACGGGTAAGGTTTGCGGCCCGCCGGAGGAAACGCCAATGGCGACCACTTCGGGCCTGTCGATTTTGATTTTCCTGAAAACGTCTTGGTCCACGGCCGGTACCGGGGCTGTCACCAGCGCCTTTCTTCTTCTGTTTATCACCGGTATTTCTGACATGATTTTGGTCAGGTTCACCATTTTGCGGGCCAGCTCTTCCGCATTGGGGTGGTCAATGCCAACCGGTTTTTCAATTACGGCCAGGGCGCCGGCTGCCAGCGCTTCGATTGAAACCGTTATTTCGTGCGCGTTCCGGCTTGCCGTAACAATTAAAATTGGGATCGGCGTGGTCGACATAATTTGCCGGGTAGCTTCCAACCCGTCCATCTCGGGCATGTCAATATCCATGGTGATCACATCCGGTTTCTGATGCATGATGAATTCAATGGCCTGCTTCCCGGTGCTGACGTTTCCAATGATTTCAATGTCCTTGTCGTTGCTGAAAATGTATTCAATGTACTCGCTCACGACCCGTGAGTCTTCAACTATAAGAAGTTTTATAGGAGTTTGACGGTTCATATTTTAGTTTAATAATCGTTCTACGACCTCAAGCAGGTTGCTTTGGTCGAAATTGCTTTTCACAATATAGGCGTTGGCGCCAACCTCTAAGCCCCGTTCGCGGTCTTCCCGCTTAGACAGAGACGTGACCAGAACTACGGGTACTTCGGACAGGTCCTTGTCTGACCGGATTTTGGCCGTCATATCGAATCCATTCATTCGGGGCATGTCGACATCGGAAATGACCAGGTCGGTGACCGATTCCCTCAGCCTGGTGTACCCGTCGATGCCGTCGGTGGCTGTCAGCACGTCGTAGCCGGCTGTTTCGAGGATATTTTTTAGCAACATGCGAGAGGTGATCGAGTCCTCGACGACCAGTACCGAGCTTTTTTTCTTTTCGGTTTTCGGTTCAGGTAGTTTAACTTCCTGTTGTTTGGTTGCCGATTTCAGCAGGTCGGAAACATTCAGGATGGGCAACACTTTGCCCGAGCCCAGAACGGTAGCCCCTGAAATATTCCGTACCCGTTTCATCTGGCTGTTGAATTTCTTGGACATCACCAGCTCTTCGTCAACGATGGCATCGATGACAAAACCGATCTGGTTGTTTCCCATGCCCAAAAGCATCACCGGCCATCTATCGGCTTCGGTTTCTTTCCCGGGAATCTCAAGCAGGCTCGAAAGGAATACCAGTGGAACTGCGGTGTCTTCATATTGAAAAACCTGTTTGTTTTCGACGGTTTTGACTGTTGTTTTCTCGATGCGCACGATCCTGTTGATTTTTGAAGTCGGGACTACAAATTCAAATTCACCAACTTTGACGATGACGCCCCGGAAGGTGACCAGTGACAGGGGAACTTCGATCCTGAACTCGGTGCCGGCATCTTTCACCGTTTTTACCGAAACTGTTCCCCCCAGTTGTTCCACTTTTTCCTGGACAATGGAAAGCCCAAGCCCCCGCCCCGAAATATCGGTGATCAGTTCGGTGGTCGAAAAGCCTGACTTGAAGAGGTAATTGATTAGTGTGTTTTCTGTAATCGTCTTCCATTCCTGCCGGGGGATATCTTCCTGCCGGATATATTTTTGCCTGACTTTCTCCAGTTCGATGCCCGCGCCATCATCGGAGAAAATAATGGCCATGTGGTTATTTTCTAGTTGTTCCACCGAAATTTTGATCATGCCGGTCTCCGGCTTTTCCTTTTGGATCCTTATTTCGGGCTTTTCGACACCGTGGTCAATGGTGTTCCTGAGCAGATGGATAAACGGATTTCGCAGTTCTTCCAGTATCCGGCGGTCGATTTCAAGTTCACTCCCGGTCACTTCTACTTTTACTTTCTTCCCGCGGTCTTTTGATAGGTCCCGGGCTGCTTTTGGGAAGCCGTCCAGGATGAGCGAGAAGGGTACGGAAATGATTTTTTTCACATCGTCGATTAATGCTTCGACCTTCACGCCCGAGCTGTAACCTTCGTTGACCGTGTGTTTACTCAACACCTCAAGGTCGTTGCCGATTGCTTTCATCATCGAAGTCGCCCAATCGAAATAGCCGGCTGCTGCTTGGGCAGCTTTGGCTGTATCGGCTTCGCCGAGGGCATCCCGGTGTTTCGAGGAGACCACTGAGTTTTCGTGATTGAGAATGTCCAGTTTGGAGCCGATTTGTACCAGGTTGTTATTGATGTGCGACAGTGATTGTTTCAGGGTTTGCATTTCTTCAGCCTGGTTGAGCAGGTTGTCGAGTTTCTCGATTGAGATGCGGATGGTGCTCTCGGTTTTTTGAATCAACGGGACCGTTTCGTCGGGCACCTTTGGTTTTACTGTGCGCTTTTCCGCATCTGATCCTGCTTCGGACAATGGTTGTTCTTTGGGCGGAACGTCTTTGGGGGACGATTCCTCCCGGGAAGGCTTTGGTCTGGCTAGGTGCGTCTGCCCCGAAACATTTTGCAGCAAGTATATCTGGCTCTTTACTTTCTCTGAATTTGCGTTGTCAGCTTCGCCCGAAGAGTCCTGCAGCAATCCGGACAACAAGTTAACCGTTTGATGAAACAGGTCGAAGAGTTCGGGAGTGAGTGAAAAAGCGTTGTTTTTCAATTCCGAAAAAACACCTTCCAACGCCTGGCATACGGTTTCAATTTCGGTGAAATTAACGGCCCTCGCCGCTCCTTTCAGGCTGTGTGCATCACGAAAAACGGCTTCGACCAGTTCATCCTGCCTTTTGGCGGGTGTGCCTTTTTCCAGTTCGATCAGGCTCGAAGTGATGTGGGCGATCCCTTCTTCCGCTTCGATCTTGAAGGTTTTCCGCAGGCGTTTCAAGAATTCCTCACGATTTGCCATTTGTGCTAAGTTTGTAATGTTTAATTAATGTATTGAGTTTTTGGCCAACCTTCTGTAATTCGTTGACCGACTCAACCGACTGTTTGGTGCTGGTCACCGATTGTTTACTGGCCTCGCTGATGCTTTCCATGGCAGCCGCGATCTGGCTCATTCCTTCGAGTTGCTGTTGGCTGGAGGTGGCAATTTGAATGGCTGTATTCGATGCTTCGGTTACACTGTCGGAAAGGGTGCGGATCGTGTCACCCGAAATGTTGGTCAGCTTCAATCCTTCGTCCACCGCTTTCGATCCTTCTTCGGTGGCCATCACCGCCGAGCTGATCGACTTCTGGACATCGCGTAAAATGGTCTTTACCTGGGCCGTTGCCTCTTTTGACCGGTTGGCCAACAACTTGATTTCCTGTGCCACGACCGAAAAACCTTTGCCCTGTTCGCCTGCCTTGGCCGCTTCGATGGCCGCGTTGACAGCGAGCAGGTTCGATTGCTCGGCCAGTTCAGTCACCGTAGAAGTAATTTCGCCAATGGTCTGGCTTTGTTCGCTTAATTTGACCACCATGTTGGCGATGGCATTCATTTGGTTTTTAATTTTCGACATCCCTTCGATGGTGTTGCTGACGGCTTTGTTCCCCTCTCCCGATATTTTAGTCATTTTCATCGCGTTTTCGGAAACTGTCTGGGCTTTGTCGTTCGATACGGTGGCTGTTTGTTTAACTTCCTCCACGGTGGAGCTAGTTTCGCCAACTGCAGTGGCCGTTTCTGCCGAGCTTGAAGCCAGTTGTGAGACCGATGCCATAATTTCCGCCGAGCTTGAAGCCAGCACATTGATCCCGTCGCTGATGTCTTGCAGTTGTGACCGGAGTTTTTTCACCATGGTTTGGAACGAATAGCCCATCATGTCTTTTTCTGAAAGCGGGGTGATCTCAATGTCAAGGTTGCCCTCTGAAATCTGGCGTGCGCTTTCCGCTTTTTCTATTAACGATGTCTGCATCGTTTTGAAGGAATTGGTCAGTTGGCCGATTTCATCCTTCCGGTTGTTATCTGTCAGTTCCATGCTTAAATCGCCCAGCGCAATATTCGATGCCATGTCAGAAATCCGGTTTAAAGGAATAGCGACCAACTTGTTCATCGATAATATAATGAGTGTGCTAAGTACCAGTGCAACTATACCCAGGGTGATAAAGATGGCCGTTGAGGTACGGGCCTGCTTTAAGTCGGCTGCAAGCTGGACGGATGTGTCCTTAAGGCCTTTGTCTGATATACTTTGGAGGAGGGCTTCGATCTTTTCAAAGCGCTCCGCCTGAATGCCGGCTCCCAATTGTCTCGCTTCGTCAATCTTGCCGTTTTCAATCAGGCCGATCTCTTCCTCGCGTCCGTCCCTGTAAACATCAAGAACATCTTTCAGATCTTTGATCAGGTTTTCCTGAAAAGCATCCGACTTAAGTTCTGACAATTGGCTGATCATCCCGTTTATGCTGTCTGAGTTTTGTGCAATGTTTGCTTTTATTTTTGCCTGCTCTCCTTTGTCGTTGACCAGCATCAGGTTCAATATTTCGGCCCTGTTGTGATTTTGAAGCGATTGAATGTCTTTGGCAATCAGGGCTGACTGGAAATAGATGTCGTTCAGTGTTTTTTCCGACTTGTTGTTGTTGTTGATGTTTAAGTAGGCAACAATGATCGTGGCCAGGAACATGATCCAGACCAATCCAAAGCTGATCAGAAGTTTGGAGCGAATTAACAGATTTTCAAAGATTTTCATGATGTATGGGTTTAAGTTATACTTCTTCGTTTATGATTATTTTATCGTTATGTAAAAAAAAATCAGATTGAACACAATCTCGCCATCGGGAGTAATTCCAGTGACAAACTCTTTTTGGGTAACCTGAAGTGTGGGGAGTTCTTTCTGGAGTTTGTCGGTTCGGACTGTTTGGTAACCGGTGACCTCGTCTGCCAGCAGCCCCAGTTCAATGTCTTCGTTCTTAACCACAATGACACGGTTTAGGTTGGTGATGCCTTTTTCAGGCAGGCCGAGGAAATTTTTCAGGTTGATGACCGACAAAATCCGTCCCCTCACGTTGATAATGCCCGACAAAAATGCCGGGGTGCCTGGAAGCGGGGTTATTTCGTTCAACGGCAACACCTCGACAACATATTGTGAGTCGAGGATGTAGGTTTCGTCAGACAGCAGGATGCTCAACCCTTCAATTACCGTTCCCTGCTGGATGTTTGCATTTAACGGACGGGCAAGTATCCCGGCCCTCTCGTTCAGTATTTTTTGCTTAAGGGCAGCACTGAGATCAATTGGTTCTGAAGCTGGTTTGTGTCTCATAGCTATTGGATTATGTTTTTAGCTGGTAATCGATTGTATTATTTCTTTGAAGCGGCCGGCAGTCAGGCCGTCCGATTCGGGTATCACTTCGTCGGAATTGAATTTAGAGAGTACCGAAAGCGCGTTTTTGAACGATTTTATACCGGCCGACGCTTGCCCGCTTTTCATCGACAAGGTGCCGTGGAGGAAGTGGGCCAGCACAAAATCGGGGTTTAGGTAGAGCGCTTTCTTCACGTGTTTCATCGCTTCGGCATCGTTGCCCTGTTCTTGAATGATGGTTGCCAGTAGGTAATAAGCGGCCGGGTCGAGTTTATTTTTTTCAATGGCCTTTTCACAAAATGCTTCGGCTTCTTTTAGTTTTCCAAGGTCTGCTTTGTTTTTGGCCATCATGATAAGTTCACCGTAGGTATCTGTCGTGCCTGTTTTGGGGCTGATGTTCCGTGAATCGACGGCTGCTTCGGATTTTTGTGCCGACTCTGGCTCCTTTTCTTTGACCGGCTGGCCGCCAGCACTTGACGGTGGCGGAATTTTTTCAGGCGTTGTTTCGGTGACCTTTGCCGGTGGGCTTAAAGGAGAAGCGCCAATTCTGACACCTGTTTCAACCGGTGGTGGCAGCACTGGTTTTGGCGGAAAGAAAAAATTTTGTTTCCCGGGTTCTTCCCGCGCAGGGACACGCTTATTCTCCCGGGGAACTGTTCCTTTGTGGTAAATGGTAAAACCGGCATACGTGATGGTGTCGAACCGGTCGCAGACAAGGTTCGACACTTCAACAGGACTTGTAACCAGAATGCCGCCCGGAACAAGCGAGTCGTACAACTTATTGGTTGTCGAAATAATGTTTTCCGGGGAGAAATAAATCAGCACGTTGCGGCAAAAAATAATGTCGAAGGCTGGTGCATCGCCCAATAAGCCGAGATAATTGTCGGCGGCAAGGTTAAACGGGGCAAAATTCACCATTTCCCGGATTTTGGGGATGACTGAAAATTTGTTGGGAGGAACTGTCTTGAAATATTGCTTTTTAAAATCGTCTGACGTGTTCCGGAACGACCATTTTGTATATTCTGCTTTTTGGGCTTTTTCAAGAAAAGAGGCATTGATGTCGGTAGCCAGAATGGACACATTCCATCGTTTGATATCGGGCAAGGTTTGAAGCAGGGTTATTCCCATTGAGTAGGCTTCTTCGCCGGTGGCGCAGCCTGCACACCAAATCCGAAGGCGCCGGTCGCCGTTCAACCTTTTGCTTATGATGCCGGGAAGGTAAATTTGTTCCAGGAAATCGAAGCCTTTTTTTTCGCGCATGAAGTAGGTTTCGCCAATGGTGAAAAACGAGGCCAGTTCACCGGTTTGTTTGGGCGACAACGAATTTGTAGTCAGCCACTCCATGAAACGGCCCGGATCCTTAAACCCGAATTTCTCTGAGGCATCGCCGATTTTGGCGAGCAATTCCTCGTCGTGCCTGATGTTTAAGCAAATTCCAAGGGTTCGTTCCACCAGTTTGCGAAGCCCGACAAGGTCAATTCTGGTACCCGATAGTTTAGTGGAAGCCATTTACCATAGATGAAAGTTTCTCAATTTGGCTCATGGATAAAAATTGGTTAGGGGCACAGATTAAGATTCGTTCATCTTTCATTTTCAAAACTCCTTCAACAAGTTCATTATTGAGATAGACGCTTTCCAGGTCGACCAGTTGGCCGTCTTCATAATGAACTATTTCTGTCGTTGAATCAATCCAAAGGGCAAGTTTTAACTTTTCTGAGGCGATAATCATTAACTGGTCTGTCAGTTCGGGATCGCGATCGGGCAGCCTGAACAGCTTTCTGTCCGTCCCTGAAATAGGTTGACACAAAACGTGTCAAAAATGGTAACAAAAAAAGTAACGATTCAATCACGAAGAGTATTTAGTGATGAATTTAAAAAAGCCAAGGTCAAGGAGTACGAAAGTGGTAAATTTACGGTAAATGAAATAGGACATTTGTATGGCATCCAGCAAGCAGTAATTTACCGATGGATTTACAAGTATTCTATTTACAACAAAAAATCGGTTAAGGTTGTCGAGATGAGCGAAAGTAGTACTCAAAAGGTAAAGGAACTGGAACTACGTCTAAAGGAGTTGGAGCGGATCGTTGGTCAAAAGCAACTTAAGATTGACTACCTTGAAAAGATGATTGAACTGGCGAAAGAGGAATTTGATATCGATATCAAAAAAAACTCAGATACCCTACAATCCGGTGGTTCCATGAAAACAAACAAAAGGTAAAGTGCTCCATGAAATCGATATTCGCTATTGCCGGAGTAAGCCGACAAGCAGCTCATGCTCACTTTATGCAGGAGTCTGTTTTTCAGGAAAAACTATCAGGATTAATCCTCGAAGCAGACATTCTCAGAAGAGAACACCCTGGTTGTGGGGTTGAAAAGATGTATAATACATTACAGCCAGACTGGCTGGGTAGAGATAAGTTCATTTCCCTGTTTATGCAGCTGGGATATAGGGTAAAAACACAAAAGAACTATCAGAAGACAACTATTCCGGTACATTCAAAATACCAGAACCTGATTGAAGGACTGATGGTAAGAAGTAAAAATGTGGTTTGGCAAACAGACATCACTTATTATCGTATAGGTAACCGTTTCTATTACCTTGTTTTTATTATAGATGTCTATACCCGGAAAATATTGGGATTTAAAGCCAGCGACCATCTTCGAGCAGAAGCCAATCTTATTGCCCTGGAAATGGCATTGAAAAGCACCTCTGGCAGTCTCGAAAAGTTAATCCATCATTCAGACAGGGGAAGCCAATATATTGATAAAAAATATACTGGTTTGTTGACTGGTCATGGCATTCGAATTAGCATGGGCGAAAAGGCCCAGGACAATGCCTATGCCGAACGCATTAATGGCACGATAAAAAATGAATACCTGAAATATTGGGGACCACAGAATCTCAAACAATTACAAATGATGCTGAAAAAAGCTGTGGCACATTACAATAACAAAAGGCCACATAATCATTTACCGAAGAAGATGTCCCCTGTTCAGTTTGAAAAATCTTTGTTAGATTTAACCAGCCAAAGGAGACCGACGGTGATTATTTATGCCGAAGGAAATTATAAAGTCAAAGCGGCATCGAGCCACTTTGACTTTAAGCCAAAAGAAGAACCTCTGGCTCATAATTGTCCGATAGAAATCGGTAACTAAATAAGTAAAAAGTAAGTCAAAAATGTCAACCTTATTTAGGGATCGTCACCTAATGACCAATCTACTAATTACCAATGCCCAATGACTCTCTTACTTCTTTAAGGAAGAATTTTCAACAATCAGGTCGTACACATAACCAGCGCCAAAATCTTTGTTCAGGGCAACAGTGCCTTCAAAGGTCACCACATCACCAACATTAACCACGTCGTTTGTCATAAATGTCAGGTCAAAATTGTCGCCATCTTTTGTGCCATCCTGTAAGTGAACCCAGTTCCTTCCCATGATGCTATTGTTTACCTTCACCACCTGGCCACGGATAATCACTTGCTTTTCGCTGTAAACAGCACTGTTTTTATACAACTCGGCAATGGTAATCCCTCCGGCAACCGGACCTACATGAACATTCTCTGCCTCAGCAACAGCCTTTCGGCCAGTGTGCGATTCCATTCCCCCCATCATAGGATGGGGCATTTCTGTCCCTGATTTTTCGATGGGTTTATTGCTGATTTTGTCAACAAACAAAATGCGGTCGAAAACACGATCCAAATCCTTGCTTTTAAAATTGGCCATTTCAAGGGCGCCATCATAATAATAACTGTCTCCGGCTTTTGCATCCATTTTTGTAACAGCCATCCAGTAATCTTCACTATTCTCACTAACATGAAGATAGGTATATGAAGTAGCCTGCAGTACCTCTTCAACTTTTACATGGTGCATTAACGAACTGGTATCAAGCGGCTGTACCTGTTCTTTCTTTTTCATCACACACGATGACAACAATAAACTCAAAATACTCAATGCAAATAATGATCTCATAGCTAATTGTATTTAATTTCTTCGATTTTAAAAACGTTTTATCAAATTCAAATAAACCCGGTTATAATTTTCCGTCTTCTCGAATGTGCCCTCGTAATTGGCCGATAACGACAGTTTTTTGCTGATTCTCCAGGTAACGTCAAATTCACCAATATGCTGTAACGAATTCGATCCGGAACTTACAAAATTATAATCGACATACCGGTAGCCTAAACTACTGTATATTTTACCATCCAGCAAATCTTTGTACATCCTTACGCCAAAAATCCGTCCGTCGAGATAACTGTTCCGAATCAGATTTGACGAGAATGTTGTCGTTGCATTTATCCCGGGTATTTTGCTCAACGAAACAAAGCTATTCAACGTCTGGGTTGCACGGATGTCATTGTCGCGCATGCGGTAAGTCGTATTTACACCCAAAGTAAGATTATTTGCCGGGCGATAATTCACCCTAAACTGAACGCCCTGCCGCATAGCTTCGTCAAGCATCTGGTCAACCATATTTTTGAAGGTTTCGTAATAAATCACATTTCGCCGGGCATCGTACGAAGCATAAACCGAAAGTTGTTTCATAATCCGGTAGCGAAGCGAAACATAAAGACTGGTCAGACTGGGTTTATTTACCGAAATATCATTTTCAACTTTGTATAAATCAACTTCACTTGAAAGGAATAAAAACAAATTCTTCAACAATGAGTTGCTGTGTTGGAAATAAAGAAACCGCCGATCGGTTTTTCCGTTGTTTTGCTGTTCAAAGAAAGCCAGTGAGTTTTGCATTGTCCCTGTTTTAGTCTCGATGTTGTGCGCCAGGTAAGCTCCATACTCCAGCAAATTGGTATTCAGGCTATAATCTTTGTAATCCGGTCGAAAGCCGAGAACAGCACCGAAACTGAAATTTTTGTAACCGGTTTCATATTGAACCCCGTCAATTGCCCCGATACTTGACAGATTCGGGTTAATTTTCCGTCCTACCCAAACGGATGATAACTTACCAGGCTGATACCGGACAGCCAGGCTATATATTTTTAAGGCATTGAACAGGTTATCCTGAACCGACGCCCAATCATCTGTTTTATGGGTGAATGTAATGTAGGAATCAACCGAAAAACGACTGTTTGAAACATTTAAGGCCTGTAAGGAAAGTGTATATCTCAAACGTGTGGTGTTGCTGGCTGCCCCTGAAAAAGTCGAGTAAGAAGCCGCAGATAACCGGCCTTTTACCACTTCGTGAAAAGTGTCTGGCTCCTGCTCATTCTTCCGGGGCCGAACTTCACCGCTTTTTTCCTCTTTTTCAATATCACCGGTAACGACCGGCTTAACTTCTGGTGTTACTGCAACATCTTCAACAAGATGGCTTTCCCCGAAAACTTCTTCCCCAACCGATATTTCAACACTCGATAATGGCTTGCCCATTGCCGAAAGTGATGATTTGGACTCCACGATCAACAAAGGCACATTTTGTCCGTCAAGATTGATAAACAAGGTGTCCCCCTGCTGGACATTGTTTGCTCCATCAAACCGGACATATATGTTTTGAGCTGTTATGTAAGAAACCTTTCCCAGGTATTCTTTCCCTGTTTGGGCAAAACCACGTCCAACAGCAAAAAGCATAAGTAATATAATCAGCAACTGTTTCATCCAACGTCATTTTTATTCATTAACCACATTCTCTTCATCCTTTTGTCGTTTTAGAAGATCGTTTTAGTCACTCCCGGTCGGGTGGCATGTGTAACATGAGGTACTATTGTAAACGTAATTCCTCACACCACTATGGTCAGCGTTAGTACTCGTCTGGTTGTGCTCATGACAAGTAATACAACTGAACACGCCATAGTTTGTAGATAAAGTATGACAATCGGAACAGCTACTCCACCTTCCGCGATGCTTTCCGCTGTAGATCGGGAAATATTGTCCATCATGATTGAAAGTTGATGGTTGCCAGGCACTGGTTGTATGGCATGACTCGCAATCTGTCGGGAAATTCAGG
>JBNKTK010000001.1:0-83278 GCA_050298035.1 Mangrovibacterium sp. | reverse complement strand
GCCAACAGTCAGTATCCGTTGTTGCTGTTCCACATCAAAAGGTGCCACGTTTGTTCGGGTTGACACAGCTCCTGTGCGGTTTTGCAGAAACCCGGTCCATGCATCGCCGGGCAGCCCGTCATTCGTGTCATTTTCGTAGGTTGGGTTGAAGTTCCATTTTCCCTTTCCTTTTTCAACCTGGTAAGTTAGTTCTCCTTCGCCAAAACCCAGTGCAACCGGGTTATTGTGGCAGCTTTTGCAGTTTCGGCCTTTTGCGGCAGTGGTGTGAGGCGCAGCCGGTGCAAACAGCCGGTGAAAAATTACCGAATCGCCTTTAGTATTTGCATACGATTTCTTATCGATGGTGAGTACCATGCCGGGTGTTACCGGGATCACTTTCTGTTTGTTGTTCGTTGTTCGTATTCCCAATGCCGGTTCTTTTGCTGTGTAGCTGCCAATATATTCAACCCAGCTACCTCGCTTTTCTTTATTTTGCACCATGTCGTATCCCTGCTCATTCGGGTCATAGGCATTGTGACACCCAATACAACTTGGCGCCCACGCACTGTGGCAACTTGAGCAGGCCAGGCTTTCGTGTGCTTTGTGACGGGTGCAAACACTTGCCGGTGCTTTCATGGCCATCTTCTTGCCGCTGTTTTTTGTGAAAAGAAAAACCGAATCGTTTTCCACTGATGTGTTGATCAGGGCATGTCCATGCTTTTGGGTTTTCAGGAACTGGCGGTTGTTGATGTTTCCAAACCGCAAGGTTGCAATAATGGCCGATTCGTTGTCCAAATCTTTCGCCTCAACAGTTCGGGCTTCGCCATCAAAATGGCAGTCGCTGCACTGCACATCCTGCTGATCTTCTTTGTGGGCATAATGATTACCGTCACCCATCAATTCATACGAGTGGTGGCAGTCAATGCATTCCAGTCCTAATTTATGATGCACATCTTCCGGCTCTTTGGTGAACACCCGGCTTCCTTCAATCAACCGGTAATTCGCACTGTCAGGCATTTGGGCGGCTTCCAACGTGGTTTCGTGCCAGCCTTCGTAGTTGGTTGAAATCCGTCCAGATCGGCTGTGGCACCCAAAACAATGGTTGTTGGTCACCTGCAAGCTTACGGCAGGGTGGGCTTTGTGCAAGGTTTTGGATGAGTCGGCCAGCGCTTTTTCAGCTTCAGGGCTGTAGTTCAGGTGGCAGGCCAGGCATCCACCGCCACGACTTGATTCGTTGATGGGGCCGTATTCGGTTTTGGGGTTGCCCAGGTGGCAGCGCACACACAGGTTTTTCAAATGTTCGTCGGCTGCCGAATGGCCTAGCTGATGAACGTCAGTCAGTATGTCAGGGGTGCTTTGCTCGTTGAAAACAAAGCGGTCAACACTGATCATCCCGCTGAGTGTTGACATTAAGCTGGTTGGAACGCGTTCGGAAATATTCGGGTGGCATTGGGTTGTCCCGCAAGTTTGCCGGGCCGTTTCCAGGTTGCCGGGAATGAGGATCATCATTCGGTGTGCCTGTGCTTTCGCTGTTGCAAAAGGATCGCCGCCATGGCACGAAAAGCAGCCGATAGCCTCCGGTTTGTGGGCATCGGCAAAGCCATGCGTTCCGGTGTGACATGCCAGGCAACTTTCTTTTCGACCTTGAATATTGGGTGAATTAATCGCTTGCTGCAGTTCAAATTCAGGTATAAAATTCACCCGGGGCGATTTGAAATTGTGCAACACACTGTAGTTATAGTTTGGGTTTCCCGGGCTAATCCATGTCCAGCGCTCTCCCCTGAAAAAAAGTCCGATGACAGTTAATACAAGATAAAATGCTGTAAAAATCAGCAAGCTTCTTTTACTGAAAAAAACGGCCTTCCCCTTGCCTGTATTCACCAGGAAAATGAAGGTGAGCATAATAAGCAAAAACAGCAACGACCATTCGGGATGACTAAGCCAGTGCAGGATCTCCTGGAACCCGACAAAGTACCATGGGCCTTTTACCGTTGGGTTGAGGTTGTCGTGCAACGGGGCACTAAAAAGGTAGCTGAATGCCAAAACGGCTGCCAGCGAAAGAATAAACTCTCCGGCTGATGGCCAAAACCGGTGGCTGTGTTCCACCATGACGATGGTGATAAAAACCGTGAACGTGGCAATGTGATGGACATAGATCAATTGAAAGCTACCGGTGTTTCCCAGTAGTGAATAAGCCAGCGACTTTCCGATCAGCGGGATGCGTTGCGAAAGGGTTTCCAGTATTTGCCGGGCTTGCAGGCTGTCGGCATCGCCTTTCAGCAAAAAGCCGGTCAGCATGGCCAGGAAAATGATCAGCACGCCTATGCTGAGCCGCCAGGCCAGTCCTTTTTTCAAACCAATCCGTTCTTTGTAGTGAAAGTGATCGTAGAGATGGATCAGGCTGAGGATCAGGAAAAACTGGGAGCTCCAGTAATGCAGGTTGCGGATTAAAGAAGCCCATGGGTTGGCGACCATGATTGTGCTGATGCTGAGGTAGGGCGAATCAACATTGAACGGGATGGCAAGCAGTACCCCCGAAACAAGCACCATCCAAAACAGGCTCAGGGCAATCGTGCCAAAGGTTGTTTTATGTTTTTTGCCTGCCATCTCAGTTGTCAATTTCAATTTGAGTTCCGTCAGCAGAGATTCTTGCCTGCAGCTCACGAAGACTTTTGTATGCCGGCCCTTTCAGTACATTCCCGTCCAGGTCATATTCCGAACCATGGCAGGGGCAAACCAGCTTCCCGTTTGCTGTTTCGTTGATTTTGCATCCCAGGTGTGTGCAATGGGCCGATAAAACTTTGGTATTTTCTCCCTGGTTGATAATGATGAAGTTGTCCACAAACGATACCGGCTTGTTTTTGTTGAACGGAAAAATATGTTTGCGTTGCTTTTCTGTTTCCAGTTGACTTTGAGCGAGTTTGTTCCATAATGCAATGAACAGGGCCGCGATGCCTGCCATGCCTAGTTGGAGAAATGTACGTCTGCCCACTTTGTTCATCTTGAAAACTTTTGACAGCAAAAGTAATAAAATGATACATGAAAGTATGTGGAAGGTTGTATAAGTGTCGGTCTTGTTTCATGATTTGTGTTGACGGGCTTTTGATCCAGGCAAATGCCTCGATTTTTTAAGGTTGAACAAATGTTTATTTGTACTCAATATAAATTGAAGAGATGAATTTCGTGAAAACAACCGGATTTTTGAGCTGTGGTTGTCATTTTTGAGTAAAAATGTAGTTTTTGTAAGTATGTGTTTTTGTGGTGATTGATATTCTTTTTTTGCTGTCTTGTCCCCTGGTTGAACTTGTCGGGAATAGTTGCCTGAAACCCTTATTTTTAACGGTTTCAAATAGCTTTTTAGGGATAAATCGTTTTGGTTTTCCTTATATATTTGCCTCCATATCTAAAAATATAACTATTTGCATAGTCTTATTTCTGGATAATCGTCTGTGAAGATCAGCCAGTAGTTTTTCTGAAATGATTTCACAGCGAGAATAAAAGTAAGCAGCTTGAAAAATAACTATTCACGAATGAAAACAAGACGGGATTTTATCAAGATTTCAACTGTTGGGGCAGGAGTGACAGCTTTGGGGTTGAATGCTTTCGGGGCAAAGAAGTTTAAGTGGTTTGAACCAAAGATTGAAGAACCGGCCAGCGATGAGGAACTGACTCCATATGCCACTTATTGTGAAGTGTGTTTTTGGAAATGTGCCGGTTGGGCCTATGTCGACAAACAAGGACGTATTCGTAAGATCATCGGGAATAAAAACGACCCGCATTGCAATGGCCGATTGTGTCCGAGAGGTACGGGAGGCGTTGGGATGTATTACGATGAAGACCGGTTGAAAACGCCACTGATCAGGGAAAAGAACAGTGATGGCTCCCAGTATTTCAGGGAAGCATCGTGGGAAGAGGCACTGGATTTGGTTGCCGGTAAAATGAAGGAAGTGAAAGAGAAATACGGTCCGGAGGCATTCGGGCTGTTCAATCACGGAAACCCGGGAACCCACCTCGAACATTTGCTGCGTGCCTATGGCTCGGAAACCAATGCCGAACCGGCATTTGCCAATTGCCGTGGCCCCCGTTCTTCAGCATATTATTCCACCTTTGGTGCTTACATCGGATCGCCTGAGTGCACCGATATCCGCGATACCCGGTGTCTTGTCCTGATTGGCTCCCACCTTGGCGAGAACATGCACAACTCGCAGGTTCAGGAAATGTCGCAGGCAATCGACAATGGCGCGACCATCATCACGGTCGATCCGCGTTTTTCAACTGCTGCAGCCCATTCAACACACTGGTTGCCCATTAAACCGGCAACCGACATCGCTCTGCTGATGGCCTGGATCCATGTGTTGATCTATGAAAATTTGTACAACAAGGAATTTGTTGAAAAATATACGTTCGGTTTTGACCAGCTGAAAGAGCATGTAAAGAGCATGACCCCGGAGTGGGCTTATGGCATAACTGATATTGAGCCCGATGTGATCCGCAAAACAGCCAAAGAGATGGCAGGCGCTGCACCAGCTGTTGTTATTCACCCGGGACGCCATGTGGTTTGGTACGGCGACGATACCCAGCGCGAACGGGCAATGGCCATTCTGACTGCCCTGTTGGGGGCATGGGGGAAACGCGGAAGTTTGTATTTGCCCGAATCGGTCAGCATTCCCAAATACCCGCATCCGCCATATCCGGAGCCGGAATGGAGCTGGAAAGATATTCACGATGGCAAATACCCGCTGGCAACAATGGGAGTTACCACCGAACTGCTGAAAGCGTCAATTCCGCGATTGAATTACAAGCACCAGGTAAAAGCCTGGTTGGTTGGCGGAACTAACCTTCCGCTGGCTATGCCCGACAAAAAACTGTTTAAAGAAGCTGCTGATTCGGTTGAGTTTATTGCTGTTATGGACACCATGCCGATGGAAATTACCGGCTATGCTGATGTTATTCTTCCTGAGGCTACCTACCTTGAACGTTACGACTTTATCCGTTCAGCACAAAACCGGGTGCCGAATATTGCCTTGCGCGTGCCCGCTGCCGAACCTAAATACGATACAAAGCCGGGATGGTGGATTACCAAGCAAATTGGTGAGCGCCTGGGGCTTCACGACTATTTCAATTATGATGATTTTTCTGAAGTGATTGACTGGCAGTTAAAGAAATTGGGAACATCGCTGGAAGAGATGAAGAAAATTGGGGTGAAGCCGTTCCCGCGCAAAAGTGGCCCGCTTTATCTGGGCGAAGGCGAAGATTTCAGATTCAATACCAATACCGGAAAAGTTGAGTTATACTCGGTTGATTTTGCCGATGAAGGTTTTGAGCCGATTCCGGTTTACAAGCCACATCCCGAGCCACCGCAAAATTTTTACAGGCTGATTTACGGCCGTGCACCGATGCACACTTTCAGCCGGACGTCGAACAACCCGAACCTGTGGGACTTGATGAAGGAAAACAGCGTGTGGGTGAACCCGAAAGTGGCCGATCTGTGGGGCCTGAAAAAAGATCAAAAAGTTTGGTTGAAAAATCAGGATGGCGCCATCACCTCGTTCCCTGTTACTGTCCGTGTAACGGAACGTATCCGTTGGGACTCGGTTTACATGGTGCACGGGTTTGGGCACTCCGATAAAAAACTGTCGCGTGCCTACGGAATGGGAGCCAGCGATGGAGAAATGGTAACCAATATTGCTGTCGACCCGATTATGGGTGGCACCGGAATGAGAGGAAACTTTATAACATTTTTGAAAGAAAATCCCGAAACTGAAGGAAAGGAGGATAAAGCATGAGATATGCAATGGCGATCGACACGAAAAAGTGTGTCGGCTGTGGCGACTGTGTAGTGGCCTGTCAAACTGAAAATAATGTACCCCATGGTTATTGCCGTGACTGGATTGTGGAGCGGGTAGATGGTACTTATCCGAACCTCGATCTGGAGTTTCGTTCGGAACGCTGTAACCACTGTGAGAATGCAGCGTGTGTGCGGTGTTGCCCAACAGGCGCCAGCCACAAAGCCGAGGGTGGAATTGTGCTGGTAACCCATCATAAATGTATCGGGTGCGGTGCCTGTATCCAATCATGTCCGTACGATGCGCGTTACACGCATCCCGAAGGCTATGTGGATAAGTGTACTTTCTGTATTCACCGGGTTGAAAAAGGACAAAAAACGGCCTGTGTGGATGTGTGCCCGACTCACTGTCTGCATTTTGGCGACCTGGACGACCCGAACAGCGATGTTTCACTGGCATTGAAAGACCGCAAGTGGAAAGTGCTGGCCCCGGAAGCCGGTACCAAACCTCAATTGTATTTTCTTACCTAACAAGCAAAAATTATAGCGAGATGAACGAAGAATTATTTGTTAGCGGACGCGATATTCCCAACATTGATCCGTATTTGAATGTCTGGCACTGGCAAATTCCGTTGTACCTGTTCCTTGGTGGTCTGGCTGCAGGAATCCTCTTTTTTGCCGGATTTTATACCGTCAGGGGAAAAGAAAGTAAAATGCAGGCAACGGTAAAATGGGCACCTATTATTGCCCCCATTGCGCTTGTCCTTGGTCTTGGAGCCTTGTTTTGGGACCTGAAACACAAACTCTATTTTTGGCAACTGTATACAACTATCCGCATGGAATCGCCGATGGGGTGGGGAGCCTGGACTTTGATGGTTATCACGCCGATCTCCTTCATTTGGGTGGCCAGCTATATGAAAGAAATATTTCCCTGGTGGGACTGGAAGTTCAGTTTTCTGAACCGCATTGAAGCCTGGGTGATTAAAAACCGGGTCGCCCTGGCTTGGGTGATGATGATTTACGCCATCATTTTGGGGGTTTATACCGGCATCCTGTTGTCGGCCTTCAATGCCCGCCCATTGTGGAACACCTCTATTCTCGGGCCACTGTTTCTGGTTTCCGGGTTTTCTACTGGCCTGGCAACGACTATCCTGTTCAGTAAAGATCCGAAAGAACGGAAAACACTGAGCCGCATTGATCTGGTGTTTATTGTGATCGAACTTTTCCTGATTACTCACCTCTTCATGGGCTTTCTGGCCGGTTCGCAAACTGCCAATGAGGCGGCTAATTTGTTCCTGGGCGGATCATTTACCGTGAGTTTCTGGGTATTTGTGGTGCTGCTTGGGCTTATCTTCCCGGCCGTACTGGAAACACTTGAACTTTGGGGCTATCATGTTCCGAAATGGTTGCCACCGGTAATGATCCTGTTTGGCGGTTTTATGTTCCGCTTCATCATTGTTGAGGCCGGGCAGATCACCCGTTATCTTTATTAAATTGATAAAATCCTGAAAAATGAATACTAATCTGTCAACGAACAATGAACCCAAATACATCAATCCCTACCTGGGAGGTGTATTGTTGGGACTGCTTGTGCTGATTACCGTTTATATTACGGGGCGTGGTTTAGGCGCCAGCGGGGCTGTCAAAAGTACAGTGGTGACTACTGCCCATGTTTTTACCCCGGGACAGGCCGAGTCGAATGAGTATATGAAAAAAATTATCAGCGACGACCATTCGCCCATGTATACCTGGCTGGTGTTCGAGTCGCTCGGGATTTTCCTCGGTGGCTTGCTGTCGGGTGTTGTGTTTGGGCGTGTGAAAAAGTTCCGTACCGAGCATAGCCCGAAAATTACCAGCAAAACCCGTCTGGTTTTCGCGCTCATCGGTGGAATGCTGTTCGGAATCGGAAGCCAGTTTGGACGCGGATGTACCAGTGGAGCTGCCCTTAGTGGTACGGCAACTTTTGCCCTCGGCGGGGCAGTGGTCATGTTTGCCATCTTCGGAACAGGGTATGCTGCGGCGTACTTCTTCCGTAAACTGTGGATTTGAGAATTATTATTGATTATTGATTAATCATTATTTCGAGCCGGTGTTCCATTCGAAATCGCTTTTTCAATAATCATTCAACATTAATCAATAAAAAATTAAAATATGGGACCTTTAATTCCAAACGGTATAATAAATAGTGGCTGGGACTTTGTGATCGCCATCTTGTTGGGGGTTGCCTTTGGCTTCATTCTCGAAGCTTCCGGTTTTTCTTCATCCCGAAATATCGTTGGCGTATTTTACGGCTACAACTTCGTGGTACTGCGGGTGTTTTTTACCGCGCTTATCGTTGCAATGGTTGGCCTGCTGTACTTCGACTATTTTGGCTGGCTCGACCTTTCAAAAATATTCATTTTACCAACATATCTCACGCCAATGATTACCGGGGGAGTGATCATGGGAATTGGCTTTATCATGGGCGGTTTCTGTCCGGGGACCAGCTTTGCGGCGTTGGCCATTGGTAAGCTCGATGCCCTGGTGTTCACCGTTGGTCTTTACCTGGGGATTTTTGTGTTCTCCGAAGCTTTCCCGTTGTTTGGCAATTTTTATAACAGCGACAATTTGGGCAATGTAACCATTTCCGAAATTACAGGGCTTCCTGCATCGTGGGTGGCCATGGGCTTTACGGTTATGGCGCTGGCAGCTTTCTGGGGAACAATGTTTATTGAAAAGCGTGTTCGCAAAAACATGACTGAATATAAATTCTAAGAAATTGTTTAAGTTTTGTTTTTTAGAATTATTCGGATGGATTTTTTGCCTAATCGAGGCAAATTTGACGAGCATAGTAACCCCTACGTGAGGAAAATTAAACGAAGATTAGGTGAAAAAGACACCTAATAAAATGAAAGGATAAAATTTAAACAGTTTCTAACGCATGAACAGAAATTATATCTATCTCACCATTCTGATGCTGGTTTTGGCAATCGGCACCCTGATGATTAAAAAGGAAACAAAGCTGAAACAGATTGAGCCGCAGCAATTGCTGGTTGAAATGGTTCAGCCTACACGATACGTGAGCACCGACCAGGTGGCGAAAATGATCATTCACGGCGATCCATCGCTGGAGTTGATCGATGTGCGTCCTTCTGCCGAATTTGAACAGTTTGCTTTGCAGCGGGCAATAAATATTCCGCTCGACAGTCTGATTAATCCTGCTAGCCTGGGCTATTTTGGCATTCCGGGAACCCGGGTTGTGTTTGTGTCGAACGACGACATTGCAGCCGACCAGGCCTGGGTATTGACCAAACGCCTTGGTTACAAAAGTACCTACGTGATGAAAGGTGGTTTGAACAGCTGGATGGAAACCATCATTGATCCGCAGGAACCGGGCGAAGATGAGTCGTCGGAGGCTTTCGAGACTTATGCATTCCGCAAAGGGGCACAGCAATATTTTACAGGTGCGAAAGCCGAGAGCGCCGAAGCTCCTAAAGTGAAGGTTGAAGTGCAACGCCGCAAAAAGACAACAGCCGCGGCGGGGGGGTGCTAATCGTAATTTGTTAACAAGAAAAACACATACAGCATGCATGTACACGAATTAAATCCATGGAGAACGCTGATTGCTCTTTCCATCTTTGTTATTATCCTGATTGTTGGCTTTGTTACAATGCGTCAGCCATTGCTGACCTACGAGCTCGATATGAAGCAAAGCGTGGCCGAAACCAAAGCAGATGATTGCTGCTTTTACCCGTGGGAACTGAATAGTTTTATCAATAAAGAAACCAAAGATGTGGTTTTGTTTGATATCCGTGATCACTTTGTTTACGGACAGGGGCATATCCCCGGAGCCGAAAACCTGTCGGCGCAGGACTTGGCACGTGAAGAAAGCATTGAGCGCCTGGAAGAACTGAAAGACAAAAATATTACCGTGGTTTTGTACGGCGAAAACCAGTTACAGGCAAACGGTCCGGTGATGTTGTTTCGGCAGGTGGGCTTTGATAATGTGAAAGTTTTAATTGGAGGCTATCAGTATTACACCGAGCATAAAGACGATCTTTTGGTTACTCAAAACGATCCGGCATTGCAAGAGGAAATTGCCCGATACAATTATGCTGAAATGGCCGCGCCCAAAGATGGTTCGGCATTGAATACAGCAACGCAAAAGAAACCGGTTGAGGTTACCCGCCGCAAGAAAACTGCCGCGGTGGCCGGGGGGTGCTGATGTGGCATGAGACTCCGATCTTTCGAACAAGACCGGAGCCTTATGAACTACAGGGAAAAGAACCAAAATAAGGAAACAGGTTGTCTGTCATTCGGCGGATAGCCTGTTTTGCTTTTAGGGTGATGCGAATTCCGATCCGTTTAGCAACGAAAGGACTCATTTGCTGTTGGCTATTCACCAGGTGACTTGGAGTCACCTGGTGAATAGAAGCGATAACCTCTCCCTGAATGATTGTAAAAATCCGTGCACCCGGCGATAGCACCGATTCTGAAATTCAATAGTTTTGCAGGCAAATTATTTCGGAGTTGTATGAAAGCGATCATGACGATTGGTTTGCTGGTATTGTCGAATACCTTTATGACCTTTGCCTGGTACGGGCATTTAAAGTTTGCGGAGATGAAATGGTTCAGCAAGCTGGGCTTGGTTTCCATTGTGCTCATCAGTTGGGGAATTGCCCTGTTCGAGTATTTCTTTCAGGTGCCGGCCAACCGGATCGGTTTTCGCGACCATGGCGGCCCGTTCTCGCTCATCGAGCTAAAGGTGTTGCAGGAAGTAATCACCCTGATCGTATTTTCAATTTTTACGATCCTGATTTTTCGCAACGAAACATTCCGCTGGAACCACTTTCTCGGTTTTGTTTTCCTGGTGCTGGCTGTCTACTTCATTTTTAAGAAGTAGAAATTACATGAGTTTGTGAGTTTATTGGTACTGATCAGTTGACTCAAAGTCGCCTGATGGGTAAAAAGTAAAAGTGAGACCGGTTGGTTCATTTAATCCCTGGCGTTGCGGGATTTCCCGTTTGCCAATTGGTTTTTATGTTATAGATTTGACGGATGAAGCTAAAAATCACGAATGTTTCGGCACTTCAATCGTTTCAGCTGATACGCTTTGGGGCGTTTTTGCTGATTGGCATTGTCTTCACAAAAACAAGCCTGACAACTGCTGAGATTGGTGAGTACGAGCAATTCCTGTTCCTCGCCGGCGGTATTAGTTTCTTTTGGCTAAACGGGCTGATTCGTGGTATTTTGCCCCTTTCAGGCAATGAATCGGAGAGGCAGTCCCGGTTTTTCAATTCATTTTTATTACTGACATTTTTTACCACAATTAGTATTGGGGTGCTTGCTTTTGCTGCCCGTCCGTTGTCGGTAGCCGTGTTGAATTCCGACCACATTTCTTACCTGGGACTGTTGTTGCTGTACTTATTCTTCAGTGTCCCGGCAAGTCTGGTCGAGTATTTTTTCCTGCTTCGTAACGAGCCACGCAAAATATTCGGCTACGGTGCAATCAGCTTTTTTGTCATGATCGTGCTGGTGATATTGCCTTCCATTTTTGAAAAAGGGATTGGCTACTGTCTTTGGGGCTTGGTAATATCGGCCGGTTTGCGCTACCTGTACTTGTGGTACCTGTTAATCCGAAGCGGTTCTTGGCGCTGGTCTGCGGCATTTATGAAAGAGCATCTTTCGCTGTCGTTCCCGCTGATCTTATCTGCATTGTTGAGTGGTTCGGCTCAATATGTCGATGGTTTTATTGTTACCTCCCGTTTCGATCAGGCAACCTTTGCTGTGTTCCGTTATGGTGCGCGCGAACTGCCTTTTGTCCTGCTTCTTGCCAATGCTTTCAGCAATGCCATGTTGCCTGTGTTTGGCAGCGAGGGGAATGTTTCGTCAGCTTTGGAAAAGATAAAAAGTGAATCAACCCGGCTGGCAAACTACCTGTTTCCGCTTTCTGCTGTTCTGTTGTTAAGTAGTCATATTTTATTCCCGATCGTTTTTAATGCTCAGTTTTCGCAAAGTGCAAGCATATTTAATATTTACCTCCTTTTAATTACCAGCAGGCTGCTTTTTCCACAAACAATCCTTATTGGTTTGAAACAGACCCCGCTTATCGCTTGGGCTTCGTTGTGGGAGTTGGTGTTGAATGTGGCTTTTAGCTTGTGGTTTGTGCACTTGTGGGGGATCGAGGGGGTTGCCTATGCCACCGTACTGGCTTACCTGTTCGAGAAAAGTTTCCTTTCCATGATGGTGGAAGCACGGCTTAACATCCCGGTAACAAAGTACCAGAATATTTCCCGTCACCTGCTCTATTCATTACTTTTGTTTATCTTGTTTTTTGTGATTGAGTTTCTAATCTATTGATATGGACATTTTATTGGACGATCCGGTAACGGAAAGAATATTTCAGGAAATTATAGGAAAGATCAAGCTTCGGAAGAATGGCGAAACAGTTGCCCAGATGAAAGCGCTCGGGATAAATTACAAAATGAACTGGGGTGTTTCGGTGATTTCGCTGAGGGAGCTTGCCAAGCAATACGATAAAAATCACCTGCTGGCTTTAAAGCTTTGGAACAAACAATGGCGCGAAACCATGATCTTGGCGACTTTGCTCGATGTTCCGGAAGAAGTGTCGGAAGAGCAGATGGATTTCTGGACAAAAAGTTTTGAAACGGCAGAAATTGCAGAGCAGGCTGTTGCTAATTTGTTTGTCTATTCAAAATTCGCGTTTGTAAAAGCCCTGGAGTATTGCTGCGGGAAAAAACACCTGGTGCGCCATACGGGACTGCATCTGGTTGGACGACTGGCCATGATCGACAAAAAAGCCATTGATGAGATGTTTGAACCATTCTTTCAGGTTATGTTTCCGCTAGCCAAAGACCCATCGCTGGGACAAATCTTTTACCGTTCTTTTATCCTTATGGCCAACCGGAGTGAGCATATGCGCGGGATGTGTAAAAACTTTCTGGAGTTGGTGCTGGAAATGGAAGAAGAACATCCGAAAAACCTGGCTAACCTGTTGCTGGAAGACATTGCCGAGATGTAAGATAATTAACTGCTTGCGGTTATTTTTGCGGATACTGATCTTGGAGATTCTTTTTGTTCCCTCATTAAATCTGGTAGATGGTTTCCAGTTATGATCAGTACACAGGGTAAAAACTTCTAGTCGATAAAAGTAGGTAATTAACCGAAAAATGATCTCGATCAAACTTTTGCCCGGTCTAGTTTTGCAAGAAGAATCATAAACTTCAGAAAATGGAAAACAATCGTGTTTGCCCTTGGTGGCTGGGATATTTTTTAATTAATCCTCTTCGACCACTCCGGCAACTCTCCTAGTCCCTTCCCGAAATTATGAAAAAATGAATCGCTGATGATGCTATTTCGTCAGTATTTTAATCAATGTTATCTTTGGCATCATTTTTAGAGGGTGAATCCGAAATTTTAAAATAGTAAAAAATGAATTTGACAAAATCATCAAACCCGGTTTTTGGAAAGTCTGTTTTCGAACGGACTCTGGCAAGTGAGAAGGCAGGTTATATGACTATTGAAGGAACCGTCAATAAGACCGGCCTGATGTTACTTATACTAACCTTTGCAGCCATTTTTACATGGCGCAAATTTTTCGCGGCTTTCGATTATTCTCCCGAAACGGCAATGGGATCGGTTTATGTTTGGCTGATCGTTGGTGTTATTGGCGGATTGATCACTGCGCTTGTTACTACTTTCAGTCCGCGGCGGGCAGCTGTTGCAGCGCCAATCTACGCCGTTTTCGAGGGCCTGTTCCTTGGCGGTATCTCGGCAATCTTCGAAAGCATGTATCCCGGTTTGGTCATGCGTGCCGTATCGTTGACATTTGGCGTTTTCTTTATTTTGCTGATGCTCTATCGTTCCGGTAAAATCCGTGCAACAGGCAAATTCAGGATGGGGGTTATTGCTGCCACTGGAGGGATTGCCCTCATCTATTTTGTGAGTTTTATTACAAGCCTGTTTGGTGTAAACCTTGGATTCATGTATGGGAACAGCATGCTTGGGATTGGCTTCAGCCTTGTCGTTGTTGTAATTGCAGCACTGAACCTGATCCTTGACTTTGATTTCATTGAACGGGGAGCAGCAGCCGGTGCACCGAAATATATGGAGTGGTATGGCGCTTTTGGCCTGATGGTAACTTTGATCTGGCTGTATGTCGAGATTTTGCGTTTGCTGTCGCGGTTTGCAAGCCGAGACTAAAATGATGTACTCAATATCAATCTCAGGGGCTACGGTCCCTGTTTTTATTTTAGGGCGATAAGTATTACTTTCGGCTGAATTTATCAAGATAATTTTCCATGCAGATCGTTGAGGTAAATGATAAAAAAACAATTGATGCTTTCCATAAGCTTCCCTATTTAATTTATAAGAATGATGAAAACTGGGTACCCCCATTGCGGATGATGGTGGAATCCATCTTTGATGCAGAAAAAAATAATACACTAAAGACCGGGGATGTTAAACGGTGGCTGTTGTTGAAAGAAGGTAAGGTTACAGGACGAATAGCAGCCTTTTATATTCCGGCTTACGCAAGCAGTTTCGAGCAACCGACAGGAGGGATCGGTTTTTTTGAATGTGTCAATGATCAGGGTGACGCAAACCTGCTTTTCGATACAGCCAGGGATTGGCTGAAGGCAAATGGCATGGAGGCCGTAGACGGGCCCATAAATATTGGGGAAAACTTTTTTAACTGGGGGCTGCTTGTTGATGGATTTATGCAGCAGGGATTCGGAATGCCATACAATCCGCCGTATTACCGGGAGCTGTTTGAAAATTATGGTTTTAGAACTTACTACGAACAATATAGTTATCATTTGAATATTACAAGTCCGGATTTGCCGGAGCGTTTCTGGAAGATTGCGGCCTGGACTGCCAAAAAGCCTGGTTACCGTTTCGAACAATTCCTGTTTGCCGAAAAAGAGCGGTTTATAGATGATTTTATCCAGATTTATGATCAAGCCTGGGCCAAGCACGACAATTTCAAGAAAATTGAGCAGAAGGACATTCTGGATATGCTGGCGCAGTCGAAAATGATGATCGACGAGGATTTCATCTGGTTTGTTTATCATGAAGATAAACCGATTGCATTCTTTATGATGGTGCCCGACCTGAACCAGCTTTTTAAACACTTCCGGAATGGCAAACTGAATTTACTAAAGATGCTGAAACTTCTCTACCTCAAAAAAAGAAAAGTCATCAACCGTTGCCGGGTATTGGTGATGGGGGTGGTCCCCAAATTTCAGAAATCAGGGATCGAGTCGGCTATCTTCTATCAACTCAGGCAAGTGATGTTGCGGAAGAATTGGTACCGGGAGATGGAATTGAGTTGGGTTGGCGATTTCAATCCAAAGATGATTTCCATATTCAAGGCAGTTGGAGGGCAGCATGTTAAAACACACCTGACGCTTCGGTATTTATTTGACAGGCAAAAAGAATTTAAACGTTCGCCGATTATTACGGATTAAGAGGGGACTGAAAAGCATATACATTGTTGTAAATTAGCTTAATTATTAAATACACCATGCAACTAAAAACTGTAAACAATAAAGAAACCGTCAAGCTATTTCACCGGGTACCTCACCTTATTTACAAGGGGGACCAAAACTGGGCAGCACCTCTCGAGGGAATGGTTGAGGACACGTTCAGTCCTCAAAAAAATCCATCATTTAAAAACGGAGAAGCGATTCGTTGGGTTCTTTTAGGAGAAAATAGTGAATTGCTGGGACGAATAGCGGCATTTATCAATTACGACAAAGCCTCTACTTTTGAGCAACCAACCGGTGGATGTGGATTTTTTGAATGTATCGATAATCAGCAGGCGGCCAATATGTTGTTTGATGCAGCCCGCGACTGGTTAAAAGAACGTGGCATGGAGGCCATGGACGGTCCTGTGAATTTTGGCGAGAACTACATTAACTGGGGATTGCTGGTTGATGGTTTTATGCCCCAGGGCTTTGGTATGCCATATAATCCTGAATATTATCAGAAGTTATTTGACGAATACGGGTTCAAAGTTTATTTCGAACAATACAGTTATCATTTGGACACAACTCTGCCCGAGTTGCCCGAACGTTTCTGGAAAGTGGCCGAGTGGGTTGCCAAAAAACCGCAGTTTAGCTTTGAGCACTTTTCATGGGATAAGAAAGACAAGTTCATTGATGATTTTGCCAGCATTTATGACAATGCCTGGCGGTTTCACGAACATTTTAAGCCACTTGATAAGGATGACCTGCATGATTTCCTGAAATCGGCAAAACCTATTCTGGAAGAGGAATTTATCTGGTTTGCTTATCATGAAAATGAGCCAATCGCTTTGTTTGTGATGATTCCGGATTTGAACCAGATCCTCCTTCATTTGAAGGGGAAATTGAACCTTTTGGGAATTCTTAAATTCCTGTGGTTAAAACGTAAAAAGACAATGACCCGCACCCGGAGCCTGATTATCGGGATCGTTCCAAAGTACCAGCGTTCAGGGGTTGATGCGGCAATTTTCTGGCACTTGCGCCCGGTTATGTACCGTAAAAACTGGTACAAGGAAATGGAGCTGAGCTGGGCCGGGGATTTTAACCCGAAAATCGTGGCTTTATACAAATCGGTTGGCGGGAAACATATGAAAACGCACTATACCATGCGCTATTTGTTCGATCGGACAAAGCCATTTAGCAGGGCTCCGATAATTGGTGCAGAAAAAGAATAATAAAAAAGATAAAAATCTTTGGATATTACACTCGTATGTGTATATTTGCAGCCCGATTATAATAATGTTGAAAAGGAGATCAGCGATGAAAAAAGAAATACATCCAGATAGCTATCGTATGGTAGCGTTCAAAGACATGTCAGACGGAACAATCTTTTTGACAAAGTCAACCATTCAGACCAGAGAAACTGAAGTAGTGGACGGAGTTGAATATCCAGTTGTTAAAATGGAGATTTCAAGCAGCTCTCACCCATTCTACACCGGCAAAATGAAACTTGTTGATACAGCCGGACGTGTAGATAAATTCATGAGCCGTTACCAAAAGCACATGGATGCCCGTAAGAAATAATTTGATTACACGGTAAGTAAAATACAGAGCTTCGCTTTTGCGGAGCTTTTTTTTTGCCTTATTTTGCTAGCTAAATTGCAGGATATGAATGTTGTATTATTCGAAACAGATCAGCGTAGTTGTTTGCTGCCGTTGTGTTATACCCGCCCGGTAGCTTTGCTGAGAACCGGCATTTTGACGATCCGGGAGAAGTGGGAGTTGAGAATGGTGGGGCAATATTCTTTTCGGACTGAAGATTATCTGCGGAAAAGCTTTCCAACTCAATTGACAGATGATAACTTGTTTGTTTCTTCTCACTTTTGTCCGACAGATAATTTGGTGGCAAAGGTGAAAAATCTGGCGCCAGGTGAAGGGATAACCAACAACAGTATTCCTGTTGCAGCCAGGTTGTCCAAAGACGAAGCGGTTTCTTATCCGTCGACTGTCCGCAATATCAAATGGATTGAATTTGAAGAACATTTGGATTATATCCGTTACCCCTGGGACCTGACGGAAGTTAACGGCAATCAACTGAAACTGGATTTTGAACTGATTACGAGGGGGCGGGAGTCTGCTCCGATCAGTAAAACGAATCATATCCTGGCAGCTGAAAATATTTTTGTTGAGGAGGGTGCGAAAATTGAATATGCTACCATCAACGCTTCCTTTGGTCCGGTTTATATCGGGAAAGATGCCGAAATTATGGAGGGATCGTTGATCCGTGGGCCTTTCTCGCTTGGTGAGCATTCAGTTGTCAATATGGGTAGTAAAATTTATGGAGCGACGACTATTGGCCCATACTCAAAAGTTGGTGGCGAAATAGCGCAGTCGGTGATCACCGGTTACTCAAATAAGGGACACGATGGTTTTCTGGGGCACTCTGTTTTAGGGGAGTGGTGCAACCTGGGAGCAGGTACAAACGTGTCGAACCTGAAAAACAGTTACGACAAAGTAAAAGTATGGAGTTATCCGGAAAATAAGTTTATCCGCACGGGGCTTCAGTTTTGCGGGTTAATCATGGGTGATCATTCCAAAGCCGGAATTAGCACCATGATCAATACCGGTACAGTTGTCGGGGTTGGCTGTAATTTGCATGGGGCCGGGTTCCCGCGGCAATTTGTTCCTTCTTTTTCCGATGGGGGAGCACAAGGCTATAAGGTGAACCAACTGAAAAGCGTGTTTTCCACAGCCGTTCAGGTAATGGCGAGACGAGGCAAGGTGCTGACTGATGAAGATCAGCGTATCCTGACCGTTGTATTTGAACGATCAGCCAAACATCGCAGATTTTAACGAAATAGACCGGAATGTTTTGCTTTGGCATGGCTATTGCCTTGTCCGGTACTGGTTTTTATTCTGGCGGGTGGCCGCCAGAATGTCATATTGAAAATGGAGAATGAATCATGGGAGATAATAAAGGACAAGTATTCAGAAAGATGATATTTACAGGATTAACAGATGACGACAGCGAATTAATCCCGATTATTGCAGATGGGGACGAAAAGGAACTGCATAGCTTTCAGGCGCCGGAAGTGCTGCCAATATTGCCGCTTCGAAATACAGTGTTGTTTCCGGGAGTTGTAATCCCGATTACTGTTGGCCGGCAGAAATCATTAAAGCTGATCCAGGATGTTTTTCGCAGCGATAAACTTTTGGGGACCGTTACGCAAATTGATGGAGCGGTTGATGATCCGGAACAAAAAGACTTATATAAAATCGGGACAGTTGCTCAAATCCTGAAAATCCTGGAAATGCCGGATGGTTCCACGTCAGTGATCATTCAGGGAAAACGTCGGTTCGAAGTTCAGGAATACCAGGAAGAGTTCCCTTACTTTAAGGCACGGGTGAATTTGCTTGAGGATGTTGTATCGGGGGACGAAACGGTTGAGTTTAGTGCCATTATTGGTTCGCTAAAAGATTTGTCAATTAAGATTGCGCAGTATTCTTCCAACGTACCGCCCGAAGCAAGTTTTGCCGTTAAGAATATCGAAAACTCCACTTTCCTGATCAACTTCATCTGCTCAAATACCGATTTGAAAGTTGAGGAAAAACAAAGCCTGCTGGAGGTGGCAGATATCCGCGAACGTGGTATCCAGGCCATCTCGTACCTGGTAAAAGAGGTTCAGATGCTTGAGCTGAAACGCGACATTCAAACGAAAGTGAAATTGGAACTGGATCAGCAACAGCGTGAATTTTTGCTGAACCAGCAAATTAAGACAATCCAGAACGAATTGGGTGGCAATCCGATTGAGCAGGAGATAAATGATTTGAAGGATATCGCCAAAGAGAAAAAATGGTCGGAAGATGTAGCCAAATATTTCGATAAAGAGGTTAACAAACTTACCCGTCTCAATCCGGCAGCAGGAGAATATTCGGTACAATTTAGCTACTGCCAGACTTTATTGGAGCTGCCTTGGAATGAGTACACCGAAGATAATTTTGATTTGAAACATGCCGAGGATATTCTGGAAGCAGACCATTATGGTTTGGAGAAAGTGAAAGAACGTATTCTGGAGCATTTGGCTGTGCTCAAATTGAAAAAAGATATGAAAGCGCCAATCCTTTGTTTGTACGGCCCTCCGGGAGTTGGGAAAACTTCGCTTGGAAAGTCGATTGCAAGGGCATTGGGACGGAAATACATCCGGATGAGCCTGGGTGGTTTGCATGATGAATCTGAAATCCGTGGTCACCGGAAAACCTACATTGGAGCTATGCCGGGGCGGATCATCCAGAATATTAAAAAGGCCAAATCATCAAATCCTGTTTTTATTCTGGATGAATTGGACAAAGTGTCCAGTGATTTTCACGGAGATCCGGCATCTGCATTGCTGGAAGTGCTTGACCCGGAACAGAATTCAGAGTTTCACGACAACTACCTGGAGGTTGAATATGATTTGTCTAAGGTCATGTTCATTGCAACAGCCAATACTTTGTCAACAATTGCTCCGCCGCTCCGTGACCGGTTGGAGTTGATTGATGTCAGTGGCTACATTCTGGAAGAAAAAGTGGAGATTGCCAAACGTCACCTGATTCCGAAACAGCTGGAAAATCATGGCCTAACAGATAAACATGTTGAGTTTCCCAAAGAGGTGCTTGTGGCCATTGTAGATAATTACACCCGCGAATCAGGAGTGCGGGAACTCGATAAAAAGATCGCTAAAGTTGTTCGCCGTGTGGCCAAAAAGGTGGCCTTTGATGAAAAGTATAACAAGAAGCTTACTCTCGATGATGTCCGTGAGTACCTGGGGGCTCCTCAATATTCCCGGGAAAGTTACCAGGGGAATGATTTCTTTGGCGTAGTTACCGGTTTGGCCTGGACAGCCCATGGTGGCGAAATCCTTTATGTGGAATCAAGCCAAAGTAATGGAAAGGGGGGACTGACCCTGACAGGAAACCTGGGTGATGTGATGAAAGAATCGGCTATGCTGGCGCTTGAATACCTAAAATCGCACACGACTGAACTTGATGTTGATCCATCGGTTTTTGAGAAAAATAACTGGCATATCCACGTGCCCGAGGGGGCTATTCCCAAAGACGGGCCATCAGCCGGTATCACGATGGCAACATCGCTGGCCTCGGTAATCACCAGGCGCAAAGTGAGAAAGAATATTGCCATGACCGGGGAAATCACACTCCGTGGAAAAGTTTTGCCTGTTGGCGGAATTAAAGAGAAAATATTGGCAGCCAAACGTGCCGGGATCAAAGAAGTAATCATGTCGGAGGAGAACCGGAAAGATGTGGACGAAATCAAAGAAGTCTATCTGCGAGGATTAAAATTCCGGTTTGTAAGCAACGTTGGCGAGGTGATTGATTACTCCTTGTTGAAAAAATAATGACAAACGAAAATCGTATTGCTGATTTGATTAACCGATCGGGAAACAATTCAGCTTCTCAAAAAATGCAAGACTTGATCTGGTAAGGCGTTCCTTTAAGATCAGGTCTTTGTGTTTTAAAGTACATTCCTTTGTTTTTTTTTCGACCATTTTCAGGTATTGCAGGTTTAGGTAAGCCGATCTGTTGGCTTTAAATAAACTAGGTGAATCAATAATTGAAGCAACCTTGTAGATATTTATCGTTGCCAGTTCTTCACTTCCGTCGTTCAGGAAAATCCGGCAATAGTTTGCTTCTGATCTAAGGAGCATGATATCTTCCGGGTTGATGAAGATAACCCCGCTTCTTGTACTGAGTTTTATTTTTGGAGTTACTTTATTGTTGCGCATGAAAAAATCCATGCGGCGTTCCAAATCCTTCTTTTTGACTTTTGCTTTGTACCGGTTGATGACCGAGATTAATTCTTCTGGCCCAAATGGCTTGACAAGGTAGTCTAGTGGCTCCAAATTAAGCGCTTTGTAGGCATATTGCGTATGGGCTGTTGTGAAGACAACTTCGGTTTTAAGGTCATTTTCTTTGATGATCCGGGCAACACTAAGGCCGTCAAGTTCAGGCATGTCAATATCCAGAAAGACGATGTTAGGTACTTTCTTTTTCAGAAGCTTGATGCCCCTTTTGGGATCGGTTGTTTTATCTATTATCTCGATCTCATGGAATGCCTGAAGGTAGATTTCCAATAAGGAAATAGCTTCTTCGTCATCTTCAATTATTATGGCTGATATTGTTCTGTCTATCATGATAATGAATCAAGGTCCATGTCACAAAGGATTCTTATTTGCGCCTTTGAACCATACAATTTAATCTCTTTTTTATTTCCAATCAAGGCGCAGCAGTTTTCAGTACGGTCAATGTAAGACAGCTTGTCCGTATTGATGAGGTAAGAACGACTTATCCTGAAAAAGCGTTGATTTTCGAGGATTTTTATAAAATCGCTAAGGTATCCCATTGTCATTTCCCGGGATCCGTTTTCAAGGTGCAGAAACGTGTACGGGCCATCAGCTTCGAAATACAGGATATCATTCGGGTCTATCAATGTGTACCCATTGGCTGTTGAAATCTTGATTTTTATGCTTTGGTCAATGCTCGATAAAACTTTGAGCATCTTCTTGTCCAGGCTGGTATCTTTCCGTTTCCTGTATTTTTCGATTACCCGGTTTATTTCTTTGATGTCGAGCGGCTTGAGGATAAAATCGTAAATGTGGTTTTTAATGGCATCAATTGCCGAATCTTTATGGGCAGTGGTGATGATAATGTTACTGTCCATCTGGCGTTTCTTTAATAATTCAATGAAATCAATCCCGTCTTTTCCAGGCATAACTATATCCAGGAATACGATGTCCGGAGAGAACTCCATAAATTTATAAAGGGCGTCTTCCACGGTCGCAGCTTCTGCAATCTCAGATATCCCCGTATTATTCTTTAAATAATAATGTAATAAGTCCCGTGCATCTTTTTCGTCATCAACGATAAGCGCTTTTAGTCTGTTTCTTTTCATATCGCAAGTACCACAATGTGCAAATTTAAGAAAAAAATGCGTATAGAGTTTTTATTTTGTTATGTTTAGGATTGGTTTAATTCGGAAGTAGCTTAAAATCATCGATTATAGATTTGTTTGTGTTTGTTTTTTTGTTTACCCGTTTTTGTTTTTTTTGATGTTGAGAGAACGAAGTATCTTTGAAGGGGGCTGGTTGGTTTGAAGATTAATCTATATTTGTATAAAAACAGTTCTATGATTAAGGTAGAAGGAAGAACCCGGAATATTTTGCTATCGATTGGTGCAGCTGTGTTAATTTTCTTGATGTGGTATTTTAGTGCAATTGTCACTTACATACTTATTTCGGCAGTACTGTCTTTAGTCGGAAGGCCTTTGGTTCGCCTGATAAGACAAATTAAGATCGGGCGGTTTACCGTTTCGCAGACTTTTGCCGCTTTTCTGACCTTGATAACCATCTGGATCGTGCTGATCGGGGCTTTTCGTTTTTTAATCCCGTTGCTTGTCAACGAATTTGAACAGCTGTCGTCGATTAATCTGGAATCGATTATTAATGTAATTGAAGAACCTGTACGAAAAGTGATGATTATTACCGGGAGCGAACAGGCTCCGGCACACAAAGGCTTCTTCCTTGATATGGTAAAAGAACAGTTAGGCGATAAAATCGGCTTTTCCCAGTTATCCAATGTTTTTGGTTTTATTGCCGGGGCAGTAGGTGAACTTCTTATTGCATTCTTCTCCGTTTCCTTCATTACCTTCTTCTTTTTGAAGGAGGAGAGTATGTTTAATGATGGCATTTTGCTACTTGTCCCTTCCGGATATGAAGAAAAAGTATCCAAAATACTGATCTCAATTCATGGTTTGTTAAAACGTTATTTTATCGGATTGCTTGCAGAGGTTTTTATGGTAGGAGCACTTGTCACGATAGGTCTTACTATTGTTGGGATTGGTTTTAGTCATGCAGTTGTCATTGGGCTTTTTTGCGGGCTTTTCAATATTATCCCATACCTGGGGCCCTGGATGGGAGCAACAGTGGGGCTGCTGATCGGGGTTGCGATCAATTTGAATGCCGATTTCATGTCATTTACCTTGCCACTTCTGGGCTTTATGCTGCTGGTATTTGTCATTGTGCAGGTGATCGACAATATTTTGTTTCAGCCGCTAATCTATTCAAGTAGTGTAAAAGCACATCCTCTCGAAATATTTTTGGTCATTATGGCCGCAGGCAGCGTTGCGGGTATTACCGGAATGATACTTGCCATCCCCGTTTATACCATCTTTCGGGTTATTGCCAAGGAGTTTTTTGATAATCTTAAGATTGTTCGAAGAATCACGAGAAATCTCGGTGCGTAATTGATTTTTTCTATATCATTTTTTTAGTGATCATTTTCTTAGATATCTCTGGGGTGGTGTCTGGAGGAGATGCATCTGTAAATCAAATTTTTAAATGTTTTTAGTTGCAGTGTAAGTGAACTGAAACAAGTTTAAGATTTTCATCAAACCATTTTTTATCGTGAACCGGAAAACCTTCAAACCAAAAGTTTGTTAAATCTGGTGTGTTGCGAAAATCCTAAGTTTAAAAAACTTACTAAAGCTTGTAGAATGAAACTTATGTCCCCTGCTTTACCTGTTTACAGGTTCTTGCCTTTGGCTGTATTATTTGCTTTTTTATTTTTTATTGGTTCCCCATCGTTTGCTTCTTCTGAAGAGGATGATCTGATTGAAGGCCATGCTCATGATGATGTAAAACGTGGAGAGCGTTTTTTTAAAGGCTTGTTGCCTTTCAATTTTAAGGGACAGTCGTGTGTATCGTGCCACAACCTGGTGCCAACTGATACATTGAACTGGAACCCCTCAGCGATGGCAATTGCTGTAAAATTTGCCGACAAAGACTTTTCAGAGTTTAAAGCAGTATTGATTCAACCTGTTGGTATTAAGGCTGCAAAAGTCCACGCCGGAATCCAGATTGAAGATGCTGATCTGAAAACTGTAAAAGCTTATCTTGATGACATTGCTGTCAATGGTTCATTCACGCCAAAGATTAGTATCAAAAATTTGTCAATTTTTCTTCTTCTGGGATTATTTCTTACCTGGGCATTGCTTGAGTTGATTTTCTTCCGGAAAGTAAAATACCGTTTCATCCCGGTGATCATTTTTGTGACTGCTTTGGGCTTTCAGGTTAAAATGGTTGTTGAAGAAGGTATTAAGCTTGGTCGCTCACAAGGTTATGCGCCCGATCAGCCCATTAAGTTTTCACACAAAGTACACGCGGGCGAAAATGGCATCGATTGTAAATATTGCCATCATACTGCCGAGCAAAGTAAATCGGCTGGCATACCGGCGATGAACCTTTGTATGAATTGCCACGTGTTGATTCGCGAAGGGGCAAATTCAGGGAAATTTGAAATTGCCAAAATTGTAAATGCCGTTGAAACGGAAAAACCGGTCGAATGGGTTCGTTTGCACAATTTACCCGATCACGTCTTTTTTAGCCATGCGATTCACGTTGGGGTGGCCAAACTCGAATGTCAGAAGTGTCACGGGCAGGTTCAGGAGATGGACATTATGAAGCAAAATGCCGACTTGTCCATGGGCTGGTGTATTAACTGTCACCGTCAAACCGATGTGAAGTTTAAGGAGAATGGCTACTACGAAACGTTCGTGAAAATGCACGAAAAATATGATGTCGGCGACCTGAAAAATATAAAAGCCGAAGACGTGGGGGCCAACGATTGCATGCGTTGCCATTATTAATCGAATATTCAAAGAAATAAAATACATTTTTGATGAAGACATACTGGAGAAGTCTTGAAGAACTGGAAGATCCGAAAACCCTTCGAATCCGTGAAGCTCGTGAAGAGGCTAAACAAAAGAGCCTGCTTTATAAGCACGAAGACGGAGATGGTGGAAATTCCCGCCGTGATTTTTTGAAAACACTGGGGTTCAGTTTGGCTGCGGCTACGTTGGTGGCAAGCTGTAAACGTCCTGTCGAGAAAGCGATTCCATACCTGGTTAAGCCGGAAGATATTACCCCGGGGATGGCAAATTATTATGCCTCGAGTTATTTTGATGCCGGTGATTATTGCAGTGTCGTGGTGAAAGTCCGCGATGGACGCCCAATTAAAATTGAAGGGAACGAGTTAAGTTCGGTTTCACAGCAAGGGACTAGTGCCCGTGTACAGGCATCAATCCTGAATTTATATGACGGTGCCCGTTACAAAGGACCGCAGTTTCAGGATAAGGACATCACCTGGAATGATGCTGACCTTGAGATTGTAAAAGCGTTAAATGAAATTGATGCGCAAAATGGCAAGGTCGTTCTTTTGACCCAAACCGTGATTTCTCCGTCTACAAAAAAAATAATCGGACAGTTTTTGGCTGCTCACCCTTCGGTTGAGTGGGTGCAGTACGATGCGGTGCCGGCTTCAGGATTGCTTACTGCAAATATGAAAAGCTTTGGGCAGCGTGCCATTCCTGACTACCGTTTTGAAAAAGCAAAAGTGGTTGTCAGCTTTGGTGCCGATTTCCTCGGTACATGGCTGTCGCCGGTTGAATATACCAAAGGCTATACTTCGGCACGAAAACTGGATGAAGGCCAACGCGAAATGTCACGCCATTACCAGTTTGAGGCCAATATGTCGCTTTCCGGCTCGAATGCCGATGTGCGTTTCCCGATTAAACCATCCGAAGAAGCAGGGATTGTCCTTTCTTTGTTCAATGCCATTGCAAAAGCCAAGGGAGCAGAGCAGTTGAACGGTGTAACGTCATCGGTCGATGTGTCGGCTTTGGCTGATGAATTGCTGGAAAACCAAGGCAAGTCAATCGTCATCTCCGGTAGCAACGATGAAAACATCCAGTTGCTGGTGAACGGGATTAACCAAATGCTTGGGAACTACGGCGAGACTTTGTTGTGGGAATCAGCCCTTCAAACTAAAAAAGTAATTGATTCGGAAGTGGCTGCATTTGTTGCCGATCTGACTACCGGAAAAATTGACGGGTTGCTCGTTTGGGGCGTGAACCCTGTTTACGATCATCCGCAGGCCCAAATAATTGAAGACGCTATCCGCAAACTAAAACTGTCAGTTTCTTTTTCAGAGAGAAAAGATGAAACAGCCAATGTTTGCCAATATATTTTGCCGGAACCGAATTACCTGGAATCATGGAACGACCTGGAGCCAAAATCAGGGATTTTCAGTTTGGCACAGCCAACCATTTCAAAATTGTTCGATTCGCGCAATGTGCAGGAAAATTTACTGAAATGGTCGGGTGATGAAACTTCGTACGGCGATTACATCAAAAAATACTGGGAGGCTGAGTTCTATCCGAAACAGAATGAATATGCCGATTTCCGTTTGTTCTGGAACTACACCCTTCAAAAAGGAATTTACGAACCGGGCTCGAGTGCTGCGGTTACCTATTCTACTGAGGGATTGACCAATGCTGCTGCTTCATTAAAAGGTGCCGGAAACGGAATTGAAGTTGTGCTTTACGAAAGCATCGCGCTAGGTAACGGTAAATATGCCAACAACCCCTGGTTGCAGGAATTACCCGATCCGGTTGCGAAAATCAGCTGGGACAATTTTGCATCGGTGCCGGTGGCTTTTGCCGAGGAAAACGGACTGGAAAATGAAAGTGTCATCAAGGTGAACGGGCTGGAACTGCCGGTATTCATTCAACCCGGGCAGGCAAAAGATACGATTGCTGTTGCATTGGGCTACGGACGGGTACATGCCGGGAAAGTTGGCGATCAGGTTGGTAAAAACATGTTTGCCTACGTTCCGGAAGTTGACGGCGCCCGTCTGTTCTATTTTGGAAATGCTTCGGTGGAAGTTGTGCCTGAGGCCACTTTCCCGTTGGCGATTTCGCAGACACATCATTCGATGGAAGGTCGCCCGATTGTTCGTGAGGCCAACCTTGATGAATATTTGCTGAACCCGGATGCCGGAAATGAAATGCATGCCGAGGCCGAAGAGCACAACTATACCCTTTACCAGGAAGTGAAGTTTAATGGCCACCACTGGGGAATGGCCATTGACCTGAACTCATGTACCGGTTGCGGAAACTGTGCCATCTCATGTCAGGCTGAAAACAATATCCAGGTGATTGGAAAGGAACAGGTGCGCAATCGCAGGATCATGCACTGGATTCGTGTTGACCGCTATTATTCCGGCGACATTGCCAATCCGGATGTTTCGTTCCAGCCGGTGATGTGCCAGCACTGTGACAATGCACCTTGCGAAAACGTTTGTCCGGTTGCAGCAACACCTCACAGTTCCGAAGGGTTGAACCAGATGGCTTACAACCGCTGCGTGGGAACAAAATACTGTATCAACAACTGTCCTTACCGTGTCCGTCGTTTTAACTGGTTCCAGTATGTGAACAACGATAAGTTCGACTACAATGCCAACAACGATTTGGGCCGGATGGTGCTTAACCCGGATGTTACTGTTCGTTCGCGCGGGGTCGTGGAGAAATGCTCCATGTGTGTTCAGCGTATCCAGGAGAAAAAACAGGAAGCCAAACTGGCAGGCCGCATGATTGAAGAGGGCGAAATAAAAACTGCCTGTGAGCAGTCTTGCCCGGGCAATGCCATCATTTTTGGTGATTTGAACAATCCGGACAGTAAAATAAGCAAGTTATTCAAAGATAAACGCAACTATCATTTGCTTGAAGAACTGCATACATTACCATCAGTAGGATACTTAACCAAGGTCAGGAATAAAGCCTGAATAATGAAATAAAACTTGAATCTATGTACAAAACATCGATCAGAGGAAAGCTAATTGAGGGAGACAAATCGCTGTCTCAGATATCACAGGATATTTTGGCTCCTATTGATGCCAAAACACCACGATGGTGGTACATTGCCTTTTTGATCAGCCTGGGCATGTTTGGCTGGGGCTTGTATTGTAAATATGTCACCATTACCCAGGGTATTGGTACCTGGGGGGTAAATAATTCAGTAGGTTGGGGATGGGCGATCATCAACTTTGTTTGGTGGATCGGGATTGGCCACGCCGGAACTGCATTCTCCATCTTCCTGCTTATTTTACGTCAAAAGTGGCGTACAGCCATCAACCGGGCTGCCGAAGCGATGACCGTTGTGGCAGTAGGTTGTGCCGGGTTGTTTCCCCTGCTTCACATGGGGCGTCCCTGGCTGTTCTTTTTTATCTTCCCGTATCCAAACACGCGCGGGCCGTTGTGGGTAAACTTCAACTCACCGTTGTTCTGGGACTTTGTGGCCATTTCAGCATACTTGCTTATTTCGGCCAGTTTCTGGTATTTCGGTATGGTGCCTGATTTTGCCACGATACGTGATACGACCAAATCTAAAATTAAAAAGGCGGTGTACGGTTTCTTCTCTTTCGGATGGACCGGTTCATCTAAAGAATGGTTGCGCTTTGAAGCATTGAGCTTTGTGCTGGGAGGGATTGCTGCCGTGCTGGTGGTATCTGTTCACTCAATCGTATCAACCGACTTTGCTGTTTCGGTTGAGCCCGGATGGCATACAACTATTTTCCCACCATACTTTGTGGTTGGGGCAATTTTCTCCGGTTTCGCCATGGTACTGACCCTTGTTACCCTGATGCGAAAATTGTACAAGATGAACGATTTTATTACCGACTCGCACGTGGATGCGGTTTGCCGGGTTTTGATATTCGTCTCGCTGATTATGGGAACAGCTTACCTGACTGAGATTTTCATGGCCTGGTATTCCGGTTCGCCTTACGAGATGTACACATTCTTCCATAACCGGATTACTGGTGAGTATGCTATGCAGTTTTGGGCAATGTTTATCTTCAATGCCGTGGTGCCCCAGTTTTTCTGGTTCAAAGCTGTTCGTAAACGCTTGTGGATTGTTTTTATCATCTCAATCCTGATCAATATCGGTATGTGGTTTGAACGTTTCAATATCGTAATCACCTCGCTGACTAAAAACTATTTGCCGGCCAACTGGGCAAGCTATTCCCCTTCGTATATCGAAGTAGGTTTCTTTGTCGGAACCCTGGGCATGTTCTCTGTCGGTGTGCTTCTGTTCTTCCGCTATATTCCAATGATCGCCGTATCGGAAATCAAGAGTGTGGCAAAATTTAATAATGAGATTCAACCAAACGAACATCACGAATAAGCTATGGTAGGTGTATTTGACAACGAATTTGATTTGGTGAAAGCTTTTGAAAAAGTGAAACACCAAGGGGTGGAAATCGACGAGGTTTACACACCATATCCCATTCACGAAATTTTACAGGGAATGGGCAAGAAAACACGAATTACGCATGCCGCCTTCTTTTACGGTTTGTTTGGGGCGCTCTCGGTGCTTGGTGGGATGTACTATGCCGCAGTGATCAGCTGGCCGCTTAATTTCGGGGGAAAGCCTTTTAACACGTTCCCTTCATTTTTGGTCGTCACCATTGTGGCTACAATCCTGATTGTTACGTTGCTGACACTGTTTACTTTCTCGGCCAGGGCCAGGATTTTCCCGGGCAAAAAGGCCAAGATCATTGACAGCCGTGCCACTGACGACAAATTTGTCATTGTGATTAAATCGGACAGCCCTGATTTTAAATTCACCGAGATAGAGAAAATTTTAAAGGAGAACGGAGCTTCTGAAGTTTATAAATAATGAGAACCTGCTCAAAACAGCATATTATGAACCTGAAAAATGGAATTAAATTAATCGTTGCCATGATGTTGGTTGTTAGCTTTTCGTCATGCGACCATACCCGAAATAACCCGGGATGGCAATATTCTGACGATATGGTCAAATCGCCTGCTTACGAAAGCTATACGCCAAATCCAAACTTCAAGGATGGGAGAACCATGCAGCCAACTGTTGAGGGGACTGTTTCCCGTGGTTTTATGAAATACCCCTACGAGAAAAATGACAATGACCGTGTAACAGCCGGACTGACATTGAATAATCCTTTTGAAGCGACGACGGCCAACGTGGAACGTGGGAAACAAGTCTACACAACCTATTGCTTAATGTGCCATGGCGAGAAAGGCGATGGGCAAGGACGTTTGTATACCTCCAAAAAGTTTCCGTTTCCACCGGCCAACCTGTTGTCCGAGAAAGTCAGAACAATCCCCGAAGGAGAAATTTATCATGTGATATCTGTTGGCTGGGGGATCATGGCCGAGCATGGCTCAATGATTAAACCTGACGACCGCTGGAAAGCCGTTTTGTATATTAAAAATGAATTGCATAAAAACTAAGCCGTAAGGTAAAAAATGACAATCATGATAGACGAAAAATTTGTTGTACCACAGAAACTGAAATATATCACTTACGGACTGATTGCCGTTGGCGTCATTTCATTTGTTATTGGATTTTTTACTGATCCGGTCAGAGCCTGGGCAAACTACTTGCTCAACAATTTCTATTTTGTATCACTGGCAGTTGGGGCTGCATTTTTTATGAGCATTCAGTATATTTCTCAGGCCGGATGGTCGGCAGCGTTCAAGCGCATCCCTGAAGCAATGGCAGCTTACATCCCGTTTGCCGCTGTACTTTTCCTCTTCCTTGTTTTTGGTGTGCACTACCTCTACGAATGGTCGCACGAGGAAGCTGTTGCAACAGACCACCTGATTCAGCATAAGTCGGTTTTTCTGAATGTGCCCTTTTTCATTTTGCGGGTGGGGGTATTTTTTGCCTTGTGGATTTTGTTGACAAAGCTGATGCGCCGGACTTCGTTACTTGAGGACACCGAAGGCGGAATGAAATACTTTTATAAATCAGAGCTGCTGTCAAAGATTTTTATCTTCGTTATTGCGGTCTCATTCTCCGCTTTTTCGGTCGATATGCTAATGTCGCTCGAGGTTCACTGGTTTAGTACAATTTATGCTGCCAAGGCATTTATTTCGGCATTCCTGCACGGATCTTCAGTGATTACCCTGATTGTTATCATCCTGCACAAATACGGCTATTTAAAAATGTTGAACCGGAGCCACCTGCACGATTTTACCCGCTACATGTTCATGCTCTCCATTGTTTGGGGGTATTTTACCTTTTCCCAGTTCATGTTGATTTGGTATGGCAATATTCCGGAAGAAACGGTCTATTATGTGCATCGCTGGCATGGTGCTTTTGAAGTGTTGTTTTTTGCCAGTATCCTGATTAACTGGTTTATCCCGTTCCTGTTCCTGATGCCCCGAAAATCATCACGCAGTAAAATGGTCATGGTGCCGGTTATCCTGTTGCTAATTGTTGGACAATACATCGAGTTGTATTACGAAATCTGGCCGGCAACAGTACACGAAGCCAAGTTTGGCTTGCTTGAAATTGGAGCATTCCTTGGATTCGTAGGTTTATTTACGCTGGTTTTTGTGACTTACCTGGCAAAAGCAAGCCTGGTACCGAGAAACCATCCGTACCTCGAAGAAAGTCTTCATCATCATTTTTAGTTAATATTTTTCAACTTTGAAGAAAGGCTGTTCCTTGCGGGATAGCCTTTCTTCGTTTTTAGCTATAGCTGAAAGCTCTCAAGATTTTTATAGCACCATACTGCGATGGAAAGCAGTCTGAAATTCTTTAGAGGACCAAACCCGTGATAAAACCAGCTCTCAAAATTTTTGGAAGGTAAAAGCGAATATAACAGAGCCCTTCAATTTGGACCGATTAGGTTGTAGGGGAAAGTTTAAGCCTTGCCGCTTATTTTCACAGCTTCTCTTTGCTGCTGTAATTTCTGCTTATTTGGAGCTTTGTGCTTGCTTTCGAGTTCGATTATCAATCCGCTCTGATCCGATATGGTTATTTCTTCAATACTTACATTGATGGGGTCGTAGCCATTGCAACTAATGACCAAATCGGTGCTGCTTCCCGGCAGGTGCCACAGCCGGAATTCCCCTTTGCTGTTGGTAATTGTTCCAATCGGGTTTTTACTGTCTGGCAAACTCACGCTTACGCCATACAATGGTTCCAGCGTTTCTTTATCAACAATTTTCCCAAAAATGTTTTTTGTCTGGTTGTTACCTGCACTACTGTTTATAACGGAAAATATCAGCAGGCTCAGGATAATGAGGGCTGTCTTCATGGTCTTGTTTTTGTTTTCTTACCATTTAGACAGCTAAACTTGAAATTAGGTTGCGTATGTTACGTTAATAATTGTTAGGGAGAGGTAATTTGTGAGAAACTGTTTTAGTTTTGTTTTTTAGAATTATTTGGATGGATTTTTTTGCCTAATCGAGACAAATTTGACGAGCATAGTAACTCCTACGTGAGGCAAATTAAACGAAGATTAGGTGAAAAAGACACCTAATAAAATGAAAGGATAAAATTTAAACAGTTTCTGATTATTTATTGTGGCGCCACGGTGTAGCCACGTTTTTCAATGGCGGCCATAATTTCTTTTTCGTCGGTTTTTGACGGATCATAAATTACCCGGGTGGTTGAGTCTTCGTGGTTTGCTTCCACTGCCTCGATTCCGTTTAGTTCATTTACTCCTTTTTGAATCGACATTTCGCAGTGGTCGCAGGTCATACCTTCAACGTGGTAAACAATTTCAACAGTTTGTGCCGGTAGTTCCTGTTGTGTGGTTTCTTTTGCATTTTTATTGGTGCACGACAGGAAGAAGAACAAAACAAGGACAAGTGAATAAATCGTTGATTTCATGATTTTGATTTGTTTTTAGCGGTTAAATAAACTGTCAGCGATCAGTGCAATCATCATGAACAGGTATAGGAAATTCAGTTTGAAGAAAGCCTGTCTGACTTGCAGGTCCTTTTTCACCAAAATCTGAGTGGTGAGTGAGAACAGGAGGTAGAAAACATACAGCAGCAGAATGAACATGGCTGTTGAACCAACCATGACCTTCAGGGCAATGATCAGTGCCGATGCTATTGTTGCCAGTATCCAGGTGTAGCTTAACCGTTTTATCTGGTTGTCGTTGAAAACATCGTTTAAGCTTGGGTAACCTGCCAGCTTATATTCTTTGCCAAACATGAGCAGTAAGAGCCAAAAATGCGGGATTTGCCCGATAAAGAAGAAAATAGCCACCCAGAAAATGACCGGGTTGGTTAGTTCGCCTCCGGCGGCCAGCCAACCAATATATGGAGGCAATGCCCCAACAAGCGATCCCGGTACCACGGCAAAAGCTGTGACCTTTTTTAGCGGGGTGTAGAAGCCATTATAAGCAATAAGGGTGACTACACTGGCTACAAAAGCAACAACCGGGAGGTTGATCAGCAGGAGGGTACTTCCGTAAATGAAATAACCGGCTGCGGTTAAAATGGTGAACAACGGGGTTATTTTACCTGACGGGATTGGCCGTTTTTGAGTGCGGGGCATCAAGGCATCGGTTTTGTGTTCCTGCCAGTGATTAATGGCACCCGAGCTGCACGAAACAAAGAACACGCCAAGGACAAGGTAATAACCAGCTTCGCCAATCGATCCGGTTCTGAGGACATAACCGGTGAGGGCTGATAAAGCAATGGGCAAAGAAATTCGCACTTTGCCCAGCTCCAGTATAATTTTAAGGTATGAGGCGAAGCTCATTTTTGCCATTACAAGGTTTTTAAATATTCAATTATCAAGGCAACATCGTCATCGCTCAACTGCCCTTGGTACGATTGCATCAAGCCTTTGTTGTATCCCTCCACAATATCGGCATTGGGATCGAAGATTGACTTTTTGAGGTACTCATCATCAACGGTGACAGTTCTGGTCTCACCGCCTGTTTTTACAGTTACTTCATGTCCGTAGATTCCTTTAAACGAAGGTCCTACAAGCTTATTGCCGTCAATGGTATGACAAGCAAGACAGCCAATATTCTGCATGATGCGTTTTCCTGATGCAGCCGGCGTTTCAACCGCTGCTGTCGCTGCAGCTGCTTTCGCAGTTGTGTCGGTATACCACTTGTTGAATTCTTCTTCGGGCATTACTTTCACCCAGTTGTACATGTATGAGTGGCGTAACCCGCAGTATTCGGCACAGAACAATTCGTAGGTTCCTTCCCGCTCCGGTTCAAACCACATAAATTTGTCTGATCCGGGAACAACATCTTCTTTAACCCGGAATGCCGGTATATAAAGGCTGTGAATGACGTCAAATGAAACCAGGTCGAGTTTTACCGCTTTATCGAGAGGAACAAAAAGTGTATCGGTTTTCCTGCCGTTCTCATATTCGAACATGAAGTTCCACATGCGGGCGTTTACCTTGATGTTGAACGTTTCCTTGGGAGGTTCTTTCATTTTGATCCAACCGGCCCAGCCGTAATAAAACATCACCAGAACAAGGATGGTTGGTATCACGGTCCAAATAATTTCGAGCGTGACACTCCCTTCAATTTGAGTAGCCTTGGGATTTCTTTTTTTGTTGTACCGGTATATAAAGTACAACATGGTAACTGTTAGCCCGATCAGGAATATGAAAATAATGGTCAGGATGAAGACAAAGCTTCGATCGACCCCGGAGACAAAGTTAGATGCCTGTTGTGAGTTTAGGATGTACATAGCGTTCTATCTGTAATAATAATCTAAAAAGGTTATGAGGATAAGTGCCAGGAAAACGGCGACAACAAATCCGACCATGATCCGGAAATATGACTTATCTAATTTGAGGTGCATAAAAAAGCTTAGCACCAGCAACGATTTTATCGATGAGAATATCATGGCGCCCATGACGGAATACCCACCCATGTCAATGCTTGTCACTTCAATAGACCCAAACGTCAGTACAACCAGTCCAAGCAATATATAAACGTAAGTCCGGTAAGGTACAATATGATGTTTTTCTTTTTCCATATTACGCAGGTATTAGTGAATTAAATAAAACAATGGGAACAGGAAAATCCAGATCAGGTCGACCAGGTGCCAGTAAAGACCGGAATTCTCTAAAAGTGACGACCTTTCAGCATGTACCTTTCCTTTTGATACTTTGGACAGGGTTACGATGATCAGGATCATGCCGACGATGATGTGCAGCGCGTGCAAACCGGTCATGACGAAATATAATCCGAAAAACAGGATTTCGCCCTGGCTCATTGTGTCGAACATGTGTTGTGACCCCGGCCATATTCCGTGACCAAACTTTACGCCCCACTCAAAATATTTATTGACAAGGAACAGCAAGGCCAGCATGACAGTTATTTCCAACAACAGGATTGTTGTTCCTTTTTGGCCTTTTTGCAATGCCGATGTCGACATGGCAATGGTCATACTGCTGACAAGCAGGATGATCGTGTTTATTGCTCCAATTGTTGTGTTTAACTCCAGTCCTGCCATCTGGAAGGCATCCTGGTTCTTGAAGCGGTAAACTGAATAAATGATGAATAATCCGCCAAAAAGGAGAAGCTCGGTAAAAATGAAGAGCCACATTCCTATTTTGGAGCCTTCCGCATCGTAGTGTTCATCATGATGAATAGCTTGTGACATAGGTATTCGTTTTGTTAGTAATTGTAAGGACCATCTTTTTCTCCAATAACCGGAATCTCTTCAAAGTTCTCCACAGGAGGTGGCGAAGGAACTGTCCATTCCAGTGTTTTTCCGTTCCAAGGATCTTTTTCGGCTGTCGGGCCGTGTTTGGCCGAGCGGAAAAGGTTAACAACAATAATGATCAAGCCTGTTGCCATGACCCACGATCCCATGGTTGAAAGTATATTGGCAGCATGATATTCCGGTAGGTAATCATAGTAACGACGTGGCATCCCTTTCATCCCCAAATAGAACATGGGAGAGTACAGGGCTAAGAATCCGACAAGGAAAATCAGCCAGCCCGTGTTGGCCCATTTTTTATCGTACATTCTTCCGAACATTTTGGGGAACCAGTAATGCAGTGCCCCAAAGAAGGCAAAGCCGGTACCGCCAAATACGATGAAATGGAAGTGAGCCACAACAAATGCGGTATCGTGCACATAAACATCGGTTGCCAATGATCCGAGGATCAGGCCGGAAAGACCACCAACCATGAATACGAAGATGAACGAAGAAGCCCAGAAAAATGGTGTCTCTAAGCTGATTGAACCTTTGTACATGGTTGAAATCCAGTTGAAGACTTTGATGGCACTGGGGATGGCAACCAGGAAGGTTAGCAGCGAGAAGGTGTACTGTGCCGTACCGCTCATCCCCGACGTGAACATGTGGTGTCCCCAAACAAAATAGCCTACAAACGCAATTGCCAGGGTAGAACCGATGATGGCCTTGTAGCCAAAAATATGTTTTTGTGTGAAGGTTGGTATAATTTCGGAGATAGCTCCCATGGCCGGAAGTATCATCACGTACACGGCCGGGTGTGAGTAAATCCAGAACAGGTGCTGGTACAGGATCGGGTCGCCGCCCAATGCCGGGTCGAAAACACCAATGTTGAAAACCCGTTCAAGGGCAACCAGTACGAGTGTGATCCCCACAACCGGAGTTGCCAGCAACTGAATCCAGGCTGTTCCGTAAAGCGACCAGGGAAACAACGGCATTTTCAGCCAGGTCATTCCTGGTGCCCGCATCCGGTGAATGGTAACAATAAAGTTCAGGCCGGTGAGGATGGACGAGAAACCTAAAACAAATGCACCAAAAATTGCAGGTAGCAAATTGGATCCACTTTTAAAACTGTATGGTGCATAAAAAGTCCAGCCAGTATCCGGGCTGCCGTCACCAAAAATGACTGATGCGATTACAAGAAGAGCCCCCAGTACATAAAAGTACCAGGACAACAGGTTGATTTTCGGGAATGCCACGTCTTTTGCCCCGATCATAATTGGCAACAAAAAATTGCCCATTACTGCCGGAAGACCGGGTACAACCACCATGAAAATCATGATAACACCATGAACCGTGAAAACAGCATTGTAACTCTCGGGTCCCATGACCGTTTTTCCGGGAGCAATAAGTTCAAGTTTCATCGCGAGCCCGAGCAGGACACCAACAAAAAACATGGTCATCATGGAATAGAGGTACAGCAACGCAATCCGCTTGTGGTCTGTTGAAAAAATCCAACTAAACAGACCTTTGAATTTCCCCTTGTAGTCCAGATAACTTACATCATAAGGTATGTGAGAAGTCGTTTGCATAAAAAAACAGTTTATTTTTTCTTTTTAGGTTTTAAAATCAGGATCAGGAATATGACGATGGCCAGGAACAAAATGATTGTCCCGGATATCTTTGTCACATTAAGCACATAGGTATGTCCTTTTGGATCGAATGAAAAACAATACTGAAGGACTTTATTGATTGTAGGGCTCGATTGCCCTTTTGATGCTTCGATGATGGCCATCTTAAAGTCGAACGGCAAAAAGCTGATGCCATTTAGGTAGCGGGTTATTTTACCATCGGGGCTCACAACGATGATGCTTGCAGCATGGATGAAGTCGTTTCCCTGTGGTTTGTATTTAAACCCGATTGCATTTGTTCCTTTGGCAATGCTGGCGCTGTCGGATACAAAGAATTTCCAGCCTTCGCTGACAGATTCTTTTTTAGTGATCAGGTTCAGGTAGTTTTTCTTTTTGTTGATCCCAAGTTCAATGGTTTCTGTCGGATCGAAACTGATCGTTAGTACCTGGTAATCTTTCCCGGCAACAAGGTCCGATCTTTCCATCACATCGGCCAGCCCTTCCATCAGCGGACTGCAAATGCCCGGGCAACGGTAATAAACGTAGTTGATAACTGTTGGCTTATCAATCAAATCAGTGAGGACAACTTTCTGGCTGTCTTCATCAATTAAATAAATGTCAGTAGGAAGGTATTCATCCAAATGCTCAACAACCCCGATTTCCGGGTCTTTTGTTTTGTCATCAATGACCGTTTCCTGGCCAAATGATTCATAAAACAATGGCAAAAGGATGAGGATTAATAAAACCGAAATCTGACGTTTTGTTCGTCTCATAAGAAAGCAATCTCTTGATATCCCAACTCAATTTTCATGATAAGAAACCACAAACAGTCCGTAATGTTTATCCAACTATTAATAAAATCAGATATTTTTTTCATTTTTTTTAATATACCTGTAAATCAATAGCTTTTTATAGGGAGCTTTTTACTAAGAATTTGGATCACGGTCATTTGAAACGGAAAATTATTATTCCCTGTGTGTTTGCTATGGTCTTTTTTATAATGACATAGACCACTGTCGGGGTACATGTGTTTTTGAGTTCCAGGGTAGCAACGTTTTTGAGAGACAGAAAGGCTTCAAGTGGGCTCGGGAATCGCTTTTGAATGAAGAGGATTTTATTCTTTTTAATTACAATCATGATTGTTTTTCAGCCTTACAGGCTGAAAAAAGTGTTTACAGGGTAATCCGGTTATCCGCCTGTAGAATCTGGGATGCCCCTAATGACAACAACTTCCTCCCGGTGTCATTTCTGTTTTGGGTGACAGCTTTTCCGCTTTGGGGCTCACATACGGAATGCCAAGCGCAAGCCCGCGCAAAACGAATAAAATGCCCAGCAATATGATGAAATAGGGAACCGCTTTTCGCATTTTAGACCGGAGCCCGGTGCTGACTGCATTTCCGGTAAGCGACACCGCCAGCATCATCGGGATTGTGCCCAGACCGAACAAGCCCATAAAAAGGGCGCCCCCGGTTATTTCGTTGGTGTTGATTGCCCCGGCAATGGCCACGTAGACCAACCCGCAAGGCAAAAGTCCGTTCAGCAAACCAATTAAAAATAAGGACGAAGACGAGCGGTTCGAGAAAAGTTTACGCAGGTTGTTGATCAACCGGGCGGCGTAACCGGTAAAGAGCGAGCCAAGGCTGATTTTCTGTTTGAAAAAATACGGGAACAGAACGCTGATGATCATGATTATCCCCAGAAGAATGGATGCCCATTGCTGGAATCCGGCCAGATGAATACCCTGGCCGAGCAAGCCGAACATCAGCCCAAGGATGGCATAAGTAATTGACCGACCCAGGTTGTAGATGATGCTGCCTGCAACTTTATTTCCCCAGCCATGGCTTTTTAGCGGAAGCGCAACGGCAATGGGGCCGCACATGCCAATGCAGTGAAAACTGCCGACAAGGCCTATTGTTAGTGGTGTTATCAGGTCGAACATGTTATCTCGTTATATTTTGTTCCAGGTAATAATCAGTTGAGTCGGCAGTCCAGTCAAGCTTGACGGTATACCGGCCTTCTGGTAATTTTTCAAGGCTGATAAGTTGTGCCAGGGCTGTGTCGGGTTGCAGCGAAACGGACATGTCCCGGTTGTTGCTCACCGGGCTGTAGATATGTACCTGGCCGGAAACAGCTTTGCCTTTAAACACGGACGGCAATTGCAATGACAAGGTTTTCCCGTTCATTGTTAATGTCGGTTTTTCCGGCAAGTGGTTGGCATTGTCTATACGGTCAATCTGCTCCTGGTAGTTAATCGCTTTTTGATAGTAGTCATCTTCTACCAGGTAATAATCCTGTTTTGTGGCGATGAATACCAGTGTCATTATTCCGGAGACCATCAGAACGATGGCGATAACAATTCCGGTTCCCCAGTTAAATTTGATCTTCATACGTGTGTGTTTACTGGTTGTCCAGTGTGTTTGGCCCAACAAAAGTCGAGCTGATTTTGTCTGTCATTTCCTCTCCTTCAAAAACCCCGATTAAGATGTGGGTGTTCGAGCTTTCGAGGATATTTCTTTTCAGGATGATCAACAGGTTGCGTTTGGCCACTTCGCCTTGGGCAACGTGAAGTGAGTCGCCCAAAATGCGGATTTCGCCTTCTGGTTCGAGCAGCTTCAGGCTCATTGAGGCCGGTTCGTTTGTCTTGTTGATCATTTGCAGGTTGTACAGGTTGCTGTAGGCATCGTCGCCGTACTCCTGGAACATGGTTCCCTGGGTGCGGATGATGGTTGTTTCCACGTCTCCCCGGATGTTGAACGCAAAACCAACAACCCCCAACAGGATGACCAGCACAACCGAATAGGCTATTGCGCGGGCGTTGAACAGTTTCTTTTTGCCTTCCGAAATTGATCGTTCGGAAGCATACCTGATCAATCCATTGGGCTTGTTTGTCGCATACATTACCGAGTTGCAGGCATCGATGCAAGCTGTGCAGTTGATGCACTCCAACTGGGTGCCGTTTCGGATATCAATTCCGGTAGGGCAAACATCGACACATTTTTTACAGTCAATGCAATCTCCTTTATCTTCGTTTTTCCCTCTTCCGCGAGGTTCGCCCCGCTTGTAATCGTAGGCTACCACAATGGAATTGTGATCGAGCATAACACCCTGCAGGCGTCCGTACGGACAAACCAATGAGCATACCTGCTCGCGAAACCAGGCGAAAACAAAGTAGTGAGCGGCGCTGAAAGCCATTATTCCCAGGAACCCTGCAAAATTGGTGAAAGGCCAACCATTTAGTAGAATGCGGACTTTCTCAAATCCAATGATGTAAGATAAAAAAGTGAGGGCCGTGAAAAATGAGATGGCAAAAAACAGCGTGTGTTTCACGATCCGTTTGATGGCTTTCACCGGGTTCATTTCTTGTCGGGCAAGTTCGCGTTGTTTGTTCCGGTCGCCGTCAATCAGGTATTCAATTGGGCGGTACAGAAACTCCATGAAGATAGTTTGCGGGCATGCCCAACCGCAGAATAACCGTCCGTAAATGACGGTGAAAAGAATGATGAAAACGAGGAGCGTAATGAAAGACAATACCAGCAGGTGAAAGTCCTGAGGGTAGAACGTGCTTCCAAACAAGATGAAATGGCGTTCGGCAAAATTCAGAAAGATCAGCGGGTTGCCGTTCAGTTGCAGGTGTGGGGCCAGGTAGAAAAACAAGAGCAGGGTGTAAGCCACCACGCGCCTGTAATTGTACAGTTTTCCTTTTGGCATTTTGGGGAAAACCCACACCCGTTTCCCTTCTTCGTCAACGGTAGCCATGCGGTCCCGGAATGTCAGGTCCTGGTATTGATTTGGTTTTTCTTCGGGTGCCATATTCGGTTTTTTTGTGTTTTTGGTTTTTTCGATTTGGCGAAAATGAAAAAGCATCAACCAGCAGGTGATTTTGCCGATTGATGCTTGAATAAAATACCTATTGGTTGGTTTCTTCCGGTATGTATTTTTCTCCTTGAGGCGCTTTGGCATTGGGCGGGTTGGTTCCCTGCAAACTTTGTATGTAGGTTAGTACATCCTTTATTTGTTGCTGCGAAAGCTGGTCTTTGTACGAAATCATCCCTTTTTCGATCACCCCGTTCATGACCACCTGGTACATGTCTTCCATTCGTCCGCCATGAATCCAGTATTCGTCTGTCATATTGGGGCCAACAAGTCCTTCTCCGAACTTGCCGTGGCATACCGAGCAGATTTTTTCAAACGTAACCTTTCCGTCAGCCAGTATTTCTTCATGTGTTTTTGGCGCGGCAGCTACTTCAGCAGTTTCCTCTTCCGCTTTTTGTTCTTTTTCGTGGTTGGCAACTCTCATTTCTTTTCGGTATTCTTTTGCCTGAATGACATCATCATCTTTAAATACAAATACCAAAATCAGGTAGGAGGCTGAAAAAACAATCGTTATGTAGAAGAGGTATTTTAACCATGGCGGCAAACGGTTGTCCAGTTCCCTGATGCCATCATACTCATGGCCTCCCATGAATTTGATTTTTGTCAACTCGTCGTATTCGGTGTTTGGTTTGCCGCCTGCTTGTTGTTTATCGTCTTGTGTTGTCATAGGGTTCATTTTAGTTGTTCCTGAATGTTGTTTATCCCGTCTTCCAATGGTAATTGGCTATAACGATCGGTATGTCGTTTGTCAATTTTTACCGTGTGTGCCGTTACCAAAATGAAGAAAACAAAGAAGATGAGGAAGGCCAGTGTGGCATAAATCTCAACTTGCTGAATGTTTTGGAAATATTGACTCATCATGGCTTACTGGTTTTCAGGTTTTGTCATGATGTCGGTTCCCAATCGCTGGATATAGGCAATCAGGGCAATGATCTCCATGTCGCTGTCAGTTTCAATGCCCGATTCGCGAAGGTTTTGGGCAATTTCCTCAGCTTGCTTCTTCAAATCTTCATTCGCCTGCATTTCATAATTGTCAGGATATGGGACACCTAGTTTCTTCATTGCCCTGATTTTGGCCGGGGTCGACTCCAGGTCGATTTCTTTTTTGGCCAGCCACGGGTATTTGGGCATGATCGAAGCTTCATTCATCTTTTGCGGATCGATGAAGTGATTGTAGTGCCATGAGTTTGGCTTGTAAATCTTACCGGTTTTCACCCCTTCGCGTGCCAGGTCGGGGCCGGTACGTTTGGATCCAAATTGGAATGGGTGGTCATAAACCGATTCACCCGCTTTGGAATATTCGCCGTAACGTTCGGTTTCGGAGCGGAACGGACGGATCATCTGCGAGTGGCAGTTGTAACAACCTTCTTTTACATAGATGTCGCGTCCCTGCAATTCAAGCGGTGTGTAAGGTTTTACACTCGAAATTGTCGGAATGTTCGACTCAACCAGGTAGGTTGGAATAATTTCGAAAACACCTCCGATCAGGATGGCGACTGTTGCCCAGATCAGGAATTTGACCGGACGACGCTCCAGGAACCCATGCCAGGTTTCGGTTGCTTTTTTAGGTTCGAACTGAGATGCCAATGCTGGCGCTTCAGCAGGTTCTTCTTTTATCAGGCTGCCGGCGCCGGCCGTTTTAATCATGTTGAAAACCAGAAGCAGGAACCCGATCAGGTACAGTGAACCGCCAAATGCGCGTATGGCGTACATCGGGATCAACTGGGTGACAGTCTCAAGGAAGTTCGGGTACATCAGGAACCCGTCCGGGGTAAACTGTTTCCACATCAGTGCCTGGGTGATACCGCCAATGTAAAGCGGTACGGCATAGAAAATTATGGCCAGTGTTGCCAGCCAGAAGTGCACATTGGCCAGTTTTGTTGAATAGAGTTTGGTGTTGAAAAGCCTTGGCATTAGCCAGTAAAGCATTCCGAAAGTCATCATTCCGTTCCAGCCCAGGGCGCCAATATGCGCGTGTCCGACTGTCCAGTCGGTGAAGTGGCTGATTGCGTTCACATTTTTCAATGAAAGCATTGGCCCTTCGAAGGTCGACATCCCGTAGGCGGTAATCCCCACCACGAACATTTTCAGGATTGGGTCGCGACGGACTTTGTCCCACGCACCGCGGAGCGTGAGTAGCCCATTGATCATACCTCCCCAGCTGGGAGCGATCAGCATTACCGAGAAGGTTGTGCCAAGAGCCTGCAACCAGTCGGGCAGGGAACTGTAAAGCAAGTGGTGTGGCCCGGCCCATATGTAGATAAAAATCAATGACCAAAAGTGAACAATGGAAAGTTTGTAGGAGTAAACCGGTCGGTTTGCAGCCTTTGGAACAAAATAGTACATCAACCCAAGGAATGGAGTTGTCAAAAAGAAAGCTACTGCGTTGTGTCCGTACCACCATTGAACCAGGGCATCCTGCACACCGGCATAAACCGGGTAGCTTTTCAGGGCGCTGAACGGAAGTTCAATTGAGTTGACAATGTGCAGCACTGCCACAGTGACCCAGGTGGCAATGAAAAACCAAATGGCCACGTAAATATGACTGGTCCGGCGTTTCAGGATTGTACCAAACATGTTTATACCGAAAACGACCCAAACCAGGGTAATTGCTATGTCAATCGGCCATTCAAGTTCGGCATATTCTTTCCCCGAGGTAAAACCTGCCAATAAAGTTACTGCCGCCGAAACAATGATTAGCTGCCATCCCCAAAAGTGGATTCGCCCCAGCAGGTCGCTAAACATGCGTGTTTTCAGCAATCGTTGCATGGAGTAATACACGGCAGCGAAAATCGCGTTTCCAACAAAGGCAAAAATAACAGCATTGGTATGTACCGGTCGCGTTCGTCCAAACGTGGTAAATTCCAGGCCGAAGTTCATTGCCGGAATAAAAATCTGCAGGGCAACAACAACCCCCACCAATAAGCCAACAACTCCCCAGACAATTGTCGCTACTGCAAAGTTGCGGGTGATCTTGTTGTCGTAACTAAATTTTTCCAATTCCATATAAGTCGATTTTAAGTAGATTTCTTTTCTGCTTTTGTAGTCGAAGTCGTAATTTCTTCTTTGTGAATATGGTCGTCAAATAAAACGCGTACGGAAGGAGTGTATGAATCGTCGAATTGTCCGCTGCGGACAGCCCAGATGAAAGCGATGAGAAAGACGGATGCCACTAATATCCCGATCAGAACTAATACAAATACTACTGACATAATCCGGTCTTTAATTAGGTAATGGTTAACTTTTTTCTTTCTGGTTTTGTTGCCGGATATAACTACTCCGGGAACATCAGCCATTAACAAGTTTGCTTTGACTTTGTTTGCCGTGTTTTGTGATTTTTTTCAAGAAAAAATACACAGAATTATTAGAGCCTTGCTTTTGAGGCGCTTAACCGGACTGCGAAAGTTGCAAAGGCGACAACCGAAACTGAGCTTAGCGGCATGAGGATTGCCGCGACAATCGGGGAGAGGCTACCGAGTACGGCAAATGAAATCCCAATGAAATTGTACAAAAATGAGATCAGGAAACTGAGTTTCACTATTGTCATGCTGGTTTTGGAAAACCGGATAAAACGGTCGAGCTTGCTGAACTTACCGGCCTGCAAAATGGCATCGCAAGCAGGGGTGAAATGGTAAATGTTGTCTGCAATGACAACCCCAACCTTGCTTTCGTTCAGCGCCCCGGCATCGTTTAGCCCGTCGCCGATCATCAGTGCATTTTGCCCATGCTCCTGAAGCCGTCTGATGTATTCCAGTTTATCGGTTGGCGATTGGTTGAAATTCAGTACTGCTTCATCCTTAAAAAGGGGTAACAGGTTTTCCCGCTCCGACTCGTTATCGCCACTGATTAAGTGCAGGGTGTAGTGGTTGCCCAATTCCGTAATTGTTTCCTGCAGGCCTTCCCTGTACTTGTTTTCAAACTGGAAATAGCCAACAACATGATCCTTGATAAAAACCCAGACTTGTGTTTTCAGGTTTTCTTCACCACCTGCTTCGCCGGTTACAAAATATTTTGAGCCTAGGTTGATTGTTGTACCGTTTATTTTTCCGCTAATCCCCAGCGATGGGAGTTCCTTGAAGTCTGTAACCTCAAATGATTCTTCGGATTGAAGGTGGTTGTAGATGATCTTGCTCAGGGGGTGAGTAGAATGATAGGCCAGCGACCGGATCATCGCGGTTTGTTCCGTGTTGAGCTTATCGCCGTTGAACCGGATGTGTGCTGTTTGCGAATGCGTTATTGTGCCCGTTTTGTCGAATACCACTGTATTTGTCCGGTAGAGTTTTTCAATTACATCGGCATTTTTCAGGTAAAAACCTTTTCTTCCGAATTGCCGCATGGTGCTGCCAAACGTGAAGGGGATGGTCAGTGCCAGGGCGCAGGGGCAGGCGATTATCAGCACCGATGTGAAAGCGAAAAGGGCTTTTCCCGGGTCTTCAAATTTCCAGTAGATTGCCGCTCCGGTAGCAATGCTGATAATGATGAGCGTAAAATACTGACTGACTTTGTTGACAATTCCCGACATAGACTGGTCGTTTTCTTCGGCTTTGTTGTTTTGGTTCCAAAGCTGGGTCAGGTAGCTTTGTTCCACTTCTTTTTGCACGAGCAGTTCGATGGCGCTGCCCACCTGTCGTCCGCCTGCAAACACGAAGTCACCTTCGTTTTTCGAAACCGGAATGGATTCGCCGGTGACAAAACTGTAGTCGATGCTGGCGTTTCCTCGCAGAATGGTCGAGTCGGCCGGGATCAGCTCCTGGTTTCGCACCAAAATGCGATCACCGGCTTTTAGCTGGTCAAGCGGAATTGTGTCTTTCCCGGTGTCGGAAACCCGGGTCACGGCAACCGGAAAATAGGTTTTGTAGTCGCGTTCAAAGGTTAGCGCTTCATAAGTAATTCCCTGGTACCATTTCCCTATCAGCAGGAAAAACACCAGTCCTGTCAACGAATCAAAATAGCCGATTTTGTTTTGTGTTGTAATCTCGTAGGTGCTTTGCAGAAAAAGTGTGATCAGTCCCAATGCAATTGGCAGGTCAATGCTGATGATTTTCTTTTGCAGGCTTTTCCATGCCGACAGAAAGTAATCGCTGGCACAATAAAACAAAACCGGCAAGCTGAGGAAGAAACTCAGCCAGCCAAACAACATCCTGAAATCAATCTCTAATTGCTCGCTGCCTGGTAAATACTGCGGGAAATGATACAGCATGGCATTCATAAAGCTAAAACCGGCAATGCCCACTTTGATCAACAATGTGCGTGACGATTTTGACGATCTCGTTTTTTCGGCGCTTTGCTGGCTTATTTCCGGAATGTAATGGATAGAAACCAGCAGCTCAACAAGTTTTCGGAGCGTGATCTCTTCGTTTTTGAAAGTAATGCTGACTTCCTTTTTGGGAAAATTGACTGATGACCGGATGATGCCCTCGTGCAGGGTGTGCAGGTTTTCGAGCAACCAGATGCACGATGCACAATGGATTCCCGGAACAAAGAACCGAACCTTCGAAATGCCGGAGTCGCTGAAATCAAGCAGGCGGTCACGGATTTCGTCTAAATCCAGGTAGGCATATTTTTCGTCATCTGGTATCTGGTCGTTCCCTACTTTTATTCCGGGCATTGACGAGATTTCGTAGTACTTCCCAAGCTTGTTGGTGTTCAGTAGTTGAAAAACTGTTTGACAGCCCATGCAGCAAAAAGCCTGATCGTTTAGAACCACCGGGTGCTTGCCACAATCATCACCACAGTGGGCGCAGGTTAGTGTTGTTTTTGATTCTTCGGACATGAGCGGTTACAGTTTTCTCAATTACTTCAACAAAACAGATCAGTGGCTCAAAGGTTGTAAAATTTTGATGAGTATTTCGTTCCTGAAAATTTGTTTTACAACTGCTGCGTGGAGTACCTCATTATTGGAATTTCTGTACATCGTCGCTCAAAGTTGATGTTTGTCAACCCATGGCTTTTTCATTTCCTATTTCCATCTGAAATAATTACTTTTTGACTCCCAAATCAAGGGCAAATGTTCAGAGAAATTTTTTTTTTAATTTTTTTGCCTGATTTTTTTGATGACGATTTCATTATAATGGTTTTTTATTCAAGAGATTAACTGGTGATCGAATAAAAGATGCGAAAATCCTTAATATGAGTCAGTTAAACAAAGTTTGATTTTTACTGTTTGTGTACTAATTGTATGATGTTAGGTGTAATTATGAAACAAAATATTTTCTTCAGGATTTGGCATTTTTACAGGGATGGTTTCTTAAATCTTAACGGATGGGGCAAACAGGTTTGGTTAGTGATTTTGATAAAGCTGTTTGTCATGTTTTTTATTCTGAAGTTATTCTTTTTCCCCAACTTTTTGAAGACAAATTTTGATACCGACCAGCAACGGAGCGAGTATGTTCTTGAAAATTTGACAAACACTAAATAAAAAATCATGTTAGAAGCAATCGACTTATCCTTAGTTAACTGGTCGAGGGCGCAATTTGCTCTCACCGCGATGTATCACTGGGTTTTCGTGCCGCTTACACTTGGTATTTCCATTATTGTGGCAATGATGGAAAGCCTTTATGTGAAAACCGGCAATCCCGAGTGGAAAAAGATCACCAAGTTTTGGATGACTTTGTTTGGGATAAACTTTGCCATTGGAGTGGCTACAGGGATTATCCTTGAATTTGAGTTTGGAACAAACTGGTCAAATTATTCCTGGTTTGTCGGCGATATTTTTGGAGCGCCGCTGGCAGTCGAAGGAATATTGGCCTTCTTTATGGAATCGACGTTCATTGCCATCATGTTTTTTGGATGGAACAAGGTGAGCAAGAAAGTGCACTTGTTGTCAACCTGGCTGACCGCCATTGGGGCCAACCTGTCGGCTTTGTGGATTTTGGTTGCCAATGCCTGGATGCAAAGTCCAGTGGGCATGCAGTTCAATCCCGAGACTGCCCGGAATGAGATGATCAGCTTCTGGGATGTTTTGTTCTCGCAGGCAGCTGTCGATAAATTTTTGCATACAACGTCTTCCGGTTTTGTGCTTGCGGCCATCTTCATTATTGGCATCTCTGCCTGGTTCCTGTTGAAAAAACGCGAGATTGTTTTCGCCCGGAAAAGTATTTTGATAGCAGCTGTTTTTGGTTTTGTGGCATCTGTTTATGTAGCCTTTACCGGCGATAGTACAGCCCGTTATATTGCCAAAAACCAACCAATGAAATTTGCCTCATTCGAGGGGTTGTACAACGGTAGCGAGGGGGCTGGTTTGATTGCCCTTGGGTTCATGTCAACGACAGATACCGATGAGTCAAACGAGAACCTGATGGACTTCAATATGAAGCTGGAAATCCCCAATATCCTTTCGTACATGGCTTACATGGACTGGAATGCGTTTGTCCCGGGGGTAAACGATCTGATCAACGGAAATGAAAAATACGGGATAATGCCGGCCACCGAAAAGATTGAACGGGGCAAGGTTGCGATCCTGAAACTAAAAAAGTTTAAAGAAGCCAAAAAGAGCGGGGACGAAGCAACGGCAGAAACCCTGAAAGCAGAGTTCCTGAGCAAGGATTTCCAGGAAAACTACTTTAAATATTTTGGTTATGGTTACATTACCGATCCAAATATGCTGATCCCGAGTGTTCCGCTAACTTTTTACAGTTTTCATATCATGGTGGGGCTGGGGTTCTTCTTCATCGTATTCTTTATCCTTTCGTTTATTTATACCGTCAAGGGTTCTATCGACCGTCGACGGGGCTTTTTGCGGTTGGCAATCTGGTCAATCCCTCTTGTTTATATTGCTTCACAGGCCGGATGGATTGTAGCCGAAGTAGGGCGCCAACCCTGGGTTATCCAGAATTTGATGCCCAATATTGCCGCTGTAACTAAAATCAGTACCAGCGCTGTTATGGTGACTTTCTGGCTGTTTGCGGTAATCTTCACCATTTTATTAATTGCAGAAATAAAAATCATGCGCCGTCAAATTAAAATCGGGCCTAAAATCACTGAAGGAGGGAACAAGTAATGTTTGAAACTTTATCACATCTGGCACTTCAACAATATTGGTGGATCATTGTCTCGCTTCTGGGAGCATTGTTTGTGTTTCTAACCTTTGTACAAGGCGGACAGACTTTGATTTATACCGTTGGAAAAACTGAAATTGAACGGACTCTTTTGGTTAATACGCTTGGTCGGAAATGGGAATTCACCTTTACCACACTGGTTACCTTTGGTGGTGCATTTTTTGCCTCCTTCCCGCTTTTTTATGCGACATCGTTTGGCGGTGCCTACTGGGTATGGATGGCCATTCTGATCTTTTTTGTTATACAGGCCGTGTCGTACGAATACCGGAAGAAGCCTGCCAACCTGCTTGGTGAGAGAACTTACGAGATTTTCCTTATCCTGAATGGCGCTTTTGGAACAATCCTGGTCGGTACTGCTGTCGGTACTTTCTTCAACGGGGCCATGTTCAGCCTTAACGAGATGAACAGTGTTACCTGGGAAACGCCTTTCCGTGGCTTGGAAGCTGTGCTTACCTTCCACAATGTGGCTTTGGGGCTTTCGGTTTTCTTTCTGTCCCGTATTTTGGGCGCATTGTATTTTATGAACTCGGTTGATGATGAAACCATCTTTGCCCGTTCAAAAAAGCAAGTGCTGATCAATACCATACCGTTCCTCGTATTCTTCCTTTATTTCCTCATCTGGCTAATCCTGAAAGAAGGTTTCTCATACGATGAAAGCGGGAAGGTTTTTATGGAAGACTACAAATACCTGCACAACCTGCTGGCTATGCCTCTGGTAACTGTCGTTTTGTTGCTTGGCGTGGTGGGTGTATTATTTGGAATAGGTATCACCATCCTGAAAAGTTCATCCAAGGGAATTTGGTACGCTGGTGCCGGAACTGTGCTCACTGTTTGGGCTTTGTTCCTGGTGGCAGGTTTCAATCATACCGCCTTCTATCCGTCGAAATATGACTTGCAATCGTCACTGACTATCATGAACGCGTCGTCCAGTCATTTTACATTGACGGCCATGAGCTATGTCTCGTTGTTTGTGCCGTTTGTGCTGGCCTATATCTGGTGGTTCTGGAAAGCCATGAACAACAAAAAGATCGATGCAAAAGAAATCAGCGAAGAATCACACGTTTATTAACCGACAAAATTTGAAATTATGTATTGGAGTTCAATTCTATATTTATTGACCTGGCCTGCATTAATTATCCTGGCCTACCAACTGGTCAAGGTTGTCCTGAAAAAATACAGTAGCGTATTGGATAAAACGGAAGAATAATTTCTTCCTTGGTATATCAAATTGTTATTAAGGGTTTCACTTCCGGTGAAGCCCTTAATCGTTAAAATGTATGACTATGAATGTTCGTTTTTTGATTGTCGCTTTAGTTTTCACTGCCTGTTCGCCAGTGAAGCCTGATCCTTCGGTGTTGATTGAAACCGACTTGGCCTTTTCCGCGCTTTCATCGGAAAAAGGAATGGCAGAAGCTTTTCTGGCCTATGCCGATTCAGCGGTTGTGAAACTACAGGATCAACAGTTCCCGGCCTGGGGAATTGAAGAGTTGAAGAACTCTTTTCAGGATGTGGATGATTCGAAATTTGTGTTGACCTGGGAACCGCTGAAAGCAGAGATTGCTGCATCGGGTGATTTGGGATACACCATGGGCAATTGGACGCTGGTAACAACCGGTGGCAATACCAGGTACGGCAATTATGTCTCTGTTTGGAAGAAGCAGGCTGACGGGAAATGGAAATTCGTATTGGATGCGGGAACCAGTACGCCGGGGATTTTTAAGCCGGAATAGATCGTAATCGGAGATTATTTTGTCAATTGTCCGTTTTCTTATCCAATTCGTTTTTCGATACCTGGTTACAGTCATTAATTGTCATTCTATGTCGTCATTAATTGTTTCAGAACAACAAAGAATGACTATCAAATGACAACTTAATGACAACAAATGGTATTGGGCAAATTGTCGGAATTTAAATTACTTTTTTACCAGAGTCAGAATCAGGGAAATACTGATGTAGCCAATGATGATCAGCGGAAGTGCAAATAACTGAAGGCTGACAAGCAATAGCACACAGAAAGCGATAAATAAGAAGCGAACCTGGTTTCCTTGCCATTTCAGATGCTTGAATTTCAGTGAGAACATCGGGACTTCAGAAATCATTAAGGCTGAAAGTACGACAATGATAGTTAGCAGGTTGAACCGGCTGAGGATTGCCTGGTTGATAACCGTGTTGTGTCCCATCTCAATGATGAGGGCCAGTGAGGCATAAAAAAGGGCGTTTGCCGGAATTGGCAGCCCCAGGAAGTTTTCACTTTGACGGTCGTCGATATTAAATTTGGCGAGCCGGAATGCCCCTGCTATTGGAACCAATAAAGCTGAAAACAGAAAAATCCATTGAAACGGCGTGGCGCTGATCTCTGAAAGTGGCCGGTTGATGTTGAACATGGCCAGTTCGAGCATGCTCATCACAATAGCTGCAGGCGCCAGGCCAAACGAAATCAGGTCGGCCAGCGAATCCAGTTGTTTCCCTATTTCGGAATATGCTTTCAGTAAGCGGGCGGCCATCCCGTCCAAAAAGTCGAATACGGCGGCAGCGCCAATACAAATTGCGGCCCAGCCCAGCTGGCCTTCAATTCCCAGTATTATAGCTAAACACCCGGCAGCCAGGTTTAATGATGTAATAAAGTTTGGTACCCAGAAAAACAGGTTGCGTGTTTGATTCATTAGCTTAACTCTCCGATAATAGTTTGCGATCCGGTTACTTTATCACCCAATTTGACGGCAAGTTTTGTGTCGAGGGGCAAATACAGGTCAACCCGTGAGCCAAAACGGATAAAGCCCATTTCAACATCCTGGGTGACTTGCTGGCCTTCTTTCAGGAAGTTCAGGATGCGGCGGGCCATTGCCCCTGCAACCTGCGTAGCCATAATTTCACGGCCATCTTCTAACTTAATGGCGGTGCAGAAACGTTCATTTTCTTCGGCTGATTTATCTTTGAAAGCAGCGTAAAACTCACCCTCTTTATGTTTCAAAAAAGTAACTGTTCCCGGTACGGGCACCCAATTGATGTGCACATTAAGCGGCGACATAAAAATGGATACCTTCAGGCATTTCTTTTTCAGGTAATCTTTTTCCTCGCATTCTTCAATCACACAAATTTTACCATCGGCAGGGGCAATCACCTGTTTGGGATTTAGAGTGACCTGGCGGTGTGGGTAACGGAAAAACTGTAGAACAAGCACCAGCAGAACTAAGGTAGCCAGCGAAAGTAAAGTGCTGAAGGCGTGTGTTGAAATGTACAACCAACCAATCAGGTTGAATGCAATCACCAAAAGGATGGTGTTTCGGATAATCTTTTTCCCTGCGGGATGAAACCTCATAATTAACGTTATTTCTCTGGGGCAAAAATAAGGAATTTTAACGTGTCAATTCAGGACAATACTCTTTTTTGGAAACAACTTCCTTAAAAGCCGGCAAAAATTTTCAGGTACAAAACGACCACCGGGATAGCAAATAGCAGAGAATCAAAGCGGTCGAGCATGCCTCCGTGACCGGGCATCAGGTTGCCACTGTCTTTTACGCCAAACTGCCGCTTCAACATCGACTCGGACAGATCGCCGAAAGTTGAGGAAACAACAATTAACAGGGATAAAACCAGCCAATGCTGCAGGGCGATTTCTTCAATGAATGTTGAAATGAGCCAGGAGGCCAATACGGCCATGATCGTTCCCCCAATGGCGCCTTCCCATGATTTTTTTGGCGAAATCCGTTCAAAAAGACGGTGCTTGCCAAAACTTACACCAAAAACGTAGGCACCCGAGTCATAAATCCAAATAATCGCAAAAAGGGCAATCAAAAGGTTGGGAGAATAAACCCCGGATTCGTTCAATACAAGAAAGTTTGCAAGACTTAGCGGGATGGCTGCATACACAACACCAAAAACTCCGACGGCAATATTTTGCAGAGGGTGCTCATTCTGCTTGTACAGTTCTGCAATTAGAAAGAAGAGCAGCAACGGGAATATCCAAAAGTAGGCGTGCGATTCCAGCCTGCCAGATGCAATCAGAAACGTAAGTGAAAATAAACTGATTCCGGTGAGGTACCCAACTAACTTATTGGGTTGAAGTGATGCGTGTTTGACCAACGAATAGTATTCATTCAAACTTCCCCACAGGATGAAAAGAAATATGGCCGCAAATGTAAATTGGCCTAATAATAAACTGCCAAGGATTACGGCTACAAAGACAATCCCGGTCAGGGATCGGGTTAACAGGTTTTTCAATTCTTCATCTTTTTTAAGATATCAAGAGCCAGTTCCTGATCATCTTTCTGTACGTAAATTTCAATTTCGCCAATGCTTGGGATCATGGAATCATGCTGGTTTAAAACGACACAGTTGATATCGTTGTCTTCAAGAATCTCTTTGGCAATCTCTGCCTGAAAATTATCGGCAGTAGTGAAAACCAGAACAAAATCTTCTTCCATAATTCAGCATTTAAAGGATTCGTCGCATAAAAGTACGAATAATTTCCGGGGGCCATGCATCCCCATTACCAAGGTTTTTTCAATATCTGCCGTGCGGCTTGGCCCGGTAATATTAGTAACCATCGATGGTAGGTTCCCGCTGTATTTCTGTTGTAGTTGCTCCAGTGCTTCATCCAGGTATTTTACAAGTTGTCCCTGGTGAGCAACAACAATATGGCTTTCCGGGTAAACATGCAATCTTCTTCCTGAAGTTCCTCCCGAGCTCACCACAACGGAGCCGAGGTGGGCAACCATGTATTCGCAGGTTGTTACTCCGGTTTGTAGTTGGTTGAAATCCGATGCATCAGACTGAAAAGGTATCTGGCCTTCCAGTGCTTTTTGCAGGACAGGATCGAGGCAGAACAAATTTTCCAGGTTTTCCTGTTCCGAAAGTGCTTTGAGCAGCGAAACGGCCTCGGCTAAATTTTTAGGGCGGAGCACCTTGCCGGCAACCAACTCAAGGTTTTCCTGGAACCAGTCTGCAAGGTTTTGATCTGTATCATGGTAAATTGGAGCATCCATGTCTGGTTGCTCCAATTTTATATTTTTACGCTGATCACCGGCTGCTTTTAACCTGTTGAGTATATTCTCGCGTGATCCCATTGCTTACTGTTATTCGATTTCTTTTTGACCTTCGTTTTCGATCTTTTTCGAATTATTTCCGTTGTCGCCCAGTTGTTCTTCTTTTGCCCACGGACGTTTTCCAAAAATTGTTTCCAGGTCCTCACCAAAAATGACTTCCTTTTCCAGCAACTTTTCGGCAAGTTGATGATGACCTTCCTGGTGATCTTTCAATACTTGCAGCGCCCGTTTGTATTGTTCGTCAATCATGGCTTTTGCTTCTGCATCGATCAACTCAGCTGTTTTCTCGCTATATGGTTTTGTAAAGCCAAAATCACTTTGTCCGGTCGAATCGTAGTAGCTAAAGTTCCCTACTTTGTCGCTCATCCCGTAGATGCTGATCATCGCGTAAGCTTGCTTGGTTACTTTTTCCAAATCATTTTGTGCCCCCGATGAGATGGTGCCGAAAGCCAATTGTTCGGCTGCGCGGCCGCCAAGTGCTGAGCACATTTCGTCGAGCAACTGTTCCTTGGTGGTGATGGAGCGTTCTTCCGGTAAATACCAGGCTGCGCCAAGCGCTTTACCACGAGGGACAATGGTTACTTTTACCAGCGGGTGGGCATGTTCGAGCAACCAGCTAATGGACGCATGTCCGGCCTCGTGGTAGGCAATGCGTCGTTTTTCGTCTTTTGAGATGATCTTGTTTTTCTTCTCCAGCCCGCCAATAATGCGGTCAACTGCGTCAAGAAAATCCTGTTTGGTGACTTTGTCGTGCGAATTACGGGCAGCGATCAGGGCAGCCTCGTTGCACACGTTGGCAATATCGGCACCCGAAAAACCAGGGGTCTGTTTCGACAGGAAGTTAACCTCCACTTCTTCCGATAGTTTAATCGGGCGCAGATGTACCTGGAAAATTTCACGTCGCTCGTTCAGGTCAGGCAATTCAACATGGATCTGGCGGTCAAAACGCCCGGCGCGCATCAAGGCGCGGTCAAGGATGTCGGCACGGTTGGTTGCAGCCAGGATGATAACCCCTGAGTTGGTGTCGAAACCATCCATCTCGGTCAGCAACTGGTTCAGCGTATTTTCACGCTCATCGTTCGAACCCATGTTCGGGTTCCGGCCACGGGCGCGACCTATGGCGTCAATCTCATCGATAAATACAATACACGGTGCTTTTTCCTTGGCTTGCTTAAACAGGTCGCGAACACGGGATGCGCCCACGCCAACAAACATTTCAACAAAATCGGAACCCGACATCGAGAAGAACGGCACGTTGGCTTCGCCGGCAACGGCTTTTGCCAACAAGGTTTTTCCGGTTCCCGGAGGCCCTACCAGCAATGCGCCTTTCGGGATTTTACCTCCAAGTTTGGTGTATTTTGAGGGGTTCTTCAGGAACTCCACAATTTCCTCTACTTCCTGCTTGGCTTCGGCCAGCCCGGCAACATCTTTAAATGTTGTACTCACGCGGGAATCCTTATCGAATATTTTGGCTTGCGATTTACCAACACTGAAAATGTTACCGGCACCGCCGCCACCACCTGCACCTTTGCTCATCCGGCGGAAGATCCACCACCAGATACCGATGATCAGCAGGAATGGCAAAATCCATCCGAGAATCTCGCCAAAGTAGTTGTGTATCGTTTTATATTCAACGGTAATTTTGTCAGAGTCGTTAAAATCTGCCTGTGCGTTTTTCAGGTTGTCTTCAAATGTTTCAACCGATCCAATAGTGAAAAAGTAATGGGGGCCAATCTGTGCAGGTGCATTGAACCCTTTGTTCAGCTTGTCGGCATAATCAGCATAACTGTCTTCTTTTAAGTAGATTTGTGCTTCTTCCCGATTGACAACCACGATTTTTGCAATGTCGTGGTTTTTCAGCATGGTATTTTTTACCTCCTGCCAGTTCGTTTCAACAGGACCTCCGCCAAAACTGAAATAATTGATTGCCAGGAAAATAATGATTACAATCCCGTAAATCCAGTAGGGGTTGAATTTTGGGGTGTTGGCACCCGGCCTCAGGTTGTTAAAGTTTGGTTTCTGCCTGTTTTTATTCTTATTTGTTTTTTCTGCCATTGTTTCTATTTTTCTGTGTTAATTTCTTCAATTTTGGCATCGGCCCATAGGTTCTCGATATTGTAAAAGTTGCGTGTTTCGTGCAGAAATACATGTACCATGATGTCTGCATAATCCAGCAAAATCCAAAGCGAGTTCTTGTATCCGTCCTTGTGCCATGCTTTTTCCCCGATGATTTCTTCCACTGTTTCTTCAACAGAATGTGCGATGGCATCAACCTGGGTTGTTGAATTACCATGACAGATAACGAAATAATTACATTCGGAGTGATTTATTTTTGTTAAGTCGATTTTGACAATGTCGATTCCCTTTTTTCGTTCAATACCTTCTATGATGGCATTTAATAGTTCTTCTGTGTCCCTCTCTTTCTGCGTTTTACTCATAAAATCCGTTTAGAAATACAAAGATAAATTTTTTCGTTTATTTTGACGGTTAAAATGTCCGGGGCATTGTCTGAAATAAGCGAGAGAACAATAACACCGTAAAATGGTATATTGTTTCTTTGACGGATTCAGTTTTGCAGTGTTCCTGACGTTGTTTGGTCGTTGAAAATAGTCTATCGGTTGTATTTAAATATTGAAATTCCAATGTCTAAAATAATAGGTTGTACCATTGTACGAATTGCGAGTACCGCAAGTACCAATAACTATGCCACTAGTCAAGTGTATGAGAATGAGGTGAAAGAGGGCACTGTCTTTTTGGCATATGAACAAACCGCTGGGCGTGGACACTTTACGAATAAGTGGGAGAGCGAAGCAGGTAAAAACCTGACTTTCTCAATTTTACTACGTCCAACCTTTTTGCCGGTTCACCTGCCATACATGCTCTCGAAGGTTATTTGCCTTGGTTTGGAGAGCTATCTAAGCCATTTGGTTGATGACGTTAAAATAAAATGGCCAAATGATATTTATGTGGGCGACAGGAAAATTTGTGGAATATTGATTGAAAACGGTATCATGAAAGGCAGGATTTGTCAGAGCGTTATCGGTATTGGGTTAAATGTGAACCAGGAACGGTTCCTTTCGGATGCGCCCAACCCGGTTTCGTTGAAGATGCTGACCAGTAAAGATTACGGGTTGGATGAAGTGATTACGGAGTTGTCGGAATCGCTTGACAACTATTACCGATTGTTGTTGGAAGGAAAATACGATGAATTGGACCGGGCTTTTTTGCAAAAGTTATACCGGTTAAATGAATGGCACCGGTATAAAGATGAAGCACATACCTACACCGGAAAAATCATTGGTGTCAATAAGACCGGCCAACTCCGCATTCAGGAAGAAGATGGTCCGGTACATGAATATCATTTTAAAGAGGTGGTGTATTTGTGAGTTTTGCCCGTAAGTGAGGGTTTCGCAGTGAATGCAGCCTCCGTTTTATGCGCTTGTTGAAAGACCTGGTAACATCGGAACATTTTTTATCTTTAAAATCAAATCCAATATCTATGAATGAAATCCTGTCCCTTGCCGGAGTTGTATTCGCCATCCTGCTTTTGTTATTCCTTGTCTTAAAATTGAAAATCCATGCATTTATAGCTTTGCTGATTGTCAGTATTGTTGTTGGCATTGTCACCGGTATGGACTTCAACCTGATTATAACGAGCATGAAAGATGGCATGGGCAATACGCTTGGTTTTGTTGCTACGGTTGTGGGCTTGGGTGCAATTTTTGGGCAAATGCTGGAATCTTCCGGCGGGGCCGAATCAATTGCCCGGTATTTGCTCCGGAATTTTGGTGACAAAAGAGCATCGTGGGCTTTGGTGCTTACAGGTTTTATCGTGGCTATTCCGGTTTTCTTCGATGTGGGATTGATTATCCTGATTCCTATTGTTTATGAACTGACCAAGCAGGCAAAGCGTTCGGTATTGTATTATGCTATTCCGCTATTGGCAGGGCTGGCAGTTACCCACGCGTTTATCCCGCCCACTCCCGGCCCGGTTGCTGTTGCTGAGATACTGGATGCCCAGTTGGGATGGATTATTGTTATGGGGTTTATTGTGGGGATTCCGACAGCTATTATTGCAGGCCCGGTCTTTGGGAAATATATTAGTCGAAGAATAAATATCCAGGCTCCTGATTATTTCTCCGAAAAAGAAACAGGAATTGAGACGCAGGAATTACCTTCCTTCAGAACAATTATCTTAATTATTGTTTTACCGCTGTTGCTTATCGTTGCCAGTTCTGTCGCAGAAGTCCTCTTCAATAAAGGGATTTTACAGAACAAAAGCGTTTACCAGACGATTGGTTTGCTGGGGCATCCGTTTACCGCTTTAATAATTTCAACTTTGCTTGCGATGTATGTTTTGGGTGTAAAACGGGGTTTTAGCAAAGATCGGATTATGAAGCTGTCGAACAAAGCACTGGGGCCGGCTGGTTTGATCATTCTGGTCACCGGTGCCGGTGGTGTTTTCAAACAAATACTTATAGACAGCGGTGTTGGCGGGATGTTGGCACAAAAACTGGCCGGGTCAGCTATGCCGCCCATTCTTTTGGCGTATATCATTGCAGTTATTGTCCGGGTGGTGCAAGGTTCGGCTACTGTTTCCATGATCACCGCTGCCGGAATTATGGCACCTTTAATTTCGGTTTTTAATCCGACCCAGCTTGATAAGGCTTTGATTGTCCTTGCAATTGCTTCCGGGTCAACAATCCTGTCGCATGTAAATGACAGTGGTTTTTGGCTGGTTGGAAAATATCTTGGTCTGGATGAAAAAGAAACATTGAAGTCATGGACAATGATGGAAACGACTATTTCTGTCGTCGGTATCCTGATGGTCTTGTTGGTCAGTGCACTTCTTTAACTGTTAAAATAAATGTATTGTTAAAAGTGTATGGATTTGTGAAAAATCTTAAATTTGTGCTTTCCTTGAGTTGGATGTGAAACTTTACCATTTGTTGGGGAAGACCCGACTGTATTTCATAAGAAACGGTAATGTTCTAATTTTAGGAGGTATATAAAATAATAAAGCTCGTTTTGCGTTTTTGAAGTACCTGTTGATCCACACGATAATATTCCGAATAACTTCCGGGTTGCTAAAAGAGGGATAGAAGAGTAGGGGAAATAGTCACTCGACAGGAGTTAATAAAAGCAAAACAGTATTAAAAAAATCACAGTTATGATTAGTAATTTATTTCGGGGAATAATTATCCTGTCGGTATTGATTTTTGCCTATTCGTGTGGTAATGATGAGCCACTTCCTGTACCTGAACCACCAATAGAAACAGATGAAATATCTGCCGATACACTTGCAATCAACCAGTGGATCGATGAAAATATGTCGCTTTATTATCTCTGGAATAACAGGATGCCGGATATTGATTATACCAAAGAAAACGATCCTGAAGCTTACTTTTATAAATTGTTGTACACCGGTGAAGATAAGTGGTCGTGGATTACAGATGATTACCAGGCGTTGAATGCCGAGTTTAGTGGTTCGCCGGTTACTATGGGCTACGATCCTTCCTTCTTTCTTTTTAGCGAAGGTAGTGGTGTTTTCATTGTTGTCAATTACGTTTATCCAAATTCACCGGCAGAAGATGCAGGCCTGAAGCGTGGTGATATTATCCTTTCAATCGATAATACGGATTTGGACACCATTAATTATTACGATTTATATTCGGGTGATGCCTATTCGGTACAATTGGGCGAAGTAAGCGGGAATTCTATTGGTCGCTCAGGTGTGTCAATGGATTTGACAGCTAGCGTGATTTCAAATGATCCGGCCATTTATCATCAAATAATTACCGAAGGCGATAAAAAAATCGGATATCTTGTTTATGTTGAGTTTGTTGCCGGATCGACGAACCAGTTTCTTGCAAGTCTCGACAATATATTTACCGAATTTAATACTGCCGGGATCACTGATTTGATTGTTGATTTACGCTTTAATCCTGGTGGTGAAATTACTGCCGCGTCCTATCTGGCATCGGCAATTGCGCCGGTGAATGTGTCGGCGAACCAGGAAGTGCTGGTTAATATGAAATATAACACGGATTTGCAGTATTACCTTGAGGCGCATAGTAGTGAATATGAAAGCAGTCTTTCGTACCGCTTTACAAATAATGTTGTCAATGCAAACATGGACCGTGTTTATTTCCTGACTACAAATGGTACCGCATCAGCCAGTGAATTGCTTATCTCAGGCTTGAAACCTTACATGGATGTGGTGCATATTGGTGAAGCAACCTACGGAAAATATACCGGCGCCTGGGTGATGCCTGATGACGATGAAAAATGGGCCATGGTGCCAATTGTCATGAAATATGCCAACATTGACGGTTATACCGATTTTAAAAATGGGTTGACACCTGACTATGTGATGGAGTATAATCCGTTGGTTGCTGTTCCGTTTGGAGATACTTCCGATCCGATGCTGGCTCAGGCAATTAACCTGATTACCGGTGGAACCACAGCAATTGCTGCTACCAAATCTGCCCGGGTAAAATTGTATGGCGAACGGATTGTCCCGAAGAAAATGATCTTGAAGAAAAACCTGTTTGTGCCTGGCGTGAAGAAGGAACTGGTTTATTAACCTGTTAAGGGATTTTAAATCAGTTCTTCCGGGTTAATGTCGGTCAGGTCGATCAGTTTGTTCATGATAGCATAAACCGTCAAGCCTGAAATTGACCTGATGTTGAGTTTTTCCGTAATGTTTTTTCGATGCGAAATAACCGTGTGGATGCTGATATTCAGCCGGTCGGCAATTTCTTTGTTTGAATAGCCGATTGCCACGTGGCGGATGACATCTTTCTCGCGGATGGTGAGCTCGCCGTATTCAGAAGCAGCAGGCTTTTGCTTGCTGGCCGATTTGCGAATGACCTGGATCAGTTTCTGCACATCGAGCGATGAGGAAAGCTCATTCAGCCGGAACTCGTTTTTCTCCTCCATGTCATTGTATTTGGAATAGAAATCGACAATAAAAACGAGGTTGTTTTTGCGGAGTTTTTCTACCATCCCGTCAGGTAGTTCCATGCCTGCTTCGATAATCAGTATGATGAGGCTGTTGTGGATGCCGGAAAATGAAGCCAAATCGGCTGGCGATTCCAGTTGGGTGATTTCCATGCTGAAATACTCCTGGAGGATCCAGGCCAGGCCTTTTCGAACGATCTCCGAACCGTGAATAATAAAAACATTTTCTTCCATCTTTATCGGCTTCCTTCTGTTTTTAGTTCATTTTCCAGTTTCTCGGTTTGCACAACAAGAATGTTGTCCTCAATCCGGGCGTGGTCATACAAATCTTTTTCAAACTGAGAGAGTGCAAACAGGAACTCGTTCATGCTGTTGTGGTTGTAGGATGGTTCCAGGTATTTGATGATCAGGTTTTTCAAATCACTCAATTTTTCTTCTACATCGGTGTGCTCATTTTTAAAGTCCTGGATGGATGCCTGATTGTTCCGTAATTGTTTGTTTTTATATACGTCGATAATGTACGGGAACACTTTCTCGTCTTCGGTTTGAAAATGGAGCAGCAGTTCGTTTTTGTATTTCTGATAAAATGAACTGATCATTTTCAGGCTCGAACAGTCCTTCTCGCAACTTTGCAACACCTGGTTCAGCAACCGTTCAATTTTGGGCAGTACGTAGCTGATGTAGTAATTGTGCGTGTTTTTCAGGTAATCGATCAGCAACAGGGGCGAAAATGAAAGCAACTCCGATTCCGGGAAATAATTCTCATCGGTATAGGTATTCACAATGGCGAGGAAGAAATCAGTGTTGATTTCCAGCTCAGCACATAGCTCTTCAATCGTTTTTTCCTTGAAGCCTAGCTTGATGCCAAAACGGTTAATTACCGGCAGTAGGTTGTAATTGTACGACACTAGCCGGCTCATTTTATCTTCTTTCCTGAATATTTTCATTTCTATCTAGTCTCTTTTTTATCTGTGCAATATTCCCCAAAGTTATAACAGTTAATTGATGTATAGGTTGATGTTGTGTGGGATTAATACTGTTGCATCATTGTACTATCCGGTAGATCGCATTACTGATTTGCTTGCAACGCCAGGTTGTTTGATGGATGCAGGTCAGCCTTTTTAAGTTTCTTTGGTTGATGTTTTGCATTGATCTCTAAATCGAATTTGTCCAGAGAAGTCCCGTCAATATTCTGAATAATCGATATGCAAGATACAAAACACTTATTAACCTGCATGTCCCGCTGCTGGATGGCACCTACCGCATGATCAGCCGTCAGGCGCTGACAAAATGAAAGGCGGGCTGGTGCTGGTCAACTGTGCCTGCGGCGAACTAATGAACATCCCGGAAATGATTGAAGACATCGAGAGTGAGAAGATCGGTGCCTTGGCCCTGAATGTGTTTGAAAATGAAAAAGGTATTTACCATGACGACAGGCGAACCGACATCATCAACATCCGCAACATGGCCGATATCTGGCAGTTTCCGAATGTCATCCTGACCCATCACATCGCCTTTTATACCGATGCAGCTGTGGTCCTGATGGTCCGTTACGGAATTGAAGGCCTGGTATCGCTTGCTATTAACTGAAACAGCCCGTACGAATTAACATGAACGTCCTGAATGTATTAGGACTCTGGAGCTGATCAATAATTTAAGGAATTCTATCTGAAAAACATCACCTAAACCTATCCCTACTTCACAGGAAAAGGCTTAAATTTATTATACTGATCTGCATAAAATGATAAAAACCTTCATTCTATCGGTTATTTTGATTTTTGTCTGGCACGGCGTGTTTGCACAACGTAAAAGCACCGAAGGGTTCTATCATTACTACACGGTAAACGGAAACTACAACACCATTTTAATTGCAGCCGGGAAAATGGGCCCCAACGCCTTGCCGGTTCCCAACATCTATAACGGGCAAGTTGGTACCGATCTTCAATTCCGCTTATCGGTTGACAATTACTTTCGCGATGGCGGAGGCGACAACGGGCATACCCTGAAACTGAACTTTCGTTTCCCTGTGGTTCAAAACTTCATGGCTTTCGGGTTGGAATGGGACGTTGTTGACTATTTCCATACCACCAACCGGGTGCGTGATATTATTCAGCTTTACAAAGACGACCCCGGCTGGACAACCGACCTGGGCGATATTATCTTGTCAACCTACATTCAGCTAACCCGCGAAAGAGGCATTCTGCCTGCCGCCATGCTTGTGAGCACGTTGAAAACAACGAGCGGAAGTATCTTTGATGGACGTTACACCGACCTTCCAGCCCATTGGCACTATGCCAGCATTGGAAAGAATCTGATTCGTAAGGATTGGTTCTGCTGGTCGTTAAATGGCATGGTCGGGTATTATTTCTGGCAAACCAACCAAACCGACCTGGAACAAAACGAGGGGCCAATTTGGGGAATTGAATCGCAGTTTAATGTAAAGAAATTGGAACTTGCCGTGGGAACATCCGGCTACACCGGATGGAAGTGGTATGGTTTCGACAAGCCTGCCCTGCTAAAAGGAAGGTTGATTTTTAAAAATCCGAAGTTCAATTACTTTGTAGAATATAAAACCGGACTGCGTGACTATTTTTACAGCTCTGTAAATATCGGCCTCAACTGGCACCCGCTATCACCATTCAAGCTTGATAGATAATTGTGAACAACAAACCAAAGAAGAAGAAAGTATACTCCAACGCTAGGCTCAATTTGAACAAAAGCAACCTTCGTGACATAAAATGAATCTATTCTGAAAAATAGCTATGAAAAAACATTTGATTTTTTTGACATTATTGATTGCTGTCAGTTTTTACAGTTGTGAAAAAAGTGAGACGCAAGCAGTGGACTTAAATACGAACGAGGATTCGTCATTTATCGGCACCTTTGAGACCATGAATTCAGAAAATCTTTCCGGAACCGTAATTCTGAATATTTCAAATGGATATTATGAGTGTTTAACCAATCTATCTTATGGACATGGGGCTGGAAAATTAAAAATAAATGAAACTAGAATAAATTTCATTGATACGTTGTTTTTCGCAATTCCAGCAATGTACGAACCATCTTATGTGCTCAGTGGAGAACACTATTACAAATTTGATGGAGAGAATTTAAAAATATGGAAAGAAAAAAACATTGGAAGTATTGAGTATAATTTGAAAATAACAAAAACAAACTAGACAATTAGCCATATGGCAGGATTTCCTCACAAAGTCCCCCAAACCTCATATAAGTGACCGCTAACTCTTACCTTCATTTCACGTCAATCCCTATCTTTACACCTCAAATTTCAACATCATGATACTAGCCGTTATTGATCTCGGTACAAACACCTGCAATTTGCTGATAGCAGAAATCAACGGGAAAGACTATAAAATCTTGTACCAGGGGAAGGAAGGCGTGAAACTTGGCAAAGGCGGGATTGATAAAAACCTGCTGACCGGGGAGGCTTTTCAACGGGCAACACATGCGCTAAAAAAACACGTGGAAACAATCCGCCGGTTTCAGGCCGACAAAGTGATTGCCATTGCCACGTCGGCCGTACGCGATGCAGCCAACAAAGCTGAATTTACCGCCCACTTACTGAAAGAAACCGGGTTGGAGCTGACCATCATTTCGGGCGAAGAAGAAGCCCGGCTGATTTTTGACGGCGTCAGGCTGGCAACAAACACGCTCGCCGACAATACCCTCATTCTGGACATCGGCGGCGGGAGCAACGAATTTATCCAAACCCGCAACAACCAGGTTTGCTGGAAAGAAAGCTTTCCGTTGGGCATGGCACGGGTCGTAGAGCAATTTCACCTATCAGACCCCATCACCCAAACGGAAATTGAAGCCATTGAGCACTATTTCGATGAAGGACTGGCAAACCTCTGGGAGCAGCTTGACAGCACAACAGTCCCCGGGTTAATTGGCTGTTCAGGCGCTTTCGACACGCTGGCCGATTTGATTGACCAAACACCTCCTGGAACAAAATCGCGGATTACCCAGCATATTGATTTTAACGTTTTTGAGCTTATCTCGACAAAAATCATTCATTCCACAAAAAGCGAACGGGAACAAATGACCGGCATGGAACCTTTGCGGGTTGAAATGATTGTGCCGGCTTTTATCCTGATCCGGCTGGTTTTGGGAAAACTGCAAATCCGGAATATCACACAAACCGACTTTGCCTTACGCGAGGGCGTTTTGTATGAATGGATTAATCATTAATTTTGGGGACACAAACAATTAAGGCCTCCGGCCTGTTTGTTTTTTGCGATATCATTTTCATCAAGGATTGTTCGAAAACGGACAACAATAACAAACTATTTTATCACAATAAAACACATCAACATGTCAAAAATATTAGTCATTGACGACGAACGCAGCATACGAAATACACTGAAAGACATTCTTGAATACGAACAGTACCAGGTTGATTTGGCCGAAGAGGGCAATAAAGGGCTGGACATGCTCAAAAAGAATGAATACGACATCATTCTTTGCGATATCAAAATGCCGGGGATGGACGGAATTGAAGTGCTGGAAAAGATGCAGGAACTGGCTGTTGATGCTCCCGTTGTGATGATTTCAGGCCATGGAAACATCGACACGGCCGTCGAATCCATCAAAAAAGGGGCCTACGATTTTATTGAAAAACCGCTAGACCTGAACCGGCTGCTGATTACCATCCGCAACGCGATGGATAAGTCGAACCTGATGACAGAAACCAAGGTGCTGAAAAAGAAAGTCAGCAAAAAGTTCGAGATTGTCGGAAGTTCGGCTGCCATCAAAAAAATTACCGACATGGCCGATCGTGTGGCCCCAACCGATGCGCGCGTGCTGATTACCGGCGCCAACGGAACAGGGAAAGAACTGATTGCCCGCCGGCTGCACGAAAAAAGCAATCGGGCCAGCGAGCCATTTATCGAGGTAAACTGTGCAGCCATCCCGTCGGAACTGATCGAAAGCGAGCTGTTCGGGCACGAAAAAGGCGCCTTTACCTCTGCAATAAAACAACGCAAAGGGAAATTTGAACAGGCAAGCGGTGGCACACTGTTTCTTGATGAGATTGGCGACATGAGCCTTTCGGCACAAGCCAAGGTGTTACGGGCGCTGCAGGAAAACCTGATCACACGAGTTGGCGGCGAGAAACCCATTAAAGTTGATGTACGCGTTGTAGCTGCCACCAACAAAAACCTGAGCGAAGAAATCCACAAAGGCACTTTCCGCGAAGACTTGTACCACCGGTTAAGCGTGATTTTAATCCAGGTGCCATCGTTAAACGAACGGATCGAGGACATCCCCGAACTGGCGGATCATTTTATCAGTCAGATTTGTGCTGAATATGGGATGCCTGCCAAAACAATCACGCCGGATGCCATTGCCAAACTCCAGGCAATGAAATGGACCGGCAACATCCGGGAGTTCCGGAACGTGATTGAGCGGCTGATTATCCTTTGCGACAAAACCATCTCTGGTAACGATGTAGATGCTTTTGCCGCTCCGTTGCAATAAAACCGTTTTACATGATAGTTTATCATTCTATCCTATTTAAGACGATTTTTGCGAAATTGTTTCTAACATGTCTTATCAAGTAATGTCTTATCAGATGGATTTTACTCTTTGTCTTGAAAAAAAGAGTAAACAGAAAATTCAAGGCTGATTTTTATCTGCAACCTCCATCTTCCTAAATGCCAAGTTCAGCGGGTGATTTCCTCCGTTGTCGGAACTTCCCGCTTGCACTAAGCTTTCAGTTTGATTCCGGGTACAGATAAAAATAGGCCGGTCCGTTTCACAAACAACCAATCAAACTGAAAAATTTTCAAATAGCTCCCTTCCATCCCTGTTGGTCATTCCCGATAGCCATGATTGTTTCTGGCTTTGATTTTGAACAAAAATTTGCCTTTTTCTTTTTTATGGAAAACATCTTCGGCGATTTGTTGTTATAACTCAACGAAAGAAGAGAAAGTCGATCTTTTTCAGATATCTAAAATATTAAAACCTCTGGGTGCGGAAAGTTTATTTGTTGTTGTCATGGCGTATTTTAAACATTTAAATCCGGCCAATCTTTTTTGTTCGGAGTACTGACCGTTATTCAGAGGTTTTTTTCTTTTCTCCCACATTATCTTTCCCCTTACTGCTCATTGATTTTACCAAAGTTTTTTACTTTTGGGGACAACTTAACCAAGTATAAAATTTCGCCAAACAGATATTCATGATACACAATCATAAAGTCGTTGTTGTTTTACCAGCCTACAATGCCGCCAAAACGCTAAAGAAAACTTATGATGAAATTGATTTCACCATCGTTGACGATGTTATTTTGGTTGATGACCACAGTAAAGACGAAACCACTGAAGTCGGAAGGCAGCTTGGCATAAAACACATCATCAGGCACGAACAAAACAAAGGCTACGGAGGCAACCAGAAAAGTTGCTACAACAAGGCGCTTGAACTTGGCGCCGATATCGTGATCATGCTCCACCCCGACTACCAGTATACCCCAAAACTAATCCCGGCCATGAGCCACCTGATTGGCAGCGGACTGTACCACGTGGTACTTGGCTCGCGCATTTTGGGCATGGGTGCCCTGAAAGGCGGCATGCCGTTGGTTAAATACGTTGCCAACCGCGGGCTGACTTTTATCCAAAACCTGCTAATGCACGCCAAGCTTTCAGAATACCACACCGGCTACCGGGCTTTTTCGCGCCAAGTACTGGAAAATGTCAACTACAATGCCAACTCCGATAACTTTGTCTTTGATAACCAAATGCTGGCCCAAATCTGGTATGCTGGTTTCGAAATCGCCGAGATCACCTGCCCCACCAAATATTTTGACGACGCTTCAAGCATCAACCTGAAAAACAGTTCAATTTATGCCATCGGAGTGTTGAGGACTTCGGTGCAGTACAGGTTGCAGAAGTGGGGATTTGCTAAAAACCGGATTTTCAAAAATTAGTACAACTTCTTCATCAAGGAATGAACTCAAAGCAACTATCGAGATATCTTTTTTTAATCCCGTCCATTGTCTTTATAATTGTGAAATTCCCTCACATGCAGTTGCCATATTTCTGGGACGAAGCTTGGTCATATTTCCCTGCAATCAAAAACATGGCAGAAACCGGTCCGAGTTTGTTGCCGGGTGCAATTCCGATTGAACTAGGGAAAGGGCACCCGCAATTTTTCTTTTTCATCGCCTCAAGTTGGATGAGACTCACTGGTGGTAATATTGGGGCTATGCGCCTCCTGCCTGTTCTCATTTCGATTCTCCTGCTGTTGAGTATTTATTTCAATATTAAAAAGATATTCAACCAACAAGCTGCGCTCATCGCAGTTTCTCTAATTTCAGTTCAGTCTCTATTCCTGGCACAATCCAGTTTATTACTGCCTGAAATGCTACTGGCTCTTTTCCTGGTTTGTTCGCTTTTTGCTTTTCACCGGAAAAAATACGGTCAATATGCCATTTATTCTACGCTGATGGTATTAACCAAAGAAACGGGGTTAATTTTTGCGATCATATTTGGGGTCTTCTATTTATTTCAATTCTTGATCAAGAGGAAAAACAAGATCACATTTGAATGGAAAACATTATTATACCTAATGATCCCAGGCTTAATTTACGGACTCTTCCTTCTACTTCACTATCAGCAGTTCCATACGCTTTTCTATAACGAACACCTCGGGCATATCGACCTGAGCTTACTGGCTTTAAAAACGAAAATGAACGCCGCTATTTCCGTCATTTTCAGCCAGAGTGGACGCCTGCTGATTTCCCTAATTTTTATGGCTGCATTCTTCATTTTACTTTTTAAACGAAAAAAAATCAGCCATCCGGCTTTTTTTGCAATTGTTGCAACACAGGTTGTAGCCTTCATTACATTTTCAATTTTCAACTTCTTCACGTTGCGCTACATGTTGGGACTGATGGTACTTTTTATTATTGTCTTTGCTGCCATTGTAAGTCAAATCGACATAAACAAATACATAAAGGCCTCAGTTTTAACACTAGTTGGCGGGGTATGCCTGTTCTATTCGTTAACCCACAAAAAAAACAGTGATGCAGATTTGGGTTATGCGGAAGTGGTAAAATTGCATCGGGACATGGTCCATTTTTGTGAAAAAAACGGTTATTTCGACAGCCCGATTGCTGCAAGTTTTAATCTTCTTTTTGCGTTGAAAGATCAGTCACTGGGATACAAAGAAACCCAAAATCCGTTCACGAACGTTCAAGACTGGAAGCATGTTCAGGATGTGACGTATTTCATTTATGAATCGACTTTTGATGAAAATGATGCTTCGGTAAAATATGCAAAAGAAAATTTTAAACTTGTAAAATCATTTCAGGATAAACATGCCTGGGGATACATTTACGAAAAGGGAAAGTAAAGCAACGAAAAAAATACGGTCATGAATTTTAAAGACATCTGCATACCTTTTTTTCGATCAAAGCTAAAATATCTTCTTTTGGTTATCCCGCTGTTTTACCTTTTTGCCGGATTTTACATGAATTACCTTTCCGGCATTTACTTTCTCAGGTCGGTTGATTCGGAATACATTTATTTTGTAAGCGGACTCAGTCTTGCCCAAGGCAAGCTGATGATCGGACATATTGACAATCCGGCAACACCATTGCAATACCTGGTAGCATTGGTTTTTAGATTAGTCTACTTATTTCGAAGCCCGGATACTACAATTGTACAGGATGCCATTGAAAATTCGGAACTATACCTGAAAATTGCCAACCTGGCTTACATCACATTGATCTCAACTGCAATCTATCTTGCCGGACGGTCAGTATATCGCCACAGTGGAAAATTACATTACGCTATCCTGCTGCAAACAACTCCTTTTATAACCGAACTAACAATCGACAACTTATCGAGATTTGCCCCGGAAACATTTCTACTTATCCCAACCCTACTAATAACAACACTTATTATCAAACTAATAGAAGATGAGACTCAACTATCTCCCCAGGAAACAGCTCTTTATTCTGGTCTAATCATTGGATTTGGGTTAAGCATAAAGTTGACATTTCTGCCCATGGGACTATTACCATTATTTTTCATTAGGAAAGCGTATTTACGCTATTTCCTAACAACGACAATTACTTTTCTTGTGATTGCCTTGCCTGTGACACTTCAAATAGATCAATTTTACTTCTGGGTGAAAAAATTAATCTTTCATAGCGGACAACATGGAAGCGGAACTGCCGGATTGATTGACGCCAATACCTTTTTCACCAACCTCAAATGGATTTTTGAAGCGAACAAACTATTCTTTGATTTCTTATTTGTTTTTGTAGCCATCAGTATCTATACTTTTTTCTCAAAGAATAGAAACAAAAATCTGATCCGGTTATCACTCGGTCTTTTATTGATTCTGGGACTAACCTTATTCATGGTTGGCAGGCAATTTGAATACCGTTACTTCATTTTGGCACTTTACCTATTCCCGCTATTGATAATCATAGCAGTCGAAAACGTTCAGTCTTCCGTCAGGTTTTCTTTGAAAAAATATGGCTCCCCGGTTATTGTTTTAACTATTTCAGGTTTAGTCTTTTTTTATCAACTGCACAAGTTACCATCAAAGACCAAACAAATCCAAACAGCAGTTGCGACTGAAACAGAAACCTACAATTATGTCCAATCCATACCTCCCGATGCAGTGAAAGTTATTGCCTGCGACTACTACGGTAATCCGTTTAAGGAGTATGCAATGATGTTTACGGGTGCTTATGCCGGGGTAAAGCCAAATAAGATTTATAAACCTTTTTTAGCAAAAATGTACCCAAATTCCTATCTGTACCACACTTGGGACAGAACCTTTCACCAATGGGGCAATGACCTAATGATTGATGCAAATAACAATCAGTTCTATCTTTATTTACCGTATTCAAAACTTTTGGATCAGATAAAAAAGGATTTGGCTCCTCATATTGCCGAAGGTATAACATTCCAGGAAAAGCTTATTTTCAGAAATACAAAAAATGACAATTGCATTTTCCTTGTGAATACATCAAAAGTGAATGAAGGTACACAACCGGAGAATCCCTAAACAGACATTAAAATCTGACACGCATATAAATGAAACAACTTCGCCGGATACTATTTTCTGAACAAAATTTGTTTTACCTGCTGGTATTCAGTGGACTTATCCCTCTTCTGTTCACCAAGTACTACCCAACATTAGACGGTCCGGCACATTTGTACAACGGGAAGCTCATCCGGGAATTAATACTGGGACAATACGATGAATTCGGAAATTTGTTTGTGTTCAATAAACAGCCTGTTCCGAACTGGATATCTCACGTTCTGTTTGCTTCAATCGGATATTTACTTCCGGATTTTCTAACCGAGAAACTGGTTTTAATGACTTATCTGGTCACCACTCCAATCTATTTCCGAAAAATAACCTTACACCTGGCACCGGACAACAGACAGTTGTCTTATTTGATCATCCCGTTCTGTCATAACCACTTGCTTTATCTTGGTTTTTTCAACCTGGTATTTGCCATTCCACTCATGCTAGTTACAATCTATTTCATACTCCGCAGGCTGGAGAGTCTTCAAATCAGGCACTTATTTCCGTTATCGCTTTTACTGCTTATTGTTTATTTTTCTCATCTAATGATTTTCATGATCACCGTTTTGGTGATTTTACTGCTACCAATAAAAAACATTCAAATTTCCTATCAAGGGAAATCACTAAAAATCAACAAGCTGAACGATTATTTCAGGGTTGCATTGAAGATTGCTCTGGCTGCAGCACCAGCCCTTTTCCTGGCAGGCAATTATATTATCCGTGTCGATTCACTGGAAAATGCTTCCCGCATCGGAATGGGTCAGCTTCTGGACATGTTGGTGAATGTAGAACCACTAATCACTTTAGCCTACAATTATCCGTGGCTGGCCTATACAAAACTGATGTTTCTCCTTTTTATAGTCTTACTTTTTAGCAATATCATCAGAATTATTAAAAAGAAACAAGGAAGACTGCAATCTGGACAAATTCATGCTAGTCCCCAAATATCATGGATATGGCTGGGATTGGCTGTCACCTTCCTCCTGCTATACCTGATTGTTCCGAATGCAAATCTGTTAACCGAACGGTTGATTTTTATTTTTTATTTATTCCTGCTTCTCGCATTGGCGGTGCTTACCTACCCCAAAATGATAAAATATATCGCTGTTGGCGTAATACTTATCGTCCAGTTTACCTTTGTCCGGATGCACAGTGTGCATATGCAGCCCCTTTCAAAAAAAGCTGTACAAATAAATGATATTACCAGTACCGTAGAACCGGGAAGCCTACTACTTACTTTTAATTTCTCAGATAGTTGGCTTGACATGCATTCGTCTGGCTATTACGGAACTGGAAACCATGTGATTGTTTTGGAAGATTATGAAGCTCAGCTTAATTGGTTCCCATTGAAATGGAATCTAAAAGGCCCCAGTGAATTAGGGAAATTGAATACCTGGGACGCCAACAACCGGAAACTGGTCGAAAGTTTTTACTGTCATCCAACGAATCCTGACCTCTTTACACTTCAGCAGAAAGACGGAGCACTGAAAGAAATTCCATATGTTGTTATTCTGGGGGAAGCAGACAATGAAACAGATGAAAACAGCCAACTTATCAAATCAATCCTTGACAAAAGCTATCAACTCATCAGATATAACGACTACTGCAAACTTTACAGGTTAAACACCCTATCAAACTAATCGATCTTAAACTTTCGGGTATTTTTCTCAAGTAGTCCGTTTTCTTTCCTGAAAATATCGCACTCTGAGTTATGAACCATCAGGTCATCGATGATATAGTTTGCATGTTGCAATACGGTATTCCTGACCGAAATTTTAACGGAGACATCATCAACTTTAATATGAACAGGAATTTCAAACATAGCCCAATCACCATCAATTGTCCTCAAATACCTGTGAATGTCTGAATAGAAATAATCAACCGACTCACCGGCATCATTCATTTGGCTAATTTCGATATTAAAACGCGGGTATGCATCACGTTGAAAATCTTTCAACCAAAAGGATAACAGATAATCTTGTCCCGCTTTTGTTTTCTTCAGTTTTTGAGACAAAAGTGTGTTCCAATAAATCGGGTTTAGTGGATGGGCTCCTTCTTTCAGGAATCCGGTTTCCTTTGCAAAATCATTGTAATAAAAGAATGAGGCCGTGTCGCTCATCAAGAAACCAGCTTTTTCAAACAGGCTATCAGAGCGAAATGCTTCGACAACTGCTTTCTGATACTGTTCCGGAATTTGTTTCAAGGTTTCAAATGGCAACGCCAAAAGTTCAAATTCATCATTCCCGGTAATAAGCGCTGCACTATTCAGTAATCGTTGCTCATCTGCATTCGGTTGATATTTTTTCATCCGAAGCAACAGGATATCTTTTTGATTTTTGAAATCATCCAACACGGCATAATCATGCACCGGCTCGAGAAGTAAATTGTAATTCCGGTATGTTTGTGAAATGGACGTCCGCCCCATCATAACCGCGGTAGTCGGCAAACCTGTTTTCAATGAAGCAATGAATGTTGTTTCGACGACGTTGTTTCCTCCGTCAATCCAGATATTCTCCGAACCGACATGAAAATACGGAATTGGTAAAATACACTGAAATTGATCCGGGTTTACGTCCTTCACCCATTGGTTTGCTGATAGTTCATTCTTTCTGTCATCCAAAATTTCTTTGTGATTATTGATTCGCCCGGCAAGCCCATTTACATTGAAATAACCATCAATAAAAAGAAAAAGGAATGCAACAACGATTACAACTGTTCCAATTTTATTTTGCCTGCTTTGGAACCATTGATACAACCGGTAGAAAACAAAAATATTGATCACATAAAAGAATAACCATGAAAACCTGGAAAGTGCCCTCAATTGGCGAAATGGCCCGATATAATCGAGCAACCATTCCATCTTAAATACGAAAGGGATGCCAAAAGACAAGAGTAATGAAACAATTGATGCCCAGAATAAAATGTTTAGCGTTGGTTGATCGCTGACCTTCCAGAAAGCTTTTCGAAGAACAATATTGCGGATGAAATAATACACCCCAATCAAGAAACCAATCAAGGCTGAGACACCAATAAACGCATAAGCTTCCCAATCGAGATGGCGGAAAACAGACACAAACTTTGGCACGAAACCATAGGGCGCTCCCGACGGAAGAAAGATACTAACCGGATGCGCCAGGTAAACCAGGAATCCGTAGGGATGGGTAGTTCGGTCAGTTGCCTGATCGGATAAAGCCACAATTAGTTGAACAAAAAGAACCGGCAAGCAAATCTGCACAAACCAATGCAACAGTGCAATGCCTCGTTTTTTCCAATCTTTACTCAACCAGTTTTCAGAAAAAAGCCAGTAAAAAGTAAGGAGTAATCCGTAAAACCCGGCAAAGTACAAATGCATGGATGCAGCTAAAAAAACGACCACAGAGATTAATAAAGTAAGCTTCCATGATTGTTTTCTTGAAAAGCGTAAAATCAGGTACAACATAACCGGGATCCAAAACACATGGGAAAGGGAAAAATGCCCACCCATTCGTCCTATCTGAGGAGATAACAGACTGATGCCAATCGCCGCTAACGAAGCAAACCACCACGTTACTCCAAGTTCAATAAATATCAGATACAAGAAAACTACTGCAATCAGGATCGAAAGAATCATCAATAAGTTCACAATCCCAACAATATTTGAGCTTACCCCAAGGTTCAACTTATCCAGAAACTTAACCGTATTCGTCAACAATGGTTGATTATCTGTAAAAAAAACAGATTCTCCGTAAGGATAATTCATCCCTTTAAACTGTCCGTAGTCCTTATCATATTTGAGATGATAAATTGCTCCGTAATAAGATTTAAATCCATCGCCATTCCCCGCAAAATATACCCGATTGGGATTTTCTAAAATACCTCCGAAAAAATAAAAAATGACGAGTACTGTTGCCAAAACAGTTACTCCAAAGTAGGTTGTTTTACGGGACATGAATCAAGCTATGTTTTTAATTAAATATATTGGACGCCCTTTATTTTCCTCAAAAATATATCCCACATAGGTTCCAATAATCCCGATAAGGATAAATAAAAGAGAAAAACTTAAACTCAAAAACAAAACAATAGTAGTATATCCTGAAGGTGGCGTATTGCCAAAAATATATTGACAAATCGTATAAACACCCAGTACCAGGGAAAAGAATGCGAAGATCACACCAATATAAATCCCAAGGTAAAGGGGCAGTTTTGAAAATGATATAATCGCATTGGCCGACAATTTCAACAGCCTAAAGAACGAATATTTACTTTGTCCTGCAGGTCTTTTGGGGGCAACATACGATAAGTTTGCCTTTGAAAAACCAATTATTTGGATGAAGCCACGCAAAAAACGATTTCGTTCCCGGTAATCGGTGCGCAAAATATCTGCAACCGGTTTTGAAATAAGGAAAAAATCAGATGCATTTTTATCTAGCTTATATTCTGAAAGCCTGTTAATAAGGGCGTAAAATCTTCGTGAGAACCAATTCTTTAACCAACTATTATCATCTCTCTTTTCCCGCATCATGGTTACAATATCATATCCTTGCTGATAGCTTTTGATCATCTCAGGTAAAATGGAAGGAGGATGTTGTAAGTCTGAATCCATGCAAATCACAGCATCACCAACTGCCTGATCAATCCCGCAAATCATGGCTGCTTCGTGCCCAAAGTTTCGGCTAAAACTGATGATTTTCATTTCAATATCATTCTGTTTCTTCCAATTCTTTAAGACAAACAGGCTATTGTCAGTACTACCATCATCAACAAAAACAAGTTCAGCAGAAACGTCAAGTTTTTTGGTAACCGAACTTAAATTTTTCAAAAATTCAGGCAGGACTTCTTCTTCATTAAAAACAGAAACGACAATTGACAGGGTCTGATCCATTATATTTTTATGTCATGTATTTAGGTAAAAGCAAATCTAACAAAAAATGAATCACATACTGAAATTTCGCTGGACTCTTTCAAATCTACCAATCTTCCTGTTGTCTGAAAACTTTCAAAACAACAGTGTATTTCTCAAAAAAGATTCCAGTTCGTCGTTTTTCCCTCTCCCAACGAATGTCTCCTGATTTCATTTTAACCCGTTCTACAAATATTTCCCAATATTATCCGTTATATTTGATGGTTGAATTCAAAAACGAAATCATGGAGAAAATCGCCATATTTCCCGGGTCGTTCGATCCGTTCACTATTGGTCATGAAAGTGTTGTCAGAAGGGCCATCCCAATGTTCGACAAGATCATCATCATGATCGGCTACAATACCAACAAACAATCTTTCTTCAAACTTGAAAAACGGCTCCGCTGGATCAGGCAGGTTTTTTCTGACGAACCCAAAATTGAGGTGATGAGCCACGAAGGACTGACCGTGGATTTCTGCCGGAAAGTCGGGGCCAACTACATTTTGCGTGGTTTGCGAACTTCGTCCGACTTTGAATATGAACGGGCAATTGCTCAAATGAACAAGAAACTGCACCCGCAAATCGAGACGGTTTTTCTATTGACCATGCCGGAACATACGCCGGTAAACTCGTCGATTGTCCGCGATATTATCCTGCACGGGGGCGATGCCAGCATGTTTCTGCCAAAAGGATTAAATATGGATGAATTCACAAAAGAAGATGAATAAACTGATCACTTTTCTTTTTTCGTTATTTATTTCGTTTTCACTTTTTGCACAATCCAACCAGGTCACCCTTTCGGGGAGCATGCCTGAATATGCGGGAAGGGCAGTTGAGCTGTACCAAACAGACCCAATAACCGGAGAGAAGCATGTTATTGCTTCGCTGCAAATTGGGGCAAGCGGATCATTCAGCAAACAAATCCCATTAAGCTCAACCACTTTCTGCCAAGCCGATTTCGATGTCTGGCAGGCTTTCATTTACCTGGAACCCGGCAAAAGTTATAAACTGGTGTTTCCTCCGCTAAAAAAGATTTCGGAAGCAGAACAACGCAATCCGTTTTTTCAGCCTGAAATAGTTCCATTTGGTATTGAAGATGCAACAGCCAACGATCTAAACCGGGTTATCCTAAATTTTGAAAATGAGTTCTCGGTCAAAGAGAATCATTTTTTCAATAAGATTTACCGCGACAAATCCAAGGCAGCAGTCGATTCGCTGAAAAGTGCCATAAATGCAAAATTCCCCAACAACGGGAATGGCTACTTTGAAGAATACAAATTTTACAGGCTGGCAACTGTCGATTTTGCGTTACATCAGGGGCGTACTGAGACATTTGTAAAATCCTGTTTTGTCGACCACAAGTTCGATCTCTCCCTGCCACCTTGCAACAACCTGTTCAACCAACTGTTCACCAATTATTTTAGCATCCGGGCAAACTCCATTGGTGGCGAAGATTTCCGGAAGTTAGTCGGACAGGCTAACCTGAGCGGAATTGAAAACGACCTGGCGACGGAGAATGGATGGAACAGCCGTTTAAGTCACCAGGTTATCCTAAAATCAATAAACGATGCTTTTTATCAAGGCCTGTTTTCACCCAAAAGCTTACTAAACCTGCTCGACAAGATTTCAGCAAGTAATTGGACTGGAGCGGAAAAGCAAACTGCTACGGACTTAAAAGCCAAGCTCACCTACTTACTTCAAGGGACAAATGCACCTGGCATTTCATTCACCGGATTTGACGGTAAGCCCCATCAACTTTCAGAGTTTAAGGGCCAATACATCTACCTTCATTTTACAAGTGTGGCAAACCCAATTTGCCGGCAACACCTGGATTATTTAAAGAAAGTATCCACTACTTTTTCGTCACAGCTTGTCATTCTGAATATCATTCCGAGAAGCGAAGAAGGAAAGAAAGACCTGATCCAGCAACAAGAATGGCCGGGACAGTTTTTCACGGTCAGTAACGATGAAGCTGATAAATACCGGGTGAAAAGTTTTCCGACCACCTATTTAATCGACCCGGATGGTAAATTACAATTAGCACCTGCGTTTAACCCGATGGATGGGTTCGACAGGCAATTTTCGGCAATCATGAAACAAAAACGGATGGAAGAATTCCGCAATCAGGCCAGGTAAAAGTTAAGAAGTTCTTTTAGGTTGCCATAGGTCGATTCAAGCACCTCGGACAGCTCGTGCCGGTTAAACCACCGGACTTCTTCAATTCCTTCTTCCTGTTGCGGACAAATGCTCCCGGCGCCGGAATGGGTCATTTCGAACCACGAGGTTTCCTTCCAAACCAAGTCATTTCCCGGTTTCAAAAAAGGCGACCTGTAAATATGAAAGGTTGAAGGCAATTGCCGGACAATCTGAAGTTGCTGAATACCACATTCCTCCTCAACTTCCCGGATTGCAGCATCCGGAGCATTTTCCATTTTCTCAATTTTACCCTTAGGCAAATCCCACCGGCCAAACCGCTTGATAAACAACATTTCGCCCCGGTCATTATTTACCAGTCCGCCTGCTGCCGGAAGTTGGGTCAAAGATACAGGTAGCTGTTTCAGGAGCTTTTCATCTGCCCTGACCTGAATTTTGAGTTCTTCAACATATTTTCCTGCGTCAAGCTGATCAAGAAGTTTTGCAAATTCACTAATTCGCTTTAATTCAGCTACTTGGCGAATGTTATCATTAGATGAATTATTAAATTCGGACGTAAAGTGCAGCACGTACTCATTAAAAAAAACTTTGTACATTTGTGTTCAATTCAGTATTAAACATTTAACATTATGCAAGACATCCATTTGGAAGTAACGAAAAAACTCGTACAAATTAACACAATAAAAATCCAACCATCAAACCCTTTTACCTGGGCATCAGGATGGAAAGCTCCAATTTACTGTGACAACCGGAAACTGTTATCCTACCCAGAGGCACGTACTTTTATCCGCGACCAATTTGTGAAACTGGTTCGTGAAAAATACCCGGAAGCCGAAGTTATTGCCGGAGTTGCCACCGGTGCAATCGCCCATGGCGTGTTGGTTGCCGAGGAACTGGGACTTCCGTTTATTTATGTTCGTGCGAAACCAAAAGGACACGGTTTGGAAAACCTGATTGAAGGTGACCTGAAAGCCGGACAAAAAGTTGTTGTAATTGAGGACCTGGTATCTACGGGGGTAAGCAGTTTGAAAGCAGCCGAAGCAGTTTCCAACTTTGGTGGAGATGTACTGGGGATGCTCGCTATTTTCTCGTACAACTTCCCGGTTGCAAAAGATAATTTTGCTCAGGCAGGTATTGAACTGACAACCTTAAGCCGCTACCAAACCCTGATCGAAGTTGCCCTTGAGTTGGGTGAAATTCAGGAATCACAGGTAGAATCGCTGAACAAATGGCGTGAAGACCCGGCAAACTGGGGCAAATAAAGCAGAACCAAATTTTTATAAAAATAGATGACATCCCCGGCCTTGTCGGGGATTTTTCTGTTTTATACCTCCCGAAGTTGAATAATTACATTTTGCCAACTACTTTTACACGAATTTTAGAAACGTTACCCATTTTAATCGAAAACAATGAGTGTTCAAAAATACGTCAGCGACATTAAGACCATTGAAAATAACCAGGAGGTCATTTACAACTACCTTTCCAACTTTGATAACTTATCGACCTATGTAAATGAAGGGCTGCTGTCTAAAATCAATGAATCGGTGCCACAAATTAAGGTCAGCGATTTTGAATCGGATGCAGACTCCTGCCGTTTCAATATTTCGGGGATGGGACAAGCCGAAATCCGGATCATTGAGCGCGAACCTGTCAACACAATAAAAATCAGCAGCTCGGGCGGTTTGCCCATTGGCATCACCTTCTGGATTCAACTATTACCGGTGACTGCTTACCAAACAAAGATGAAACTCACCCTTCATGCAGAAATGAGCATGATGATCAAAATGATGGTGAACAAGAAGTTGGAGGAAGGCATTAACCAACTGGCTGAAATGCTGACAAAACTTCCCTATCGCTAATCGTTCCAATTAAAGCATGATCCAAAAACTGAACATCCATCAATACTACGGGCAATTTCACAATCTGCCCCTGATTGATGTGCGTTCGCCCGGAGAATATCGAAAAGGACACATTCCCGGAGCTTTTAATATCCCGATTTTTTCGGATAGCGAGCGGGCCGAAGTTGGTACCATGTACGTTCAACGTTCCCGGGAAAAAGCCATTGAACTGGGGTACAAATTTGTGACGCCAAAACTCAGCCAATTTGTTATTGAGTCTGAAGAAATTGCCCCCAACAAAGAGGTGGTTGTCCACTGCTGGCGCGGCGGGATGCGAAGTGCTTCGTTTGCACAACATCTGGCCGACAACGGCTTTCAGAAAGTGTACGTGATTGAAGGCGGCTACAAAGCCTACCGCAATTACGTGCTCGGCTTTTTCATGCAGCCTTTTCAGCTTCGCATTTTGGGCGGGTACACCGGGAGCGGGAAAACCCACATCCTCGAAAACCTACGGATACTGGGGCAGCAAGTCATCAATCTCGAACAAATCGCCAATCACAAAGGGTCGGCTTTTGGGGGGATTGATCAACCCAAACAGCCCACCGTTGAACAGTTTGAGAACAACCTGTTTGAAGAGTTCAGGCATTTGGATATCGGCCAGCCGATTTGGGTTGAAGATGAAAGCCACAACATTGGCGGTGTAAAAATCCCCATTGACCTGTTCAACCAAATACGGACACAGACCGTTTATTTCCTGAACATCCCCCAACAGGAGCGGGTAAAACACCTGGTGGAAGAATATGGCCACTGCGATCCGGAAATGCTGGAAGAGTCCATCACGCGAATTTCGAAAAGACTTGGGGGCCTGGCAGTAAAAGAAGCACTGGATTTTTTAAGCGAAAAGAATTACCGCGAAGTAGCCCAACGGACACTTCACTATTACGACAAATCGTATTTAAAAGGCATCAGTTTCAGGGACAGTGCGAAAGTAATATATATCGATCTGGAAAGCACCGATCATGAAAAGAATGCCCGTTCCATCTTAAATTACCTAAAAGACAATGGAAGAGATTAAACTCACGAAATACAGTCATGGCGCCGGTTGCGGGTGCAAAATTTCACCAAAAGTACTGAGTACCATTTTGCACAATAACATCGACCCCATTCGCGATAACCGCCTGCTTGTTGGCAACGAAAGCCGCGACGATGCTGCTGTTTACGACATGGGCGACGGAACGGCCGTCATCAGTACCACCGATTTTTTCATGCCCATTGTTGACGATCCGTTTACCTTTGGCAAGATTGCAGCGACCAACGCCATCAGCGACGTGTATGCCATGGGAGGGAAACCGCTGCTGGCCATTGCCATACTGGGGTGGCCGGTCGACAAGCTTGCGCCCGAAGTGGCGCAACAGGTGATGGACGGAGGCCGACAGGCCTGCAAAGAAGCCGGGATTGTCCTGGCCGGCGGGCACAGCATCGACAGCCCGGAGCCAATTTTTGGGCTGGCCGTTACCGGGCAAGTGTCGTTAGACAAGCTGAAACGAAACGATACGGCCACCGAAGGCTGCCTGCTTTACCTCACCAAACCGCTTGGCGTGGGCGTGTTTACCACCGCGCAAAAGCAGGGCAAACTAAAGCCGGAGCACAGCTGCCTGGCCCCCGACTCGATGACCCTTTTGAACAGCATTGGCGCCGAGCTGGCCGAGATTGAAAGCGTGAAAGCCATGACCGACGTAACCGGCTTTGGCCTGTTGGGCCATTTAACCGAGATGTGCGAAGGCAGCAAACTTTCGGCAGTCATCAACTACGCTAAAATACCCCGCTTTGAGGAGGTGGACGAATATATTGCCCAAAACTGCATTCCCGGCGGCACCCACCGCAACTGGGACAGCTACGGACATCACATCCAACTGCAAAACGAACAGGACCGATTAATCCTTTGCGACCCGCAAACCAGCGGTGGTTTGCTCATTGCCGTTGAACCGGAAGCGACTAGCGAAGTAGAAAACCTGCTAACGAAACACGGTTTTAAAGCCGAACCATTTGGCTACCTGACCAAACAACAGGAAAAGCTGATTATTTTGGAATAGACAGTTACAGAACGGATGACTTTTCGGATCATCCGATCAGTGAACCACGAAAATACTTCGGGATGTCATCTTTGAGGAAAGATAACATCCCTTTTTCACAGCTGACACCAATTAACTCAGGGCTGTCACTTTTAATATAGGGACTGCAACAGGTCATATCCGAGGTGTAAAAGTGCATTACACGACCTGTCACGTTGAAAATCCGGACTCAGAATGTCCCCGGCCTGCCCCTCGTTTGAGCAAAGCGGTAACGAGGGGCAGGTTATTTTGAGTTTGTAACTCTCCAACGCTCGAATTACAAATTCGCGGTAGCAGAGGGGAGGGGGTTAGTTTACCCGCACCAATTTATCTTTCCAGCTTTCGGGAATGTCGGCATATCCCAGGACTTTTAACGATGCCTCATTGGTTGTTGAGGTTGTACTTGAAAGCGTTTCGTTGATGAATTCGGTCTTGAGTTTCCACATGGCGCCGGTGGCCGGGTCTACAATGAGAACCCCGATTAACCCACCAAAAACGATGTTACCGAAATACCAGCCGTCTAATTTAAATTCAATAGGCACTGTTCTTTTTTCATATCCTTCCATTTCGAAGGTTACCGTGTAGCTTGCTTTTGCAAAAAAATCCGCACCTGCTTTCAGTTTCAGGTTTGCCGGCGTGTTTCCTGAGTAGATATCATATCCATACCTGTCTTTTACCGTGATTTTTGCTCCTGAAGGAGTGCTGTTTATCGAAATGGGGTAACTGCCCTTGCTGACAATTGAGGCGCATCCGGATAAAAGAATAATGGATACCGCCAGGATAAAAGTGATGCCTTGTTTATAGAATTTAGTATTCATTTCTGATGTGTTTTTTGTTCCTGAAAATTTGGTTTTTCAGTATCACCCCGGTGTTTATGGATCCCGGTCCCATTGCATTGTTCTCAGTTTATAGCTTGTGTCTGTCTGTGCATCAATAACCGGTTGGTTCTCTCGATTTTAGCATATCGCTAGGTTTTTATAGTTGGTGTTGGTTGTTTCTAATTTAATTGCGGTTGTTGCTACCGCAAATTTGTAACCTGTGCTATACTTGCAAGGCACGAATTGCAAATTCGCGCCAGCGG